>JALSOP010000130.1 GCA_026986435.1 Desulfurococcales archaeon | reverse complement strand
GGGAGTAAATCCCGGCCTCCTCCGCTATTCTTGAGAAGTAGCCGAAGATCACCATGTTTGCACCGACAGGGTTTCCGAGGGCTATGGCCGTCTCCGACGCGCTGAGGTACCTGACCTTAGCTACTCCCTCTACAGCATTCTTCAGCTCCTCCGGCTGGGGCACCTTAGTTCCCGGCAGCGAGGGTTTTATTGCCTTATCATTCACTATCGCGAAGGACCCGTGCCTGAGGTAGTAGGAATATCTCGCTGCTTCTATGAGTTCCAGCGCGAGCATGAGGTCGGCTTCACCCTCACTTATAGTAGGCGCTACTACCTCCTTCCCGATCCTGACGTGTACTATGACGGAGCCGCCTCTCTGGCTAAGGCCGTGCGTCTCAGCCACTCTCACGTCCCACCCATGGGCAAGGGCTGCTTCACCGATCATCCTGGAGAGCGAGAGTATGCCCTGGCCACCGACACCAACCACGACTATGTTTAGCACCATACACCATCACCTCCAGAAAGACTCAACCTTATCTTTGTCGTACTTCTCTGCGGGAACGATCGCCCTAGTCGGGCAGACTTGAGCGCATGCACCGCAACCGACACACAGCTCCGGATCAATGTAGGCCTTCCCATCATCCTTGGCAAAAATTGCTGGACAGGCGAAGAAGTCATAGCATAGGCGACACGCTATGCACTTATCTTCCAGCACGATATACGGCGGAACCTTTACGCCGACCCTCCTGAGGTCCCTCACAACCTCTAAGGCACAACGTCTCCTGGCGACAATCACCGCGGGTTCGCTGTTCTCTTTGGCGAACTTTATCGCCTCGAGAACGGTCCTGCGCACCTCCTTCATGTCGAACGGGTCTATGACCTTAACGAAGCGCACGCCCAGACCCTTAGCCGTCTCCTCGATCGGTATGTACCTCCTGCCAGGCACCCCCTTCGTCGAGGGAGACGGCTGATGCCCTGTCATGGCGGTTACCATGTTATCGAGTACTATGACCACCAGAGGGGACTTCATGTAGACAGCGTTTGCCAACGGCGGTAGGCCCGCGTGGAAGAACGTTGAGTCACCGATTATTGATATCACGACGTCGTCGGTGAAGTTCGCTAGCCCTATACCGGTACCTATGCTGCCACCCATCTCGATGATTATGTCCTGGAGCCTGTACGGCTTATTGTAACCGAGGGAGTAGCACCCTATGTCCCCCGCGGCAACGACGGAGAGCCTCTCCTGGTTAATGAGGCGCCTGACCTCTGTGAAGAGGGGCCTGTAGGGACATCCCGGGCACAGTACCGGGGGCCTGACCGGTAATCCTGTGACCGTGCCTCCCTTACTCACCTCCTCAGCCGGGGCATGCCCTAGGAAGGCCTGGATCGACTTCCTAACCCTCGCAAGGGTTAGCTCGTAGGGGTAGCCAACGATCTCCTTACCCTTGACCTCCACACCAAGGCCTTCCTCAGCCACCACCGCCTTCACTTCCTTCTCCACTATGTCCTCGAGCTCCTCAACGACCAGCACCCTCTTCACACCATCCAAAGCTCTCAGGAGGAGCCCGCGGGGTACCGGCACGACCGAGGACAGCTTGAGAACCCTTACCCTTCCCTCAAGCCCTAGCTCCCTAACCGCCTCCTTTACGTACGCGTACGCTATGCCCGGCGCCACTATCAGTGCGTCGCCCTCACCCTCTACCTTATTGAATGGTATGTGCTCTATCTCCTCCTTGATCTTCTCCCACCTCTTGAGCATCTCGAGCCTGTTCCTCCGGGCGTTCGCGGGGATCAGCACGAACCTGTCCTCCTTGATGAACTTGCCCTTGGGCTCCATCACATTTATCTTTCCTAGCTTGACGGGCCCTCTCGTGTGGCTTACCCTTGTTGTCATTCGGAGAATGACCGGGTGACCGATCCTCCTGCTTAAATCGAAGAGGTACTTCGTCAGCTCCTTAGCCTCGCTAGGTGAGTGAGGCTCGAAGACAGGTATGTACGCGTGGAGGCCGTAGTACCTGTTGTCCTGCTCGTTCTGGCTACTCCACATGGAGGGGTCGTCCGCTGTCACAATAACGAGCGACCCCCTTACGCCAGTGTAGGCGCTGCTCATGAGCGGGTCAGCCGCCACGTTCATACCGACATGCTTCATCGCCACTAGGGCGTTAATGCCCGAGATCGCGGCCGAGTAAGCTATCTCGAACGCCACCTTCTCATTGACCGCCCACTCACCCCAGAAACCTAGTTCCCTTGCTGCATCAACGAGTGACTCAACTATCTCTGAAGACGGTGTGCCGGGGTAGGCCGTAGCTACTCCTATACCTCCCTCCAGCGCCCCCCACGCGACCGCCTCATTACCTAGCATGAGAACAGTTTTCCCCTCAAGTTTCTTCAGGTCGCCACGAAATCTCATTCGGCTCGACCGTTGATCCTTTGCGAGAGGCATTTTAGCTGTTGAACATCAAACACCCACCACTGCACGGAGGAACGCGTAAAACATTTTTGCTGGGTTCAAGGGCCTGCTCTTGAACTCCGGATGCGCCTGCGTCCCTATGTAGAACTTGTTACCCTTAAGCTCCATTATCTCAGGAAGCCCCTCCTCACCAACCCCGCTTACTATGAATCCAGCCGCCTCGAAGGCGTCGAGGTACCTCGGGTTTATGTGGTACCTGTGTCTGTGCCTCTCATAAACGACCTCCTTGCCCCCATAGATCTCCCATGCCTTAGTCCCGGGCACAAGCTTTATCGGCAGGGAACCGAGCCTCATCGTCCCCCCAAGGTACTTCAGCTTCTCCTGCCCCTTGAGGAGGTCCACCACAGGGTACGGTGTGGAAGGATCTACTTCTGTGCTGTGCGCACCCTTGAGCCCGAGAACATTCCTCGCGAACTCGACAACCATTATCTGAAGCCCGAAGCATATGCCGAGGGTTGGTATGCCCCTCTCCCTCAGCTCCTTAAGAGCCCTTATCTTGCCCTCCACACCCCTCCTCCCGAAGCCCGGAAGAATTACGGCGCCCTTAACACCCTCAAAGACTGTTGAAACATCAACCACGCTCCTCTCTATGTCGGTTGCCTCCACCCACTTCAGCACAGGCTTGATGCCGAGGGGTGCGGCCGCGTGCCTCAGCGCCTCCACAATACTGAGGTAGCTGTCCCTCAGCCTCGTGTACTTACCAACCATCGCTATACTCACTTCCTTACCCGCTTCCTTCACCCGCCTAACGAATTCTCTCCACTGAGAAAGTTCGGGCTCAGCCGGTGTCAACCCCAGTTTCTTGGAGAGCACCCTGAGGATGCCCTGCCTCTGGAGAACCAGGGGTACCTCATAAACGACTTCAACATCGGGGTTGCTTATCACCGCCTCCAAAGGCACGTTGCTGTAGAGCGAGATCTTCCTTCTCGCCTCCTCCGTTAGAGGCACCCTGGAACGGGCCACTATTATGTCCGGCTGAATACCTATTCTCCTAAGCTCCTGCACGCTGTGTTGAGCAGGCTTCGTCTTCAGCTCGCCAGTTGTCCAGAGCAGGGGGATAAGAACAACATGCACGAACGCAACATTCCTCGGCCCAAGCTCGAGCGCCAGCTGCCTCACGGCCTCGAGGAACGGGAGGCTCTCTATGTCCCCTACCGTGCCACCGATCTCGACAAGTGCTATGTCAGCGCCCTGCTCCTCCGCCACCTCACTAATCATTTGCTTGATCATGTCGGTGACGTGAGGAATTATCTGGACGGTCTGGCCCAGGTAGTCGCCCCGTCTCTCCCTCTGTATGACTTCTAGGTAGACCTTGCCCGTCGTTATGTTGTTCTTTTTGCTGAGGCTCATCCCAAGAAACCTTTCATAGTGACCTATGTCGAGGTCGGTCTCCCCACCGTCCTCTGTAACGAAGACTTCCCCATGCATGTAGGGGTTCATCGTGCCTGCATCGACGTTCACATACGGGTCTATCTTGATTGCCGTGACGGAGTACCCAGAAGCCTTCAGGAGGAGGCCCAGCGAAGCAGTTGTTACGCCCTTCCCTAAGCCTGAGAGCACGCCGCCGGTCACTATGACGTACTTCCTCATGCTCGTCACCCGTGGCTACGTCCTCAGATACTGAAGTGCCTTACTAGCTATGCTGACCGGGTCCTTGATTATTAGTGGGATGTACTCAACGAGGTTCAGGGGTGTTGAGCGGCCGCGTTCATAGTAGGAGAGAACGCCTGCGACAGCCATTATGAAGGACGCGGCCCTTGCAGCACCGAAGGGGTTCCCGGATCTCGCCAGTATCTCCGCTACGACACCGGTCAGTATATCGCCTGTTCCTCCGGCACTCATATCGCTCGAGCCTATGCCCTCCCTTACCCTGAACCCGCCGCCGGGCTCGGCCACAACATCGATGAAGCCTTTAAGCAGCACCACTGCATCATACTTCCTAGCGATCTCCTTCGCTGCCTCCACCCGACTCTCACGGCTATTCTCTAGAGGACGTCCCAGGAGCTTAGAGGCCTCCCCTAAGTGGGGCGTCATAACAGCGCGGCGACTGAGGCCTATGTCCTTGGCCGAGAGGGCCTTCAGCGCGTCGGCGTCGATTACGAGATGCTTCCCCTCCGCTACGACGTCCTCCACAAGCCTGTGAACCGCCTCAAACGTTGCGGGGTCTGTTCCTAGGCCGGGGCCCACCGCCACTACGTCAGCGCGGCGAATGTACGCTCTTATGGTATCGATGTGGCCGGGGACGAGTTTCTCGCCCCGCAACGGATGCGCTATTATTTCTGGACTGAACCTCCTGACCACGACATTCTCGGGGGCCAGGAGATACACTAGGTCGGCACCAGCGCTCCACGCGCCGATGGCCGTGAGCCATGGGGCGCCAACGTACTCGGCAGAGCCCGCTACGACGAGTACCTTACCACCATCACCCTTCTTTGCTGTGGCGGGCTTCGGGGTGAACCAGACCTTGACGTCCCCAGGCCCTACCCTCGTAGTGGCGGCCCTAGGTATCCCTATGTTCGCGACTACTAGCTCACCTACGTAGCTCAGTGCTGGCTCCACTAAGAGCCCCTTCTTGGGAGTATGCATTGTTACTGTGAGATCAGCCTTAACGGCTACCCCCGGAACCTCCCCGGTATCGGGTATCACGCCTGAGGGCAGGTCTATCGCTACCTTCAGTCCCGCACCACTGCTGTTTATCGCCTCGATGGCTTCAGCGTACTTCCCCCTAGGAGCCCCCTTCACACCTGTCCCGAGGAGTGCGTCTATGGCAACGTCGAAACCATCGACTCCACCCTCGAAGGGCTTTATCTCGACGCCGGTAGCTGACTTAAGCACATCAAAATTCTGTGCGGCATCCGGGTGCCTGACCCTGCTAGCTACTAGGTAGACAGTCACGTCATAGCCCATGGAGTCCAGGTGCCTCGCCGCAACAAACCCATCCCCTGCCTTCCCACCGCCTCCAGCCAGTACAGCGACCTTGGCCCCTGGGGAGACGCGTTTCCTTATTTCCGAAGCGACGGAGGCCCCGGCAGCTTCCATGAGGCGGATCGTCGGTACGCCCAGGAATTCGGAATTAATTTCGGCAACCCTCATCTCGGCAACGCTTATCCCAGATTCGAGCATCAAGTGCCCACTAGTCAATGAGGCCCAGGCCTTAAAACATGTCCGTAGGGCGCTTGAAAGTGAACGGTTGGGCGATGATGCTGATAAAGAGAGCGTGCCCTAACTGCGGGGGCGACATTTCCGAGGAGAGGCTGAGGTCCGGCCTGCCCTGCGCCAGGTGTCTCCCCCTTGTTTCGGTTAACGTGTCCTCTGTGAGGGACCTTAAGGGCCATAGGAAGCTGAGGCGCGGCGCCCTCGATAAGTTATTTCTGCTGGAGGATGAGGTCGTAGAGTTCGAGAGGTTCTTCTCTGAGGCAACAGGTGCAAAGGGTCTCTGGTCAATCCAGAGAGCGTGGGCAAGGAGGATGCTCGCTGGGGAGTCATTCGCGCTGATAGCGCCGACGGGTGTGGGTAAGACGACGCTCCTCATCACCTACGCCGTCTATAGGGCGAGTAGAGGCGATAAGGTGCTGTACATCGTTCCCACGAGGGAATTAATGAACCAGGTAGTGATGAGGCTGAGGATCGTCGCGGAGAGGGCCCAGGGCGTCTCGGTGATCAGTACTCAAGACCTCAAGAAGTCGGGGACTGAGTGCGGGAAGAGGTGTGTGCTGGTAAGCACGCACGCCTTCCTGTTCAGGAATAAGGAGTCGTTAGCTGGGAAGAGATTTGACGTCGTACTAGTCGACGACTTCGACGCTCTGCTGAAGTCCTCCGGGCTCCTTAACCTAATCCTGGGGACACTGGGCATAGAGGAGGAGGTGATAGAGCTTGCCACAGAGGTAGTTAAGCTGAAGCAGGAGGCCGCCTTCTACAAGTACATGGGAAATGATGAGAAGTACTCCGAGGTGGTTAACAGATTATACGAGGCTGAGGAAGAGCTGGCTACGAAGCTGGGATACCGAGATATCGGGCAGCTCCTCATCGCCTCGGCGACAGGGAGGGGAAGTTCCCTCAGGATAAAGGTACTGAGGGAACTCCTTGGCTTCGAGGTTGGATCGATAATAGATTATCTGAGAAAGACTGTGAACACATACCTCAGGTTCGAGGGCTATGACCAGCTGGCGACCTTGCTGAAGAAGCTCCATCCCGGGACACTGGTCTTCGTCAGCAGCGACCTGGGTAGGGAGGAGGCGAGGAAAATAGCGTCGTTCCTCTCTGCCTCGGGCCTGCCCTCGAAGGTGGCCGAGTCAAGGAAGGCGCTGGACCTCCTCCGCTCCGGGGAAGTGAATGTTCTGGTGGGTACGGCCACGTACTACGGCATACTGACGAGGGGCATCGACGAGCCGGAAAGAGTGTATAACGTTGTCTTCGTGGGTGTCCCCAAGTTCACCATGCCGCTCGAGTCCTTTATGAATAATCCGAGAAGAATAGTCTCGGTGTCCTCACAACTTGCTAGGGAGGGCAGGGTATCTGCGGACTGGATGAGCCTCCTCCGCCGTGTCGCTAGATTAAGCCCTGGGAAGCTGAAGGTGATAGAGGCGTTCATGAGGGGCATTATAGAGGAGCTCCATCCACCCCTCTCGGAGATCGCTTCTGAACTCATCAAGCTCCGCGATGAGGTAGTAGAGGTAATAGCGAGTATCGTTGAGGAGAAGGGCAAGTTCGTCGGGAACGGCTTTATCGTCGTAAAGAGGAAGGGCACGTACACGGTGATGATGCCTGATGTCATGACCTTTATTCAGGCCAGCGGCCGCTCAAGCAGGCTCCTGAAGGGGCGCATGACCCTCGGCCTGGTCATCCTATTCTACGATGACGAGGACCTGCTCAACATGCTGATCAATAAGGTGAGGAGGTACATCAGCAACTTCGAGATGGTACCCTTCAACGAGATCGACCTGAGGAAGGTCATACAAGAGCAGAGAATGAGCAGGAGAGCGAGCAGGGGCAGTAAAGACGTCGAGCACATAAAGGCGGCCCTAATGATTGTCGAGTCTCCCACAAAGGCAAAAACCATAGCTAGGTTCTTCGGGCGCCCGGGCAGGAGGTACATAGGTTCGTACACAGTGTACGAGACGGTCATACCGATTGGTGACACCATCTACGTGACAACGATCGCCCCAACGATGGGACACATACTCGACCTGAGTATAGATGAGGGGCTCCACGGAATTATTTACGATAGGGGCTCCCCAACCCCTGTTTACACCACGATAAAGAGGTGTAGAGACTGCGGCTATCAATTCACAGACGAGACCCGCACTTGCCCGAGATGCGGCTCGATAAATGTGAGGGACAGCAGGACAGTGATAGAGGCGCTTAGGAAACTTGCTCAAGAGGCGGACCTCATCATACTTGCGACTGACCCGGACGAGGAAGGGGAAAAGATAGCGTACGACGTCTACCTCCTCCTAAGGCCGTACACTAGCAGGTTTGTGCGGATAGAGTTCCACGAGGTCACTAAGCATGGCATCGACAAAGCCCTCGCCAACCCGAGAGAGATTGATATGAGGCGCGTGGACGCGCAGATAGTGAGGAGAGCGGACGACAGGATAGTCGGTTTCGAGATAAGCAACATACTGAAAGAGCACTTCGGAAAGCACTGGCTAGGGGGAGGGAGGGTCCAGACCCCCGTGCTTGCTTGGGTGGCCGAGAACTACAAGAAGTACCTTGAGGCTAGGGGCTACTGGGTCATTGCTAAGTTAAGCAATGGGATCGTCGCAAGGTTCTTTATAAAAGAGAAAGAGGAGGCGAAGAAGCTCGCTGAGCGCGCTAAGGAGGGTGTGCTGCTTAAGGTAGTGTCGGTGGAGGAAAAAGTCGTTAACCCGCCACCCCCTTACACGACTGACTCACTCCTAGCTGACGCTATGAGGTACCTGAGGCTGCCGCCGAACAAGGTCATGAAGCTGGCACAGGAACTCTTCGAGATGGGCTACATAACATATCACAGAACAGACTCGACACACGTCTCAGCAACGGGTATGGGCATAGCCAAGGAGTACCTGAGGCAGGCCCTGGGAGAGGAGTACATGCATCTGAGGTCCTGGGGCGGCGAAGGCACGCACGAGTGCATAAGGCCAACGAAGGCGGTCCCCTCCCTCGACCTAATGGATGACATATACGCCAGTGGCCTGAGCTACGAACACAAGCGCCTGTACTCCATAATATTCAACCGCTTCATCGCGAGCCAGATGAGGCCAGCCAGGGTGAGGTACGCGAAGATCACTCTCACGGTAGGGGAGCATAAGTTAGAGATGGAGGTCCCCACGGAGATAATCGAGCACGGGTTCACGAAGATGCTGAAGCTGAGGACCTACGAGGTGTCGGAAGGGGTTGTGGGCGCTGAGGAGGTCAAGGTTGTGAGGGGTTCTTTGGAGAGGTTGCTGACAGCCTCGGACGTTGTCAGGATGATGAAGGAGCGCAGGATAGGTAGGCCGAGCACATACGCTAAGGCCATCGAGAACAACGTGAGGCACGGCTACATCATAATAAGCAAGTACAGAACATACCTGATCCCGACAAAGCTCGGTATGAGCGTTATCGAGTTCGTGAAGAGCACGGTCCCAGAGCTGGCCAGCGAGGACGCGACGAGGGCGCTCGAGCTACTCACGGACATTATCAAGGCGGGAAAAATGAGCAGGGAGAAGGCGCTAACCTACCTACTCATGGACGCCGCTAGGCTGAGGTTCTCAGCTGAGGTCGCCAAGGCTGTGCATGGAGAGGAAGAGGAAGAAGCTGTTACCTAGGCTTCCTACACTGTTCTTTCGAGTTCTATCTCTATAAAGGAGACGAGTCTTCCCTTCCTGTCCTCACTACCTATCCTTATGTCGGCTATCCGCACAGCACTCCCCATCCTATCCTTGACTAAGTTAGTGACGACCACGGCCTTCGAGATCCTGTCCCCCTTACCCTTAACGACGACTCTCCTATACCCTTTGTTGAACATTACGATTACGTCGAAGGCGTAGTCAGCCGCGTGGCCGTTACCAACGGATATCCTCCCAATCAGCTCCATCACTGCACCACCTCCACACATAATCGGTGCTAGGTAAATAATGAGTCACTCACCACTTAACGTTTAAAGGAGGCTACCTAGGGATAAGGTGAGGGCGATAAGTTGGCTTCGAGGGAAGCACCGGTAAAGCCGCTGAGGATGCTCAAAAGCGCCATAAACAAGGAGGTAGTCGTTCACACCAAGGACGGCCTTGCCTACGCTGGCAGGCTGATAATGACCGACTCCACCATGAACGTGGTGATGCGTGACTGTAGGGAGATAAATCCGGAGAACGGGCAGGAGATAGCTAAGTACGGTACTGTCCTCTTGAGGGGCAGCCAGATACTCTACGTCGTGATCAAGGGACAGGGACTGCGCTGAGGCATGCTGGGAGGGGGAAACTTTAAGTTTCGACTCCCCCCTTCATAGCTTAGGTTAGTGCCATGAACAGCAGGGCGATAAGGGTAGAGGAGGTTCTCCACACACCAATAGAGGAGCAGGAGATAGAACTCGTTGAGAGGAAGGGAACAGGTCATCCCGACTTCATCGCCGACGCCGCCTCAGAGACCTCGAGCCTGGCGCTATCACGGTATTATCTGAGGAAGTACGGGTACATACTGCACCACAACGTCGACAAAGTGCTCCTCGTCGGAGGGCAAGCGAACCCCAAGTTCGGCGGGGGCGAGGTGCTGCACCCCATATACATCATTATTTCGGGCAGGGCAACGGAGTTCGTGCTCAGTCGGGACGGCAACATAGAAAGGATACCTGTGGGTACCCTTGTGATAAACGCGGTAAAGGAGTGGATCAAGAAGAACTTCAGGTTCCTAGACCCCGAGCGGCACGTGGTCATAGACTACATGATCCGGAGCGGAAGCTCGGACCTCGTGGCAGTCTATGAGCAGGGCAAGAAGTCGGTGCCCCTAGCGAACGACACCAGCTTCGGCGTCGGCTTCGCCCCCCTGACCACCCTTGAGAGACTTGTATACGAGACTGAGAGGTACCTCAACTCCAGGGACCTTAAGTCTAGGATCCCCGAGGTCGGGGAGGACATTAAGGTAATGGGTCTGAGAATCGGCAAGAAGATCAAGCTCACGATCGCCGCAGCCATGATCTCCGGCCTCATCGACGACGTGGACCATTACATAAGCGTGAAGGAGCAGGTCCTCAACGCAGTCCACGACATGGCGGTTAAGATCGCTCCGGAGCACGAGATAGAGATAACCCTCAACGCCGCTGACAGACCAGACAAAGGCATAGTGTACATTACTGTGACAGGGACCTCTGCGGAGCACGGCGACGACGGCATGACAGGAAGGGGCAACAGGGCGAACGGCCTCATAACCCCGCTAAGGCCCATGAGCTTGGAGGCAACTGCCGGCAAAAACCCCGTTAGCCACGTCGGCAAGCTCTACAACGCCCTGGCAAACAAGATCGCCGGGCGGATAATCAAGGATGTCAGCGGCATTAGGGAGGTCTACGTAGAGCTCCTCTCCCAGATAGGTCACCCAATAGACAGGCCACTGATAGCGAGCGCTAAGGTCCTCCTCGAAAAGGGGGTTTCATTCCCGAACGTTAAGAGCGAGGTTGAGGCCATAATCGACGAGGAGCTGAGCAACATAACTAAGCTGACTGACCTAATACTGCGTGAGGAGATAGCTCTATTCTAACCGTTTTTCACTCTCCAACGACCCGCTAAGGTTAAGGGGAGCCTTCCCAAAATAATCAGGTGCTAGATTGACGACGCTGCTAGCGAATACCTGCAGGTCACTGGATAAGGCTGACTACCGAATACTGAGGCTCCTTGACAGGCTCCTTGCTCAATATGAGTACGTGCCAGTGGAAATTATTGAAAGGAGAACTAAGATACCGCCGAAGGTGCTCGCTAAGAGACTGGATAAGATGCATAAACTCAAGGTGATAGCAAGAAGCCCTGCTCCAAGACTGGGGTACAGGCTGACTTACTTGGGCCTTGATTGCCTCACCATAAGGACGCTCGTAGATAGGAACGTGATCACTCATCTAGGGCCTCAGATAGGTATGGGGAAGGAAAGCGAGATCTATTTAGCGAAGAACGCTGAAGAGAGGATCGTCGCACTCAAACTATACAAGATAGGTAGGGTGAGCTTTCAGAAGGTTGTGAGGGTTAGGGATTACCTCACGGATGAGGTTAATTGGCTAATCAGGTCGAAGGTAGCCGCCGAGAGGGAGTATAAGGCACTGCTCGACCTGAGGAAGTACACGAGATACGTCCCCGAGGCATTCGGCTGGAACAGGCACGCCGTGGTCACTGAGTTCATCAACGGTATTGAGCTCTACAGGTACCGCGAGGCTAATGACCCTTTAAACATGCTCCGGAAAATTCTTGAGGTCATTAGGGTAGCCTACAACAATGTCGGCATAGTGCACGGCGACCTCAGCGAGTACAACGTAATCGTTGATGTTGAGGCGGGCGAGATACCCTACATAATAGATTGGCCACAGTACGTGTACAGGGACGACCCTAGGGCGCCGGAGCTCCTCAGGCGCGACACCCACTACGTGGTCAAGTTCTTTAAACGCCGTTACGGTGTCGAGTTGGACGTGGATCAAGCCCTTCGCTATGTGAAGGGGGAAACTGATGAGATCTGAGGAGAGCCCCACATATGTGGGGATCGACGTCATCAGGGTTGGTTCGAAGCTAGCTGACTTCAGGTACTCGATAGCTGTGGTCAGGGATGGAAAGGTTGAGAAGATTGAAGAGGGGGGCATAGGAAGAATTATAAGGACGCTGTGGGAGAACAGGCCCTCAGTTTTGGCAGTAGACAACATATACGAGCTAGGAGGGACCTCAGAGGCTCTGGACCGCGTTATCGGATTAATGCCTCCGGACACAAGGATAGTTCAGGTAACTCTTACGGAGAAGGGGCCCATAAGCCTGAGAGAGGCGGCGAGGCTAGCTGGTCTGAGTATAAGTAAAGGACATCCCACCGCAGAGAAGACCGCCGTAATCAATGCCCTACTAGCGGCCAGGGGTATCGGGAGAAGACTAGATGTCGTTGAGCGAAGAGTCCGCATCATAGTCGCGAAGGGAAGGGGAGGGTACGCGGGCGGCTCCAAATCAGAGAAATTCCAGAGGAGGATGAGGGCCGCTGTCGCCAGGATGATGAAGAGAATCCGAGAAAAACTTGATTCCATGGGCCTGACCTACGAACTCTATGTGAGGCGGAGCGTAGGTGGGATAGAGAGGGCCGTATTCATAGTATACGCCTCAAGAGACGAGCTCAAGGGGGTGATCAGCAACATCAGGAGCAGGAACGTGAGGGTAATCATTAAGCCAGCAACCATAAAGAAGGTCGCCACGGTTACCGAGGGCGAGAGGAAGAGATACCTGATAATCGGGATAGACCCAGGCATAGAGAGCGGTCTGGCAATACTTGACGTCGAGGGCAAGCTCGTAGCACTCCACTCAGCGAAAGAGTTCGGTAAGGGAGACATAGTCTCGGTCGTCTCATCAGCTGGCGTCCCTCTCATAGTGTCGGCGGACACGAACCCGCCGCCCGAGATGGTCAAGAAAGTCGCCGCAATGCTGGGTGCCCAGCTCTATTACCCGCCCCGCACGCTGAGCACCTCCGAAAAGGAGGAGATAGTGAGGGAATTCGCTGCACCGAGAAACATAAACGTGAGGACCACTCACGAGAGAGACGCCCTCGCCGCCGCAGTGCTTGCCTACAGATCGATAGCGTCCAAGCTCGAGAAGCTGAGAAGAGAGCTAGAGAGGATGGGCCTCCTCTCACCAAACATCCACAGGTACGCTCACCTCGTTGTCAGGGACGTGCCGCTCGCTGAGATAGTCGAGACAGCTATAAACGACTACCTGGGCAACGTAAAACTCACGTCCGGAGGACACAACGCCAGCGTCAGGGAGCGCCGTGAGAACGAGCTGGCTGAGAGAATTAATGAGCTGATAAGGGAGAACGAGGTGCTACAGGCAGAGAATGATAAGCTGAGGAAGCAGCTCGAGAACATGGAGGCGAGGGTGCGGGAGCTAGAGAGGAGGCTGGAGGAACAAAGGTCTGTGTCGCGCATCCATATTCTCCGGGACAGGAAGATACGCGAGCTCCAGAGCAGGGTCGAGTCCTTGACGAGATACGTTGACGAGTTAAGGCGGGAGGTTGATTCCCTCCGAAGCAGTGTGGAGTCCTTTGAGCCAGTGATATACAGCATATTCCGCGGGTACTCCCTCCTGGTGCGGCATGTCAGGAATCTCGAGGACCTGAGGAAGAGCGAAAAAGTGCTTGGCAGGGTCCGTGAGGGCGAGTACGTCCTCGTAGACGAACCCTCCCCGCGTGTGGCTGACTACCTCTCCAGGAGATCCGCTGTCATGCTCGTCAGGAGGGAAGAGACTGAGGAACTGATGAGGAAGTATAGGTTACCTGTGGCTGCCGTGTATGACGAGCCGTTGATCAGCGTAGGGTGGGTGTCGGTGATGCCGAGCAGCGTAACGCTCGCCGTCAGCAGCGCCCGGGCCACCTTGAATAAGCTGCTGCTTGAAGAGAAAAGAAAGAAGGAGCTAACTGTCAAGAAGCTCGAGGCCTTGATCAACGCTTACAGATCATCCAGGGAAATCATAGCTGGAGAGGCAGGAGACGATAAAGAAACCACGAAACAAGCACCATGAATAAGAAGGGGGCTAACCACGCTGTCACGAAGTAGTGAATCACCTTCCTGTAAGGTATGATGCGGAGCCTCATCGCGAGGGCTGACCCTATGAGCCCGAAGAACACGCTCATCGAGAGCGGTAACGGCACACCCAACTGAGTGCCTACCTCAGTGAGTAGCATGGCACTAATGTAGGGTGTCAAGCTGCTCACGTACCTTAACCCGACGAGTCCCGTAGAATATACGCTCCCTCTAACGTCGGTCATATATGCCCCCACAACTATCCCTGACAACGCCGCTAGCAGGGAGGCAGGTCCGTTAAGGGAAGGCACGAACGATGCGACGAAGCCCAAGGTGTTTGCTCCGAGCACGTACGCCGTTAGGAATATCATTACAAGGGTAACACCTTTCAATACAGTTATTGATCCAAGAACGGAAAATGGGCCCCTTCCCTTCATAAACGAGGTAATGAGCATGGAGGTAAGCACGGACAGCACAATGGCGACTAGCCAGTACGTTAATACCTCAGTAACGAAGCCCAGCGACGACTGATCCCCGCGGGCCACCGAGACCCCGACAACGAAGGCAAACATTAGCTGGGTTATGGAGGTTGCCCTGCCGAAGAGCGTGAGAACACCGAGGAAGATGAGCACAGTGAGCGAGGCAACTATCCCGCCATCTACACTAAGGCCGACATCCGCCCTAACCTTCCAGCCCTCAATAATGTAGCCCAGGGCTAGCCCGATTATCGAGAGGAACCTCAACGTGTTTGGCCTAAGTATCCTCGTGCTCGAGCCAGGGCCGATGATCACACCCATATTGTTCGCTACGGACACGGCCATCACAGCAAAGAGGAGAGCCGTACCGAACAGGGCTAGCTCCTCCACTACCATGGCCGGGGCACCGACTCATTCTTTGTCAGTAAAAGAAGCTACTCACTATCTTCAGCACCATGTGCGATACGTCCTCGCACGCATCAACTACTGAGTCGAGAGTGCGGACAAGCTCCATTAAATGGTTAAACGTTATGGCGTCTATGTTGTTGCCCATGCTGTATATGAGGTCTATCGCGCTGTTCTTGATATCGTCGACCCTGTCCTCTATCTTGTCTATCAGCTCATCGTACTTCTGGATCTCCTTGAAATCCCTGAGGGCGGCGGTTAGGAGTGCCGAGAGGCTCTCGACAGCCCTGAGCGCGTGATCGATCATTTTCTTTATCTCGGTATAAACCTTCCTAACCTCTTCCTTCCTGTGAAGACCTACCCGAAAACCCCTGCTAAGCTCCTTGGCAACGAAGTTGACCAGGTCGAGCACGTCATCCAGCCTGTCCATAAGCATTTCGAAGTCGCCTATGAGCGCCACGGGGACAGCGCCCCTAGAGATTGAGGCCGAGAGTTCCCGAATTATTCCGTCGCCCCTGCTCTCACTAGCTGATACCTCAAACATCATTCGCTCTAGAGTTAACGGCGTCACCTCATCCTTGCTAAGGACGTCAATTATCGTCCTCAGCGACTTCACCGAGAGCTCAGCGTGCTGGGAGAGCGTCCCAAAGATCTTTTCCTCGCCCGAGGAGAGCAGCCTCCTTAGAATTCTCATTCACCTCACCTCTATTATTAAACTTTTGTTGCCGCAACTATTAAAGGAGGGGCTATGGCAAGAAGAAAAAGAATAACGTTCAAAGCCGCCTACGCTGCCGACATACTTGAGGGCAGGAAGGAAAGCACCGTTAGGCTGAGCACCAGCCTGAAGAAGGGCGACGTAGTCGACATAGTCTCTGGGATGGTTAAGATAGGCACCGCTAGAGTGGAATCCGTTGAGGAAAAGACTGTCTCACAACTCACTGACGAGGACGCGAGAAGGGACGGGTTTGAGACACGCGAGGAACTGGTGAAGGCCCTCAAAAGAATATATGGTAAGAAAATCAGTGACGAGACGAGAGTGAAGGTCATACGCTTCAAGCTCCTGGGGAGGGATAGCGACTACTCCTCCTCGAACTCCGCCAGCACGACGTAGACAATCGCTGACTTAGGCACTATATAGGTCTCCTCACCCGTTATTACACCTATCTCGTACTTCGAGAGCTTCATCAACCTTCCCTTGATCTCCTCACAGTTGTTTAGGAGTATGGTCACGTTCTCGCCGATGAAGTCACTCGTTATGACTGTGTCCGCCTCCAAGCTGCCACTTCCATGTATGTCACTCTCAGAGACAGCGACCTTCACTATGGAGTGCCTCATAACAACGACGGCGCTCGTGGACGTCCTTATTCCGAGCTCATAACGGGTTACCTCGTCTAGTATCCCCTCAATCACCCTGCCGCAGAAAGTGTAGACTTTTATCATTCTCCCAACAAGTCTGGAATCAATTATGTTATCCCTTAACCTCATGACGCACTCCTAAGCCCTATTGACACCGTCAGTATTAAGTAGGTCAGAGCACACAGGTCGCGGACATGATGAATGGAGGCGGCCTGAGACTGTGATGACGCTGAGCTGCGCTGAAAAACCTTAACTAACCTCCCTGTAATCCAGCCCCAGCTCATCAGCAAGGCTGTAGGCTCTCATTATCTCTGACCTATACGGCCTCCTTGCGATGTCTCTGTACCTCTCACTCGCGCGGAGTACCCAGAACATCGGCCTATACTGATCCATTATGTTGACAAGAGCGTTTCTACAATTACTCGCCACCCACCTAAGGACAGGCTCAGTACAGCAGTTTAGGTGGTTCGGAAGGACTAAGTGCCTTATTATTATCGGGTCACCAGAGCCACATATGACAGAAAGGTTGCGAGTTACAACGTCGAAATATCTCTTAACAGCTGAGAGCTTGAGCGCACATCTATTATTGCCGTACTTGAAGTCAGGAAGCCAAATGTCTATTAGGTCTCGAAGCACGTCAAGCGCTATGCCGGTCATGTACATATTGCTGTTCCATAGCTGCGGGACTGGCTTTCTAAGATACTTCATCGATTCAACTATCACATGCATATTAGGCGTGGGTTCCCCGCCAACGTGATTTATGTTTCTTGCACCTGACTTAGCGAGTTCCTCTTGTATCCTGGCGAGCTCCTTCGCGTTAACCTTGATGCCGGATTCTATGTCTACTTGCGATATATCATAGTTTTGGCAAAATACACACCTGAAGTTACAGCCAGTATAGAATATCGTGCCGCTCGGGACTAGCGGGGCTTCCTCGCCTAGGTGGAGGAAGTATGAGGAAACACGTGGGTAGTACCCAACCCTGCATACGCCCTTTCTTTCCCTCCTATCTACACCACATCTGTGCTCGCAGAGAGAACATTTCCTAACCAGCCTGCGCAGGATCTCGACCTTCAAATCCAGTAGAGAAGCTTCACTCAGTTCCCCCTTTACGTGTTCCCAACCGCCGCCCGATCCCATAATCTGCTTCATGAGTTCCCTGTACTCCTTAGAGACAGATTCGTGTACATGAAGTAGTTCAGTAAGGCTCAACTCACTAAGCGAGCGCTTCTCCACGCCTGTGCCGTATGATCTAGCGATCATGAACTTGGGCGGCTCCCTACCGAACATGACCCTCATGTACCAGGACAGCTTCCTCTTCACGGTTTCGGATGACCACACATAAATGGCGTCCGGTCTCACTATGTACCAGTTCTCCCTCACCCCTTATCACCTCTTGAGGAGGGCCTCTAGCACTCGCCTGCCGCACTCCAGTGCCTCGTAACTCACTCTTTCATCGTCCCGAAAAACGGCGTCCTCAAGTGCGAGTAACGCCCTCTTGAGCGAGGGGTTCGGCTTACCCATGAACGTGTAGCCCCCGAGGGAGCCGTTCTTTAGGACAACCCTATGACACGGTATCACTATTGGATACCTATTCCTCTTCATAATGAGTGCCACGAGCCTCGGCGACAGGCCCAGGACCTTAGCTATATCTGAGTACGATACGACGCAACCCGGCGGAACAAGCTGTATCAAGGCATAAACGGCCTCTCCCAGCACATCAAGGTACTCGCCTGGCCCAGGAGTCTTTAGGCGCCCCTCGCTCTCTACAAGAACCACTGCTCTTCTCATGACCTGCCCTTACCTTCCTCGAGTTTCTTTGGCTTTATAGTGATGATACCTTTCTCATCATCGCGCTCCACGATAAATTCCGTGCCCCATTTCTCAACAATTGACTTTGGTAGGTACAGGTTCAGAGGCAGGGTGTAGTACTCATAGGTGTAGACCTTGTCCTTAACCTTCTTTTTCCCAATTATTTTTCTTGCGACAGCAAGCCTCCTGACCACCACCATCTTCTCTCTACCAAGAAGGTGGGAGTTTGAAAGCTATTAAGGCTTGGCGGACCGCCGCCTGTAAGAGAAGTCGAAGAGAGGTAAGTCCTGGACATACGATCTCATTAATCTGAGCGCTATTTCCGCCTTACCCAGCTCATAGCCCAGGTAGGCAGCGTGCTCCTTGCTTATGCCGGGTACTTCAGAAAGCAGGGCTCGGGCCACGCTGAGGGCGTCCCTGCCCGTCACGCGCAACACAGCATCCCCTTTAGCGGAGTAGACATCAGCAACGATCCTCTCCCTTTCATTGTCGACGTATATCTTGACGAAGTATCCTCTATCGAGCCTTGGAGGCACGTATCTGTCAACAACTACCTCACGGGCGCTTAGTTTAGGAGGTCTGACACTCCTGTCCCTTTTCTCTTTGAGAATAAGTAGAGACGCTCCTACGTCCTTAGGAGGAGATCTCCGAGCGAATGCCCGGAGCACCATTCTGCGGGCAATACTGAACTCCTGGGCAGCTCCTCTCGCCTTATTACTTGATTCAGTAATGAGTATTAGCGAAGCGCCTGCCTCAACTGCTATGGATGTGAGGATCGCCGCGATGCCGGGTGAGTCGGCATCTATTAGTTCGTAAATGTTTGGGGCACCCATCAGGTGCGGATACTCCTTGAAGATACGGAGAGAGCTAAAGAATGTTGAGAGGCTGGGGACAAGACCATTAAGTGGGGGCAGAAGCATCGGGTCTATAATTGGTTTGGCTCCGGCTGACTCGGCTGCTCTTATACCCTCTCTAATAGAGTCAATGGGATCCGCTGCTCCGGCCTCAGGGATAATGACTGTTGCCTTATCTCGCAGTACCTCACTTATTTCCTTTACCTCCCTGTGGGTGATGTTCATGACTATGTCCACATCGCTAAGGGCGATAATATCCGAGAGGCTGAAGTAGTCCCTTGCGTCGAGCCCTAATAGCGCGTTGGGCCACACCTTTCTAACACACCTAATCGTCTCCCTCACCACGCTCTTAGGGCAACCCCAGCTCTCGCACCCAATAACAACGCCCTCGTAGCCCAGTTCCTTGACATAGACGGCGTCAGCAACCGCCTTCTCGGGGTCGGCCGGCGTCTCATATAATAGAAGGAGCGGCGGGGGCTTAACCGGGACCTTGATACCCCTTAAGTAGAAGGCTGCTTTGCTTTCGGCAGAGAGTTTCGAGACCTTTTCATCCAGACCTGAGACGATGGTCTCCCTCAACAGCTCATCAGCTGGCACGTCCGGACTGAACTCGAAACCCGCGAGGAGCATGTCAACGAAGTCTGGGAGGTCGCCAACGTATCTGGGTCCCTTAACGGTCTTTATTCCCGTGAGCTCCTCCACGGTCCTCGCGCTGCCGTGCACTAACCCAGGAATGACTATGAGGTCGAAGTCCTTCATCTCTTTCAAGAACTCCATCAGTTCCTTACCGATGAACTCGGCGCTCGCCAGCGAAGCAACTGGGACCGAGGACACAAACACCTCGAACTCGACCCTCCCGCCTAGCCTACTCCTCAGATCTCTCACTACCTCCTCAAGCATGTCGGCTGCTGCCCTGCTGGTCACTAGCAATAGTTTCACAGCACTCACCACGGCAATACATTAATGTTTGACTCGTTTAATGTTGATCACTGGCGAAGAAGGATGTCGCAGGAACCTGAGAGGATCTCGGGCCTCGACCTGGAGGGGCTAGCGCTCAACGGGTTCGTCAGGGAGTTCGAGGTAGTGGACTGCGAGAGAACGAAGACAGTGAGGAAGTCGAAAATCGTTGCTAAGCTTGACGACGGACGCGTTGTCGAGACGGAGTGCATGGAGTACCCGAGGGTGAGTAGGATACTTCTGGTGCTGAACGCTTATAGTAAGTGGGGCAAGACCCTGGTGATAGGTACGGAGGAGATGATGAGTGGCATTACCTACGACCTCGACCACGCCGAGGGATGAGATGAACACCAGACGCTGATCCCTCCAATTTAAGAACCGGCCAAAACTAATGAGAGGTGGTGGAAGGAATGCCCATAAGGAGACTCTCTACTCTGCCCAAGAAGGAGGAGGACTACGCCGAGGTCGAGAGAGAGATACACGAGCACGAACCGGAGATGGCTCACGAACATGAGCACGCCCACGAGCATGAGCACGAGCATGTCGAGTATGAGAGCGGGGAGGACTTCACCGCTCTCATACTCAACGCCATAGCGCACTCCATGACGCACATACAGGCAGACATAAACTCACTCAACATGGAGGTAAGGAACCTGAACGAGAAACTGGATAATATGACGAACATGATAAGGGCGCTCGTCACGGTACTCCTCGCACAGAACGTAAGCGACGAGAAGCTTCGGAAGGAGCTCCTTGCTCAGGCAATCTCATTAATAAGCTAGCGACTAAGGCACCTAACGTAAGCAACTTTCACGTACCTCACCCTGCTGCGATGCCTTTCTAGGAACCACCTTATAGGGAAATCAACGACCTTCATAATCTCGCACCCAAACCCCCGATCACTCATCAGCCTTGAGAGGTACGCCATGCTCTCGGGGACGTACTTATGCATTGAGTAGATGGTGCCACAGATAGACGCCGCAGCCTTTAGGAACGCGGCGTCCGCACCCCTTCGCCACACGCCGAAAGGCGGGTTCATTATGACCGTGCAGCCGCCGATGAACCTAAAGGGGAGGGCCTCAACAACGTCGCTCACCAGGAACTCAGTGATGCCGCCGACGTTCTCGGTGAGCCATTCCTTCGCCACCCTCACAGCCTCCTCGTCTATGTCGATGCATGTGGCCCTCGAGGCCCCAAGGATGAGTGATGCCGCCGTAAGACGGCCTGTCCCACACCCTAGGTCAACGGTGTGTCTGCCCTCGATATCTCCTCTCATGAAGGCTTCCCAGACAAAATCGGCGGCTATTTCGGGTGGGGTAGTGTACTGCTCCAAGTACTCGCTCGGATTAGGTATCTCCGGTACTGTTGAGAGCCTCGCGGAGAGCCACTTCTTTCTGCTCACCACGGGAAGACATACCTCCCGAGGGATCTCCTGGCAACCATGAGTGCTTCTCCAGGGGTTAGGACAGGTTTGTGGAAACTCGCTAGGTCCTCGATTGCCAGTCTAGGGCATGAGGCAATTACGTATGCGTCGATCCTCGAGGAGTCGAGGTTCCGGAGGGTCTCAATATTGAGGATGAACGCTCTCCCAGTGAATACGCTCGCACCTATTTCCTTGAGCGAGCTCGATACCAGCGCAACCAGGTTGGGGCGATGCTGGCCCGAGACACCGTCGATTATCATGAATGTTTCAGCATCGAGAGCGGTGCGTATCTTCCCGTACCTGAGCCTAAGCACCTTAAGCACTTCCGGAGTGAAGTCCTCAGCCCTGTTCCTGTAGGGATCGAGCCTGAGAACAGGTACCTTGCCGCCTGCTCTCAGGCTCATGCCGAGGGCATGGAATCGGCCGCCTGCGTACGCTATGAAGGCGTCGACGCCTTCACTCACCACTCTGTCGAGGTCACTGAACCAACACCCCGTGATGACTGAGTACCTGAGGTCGTTAACTACCGTGATGCCCTCCCTCCTGAGTAATGATGCCACCCTTTCTACGTCGTGGAAGTGTTGGTGTGTGGTGTAGATGGCTACCCTCGTCCCGAACTCACTCCTAACTATATTGCCTAGTTCCCTCACAACGTCCTCGCTGACCACGGACCTGCTCCTCAGTCCTACGTAAACAATGTTCCTAGGGCTGCTCCATAAGGGGTAGGGGTCGTGCCCAAGGTGCACTATTACTTCATAGTCCCGGAGGTATTCCGGCATTATCATGCAGGAACCATAGACAGGGTTCAGGTCGATTACCACCTCTGCGTCGGGGGCAAACGTGCTGATCCTCTCAGCGATCTCGGGTGCGTAAGGCTTGAGGCCCTCGGGGATCTGGACAAGGAGCTTGGCCCTTTCGGTACTGGACAGGGCTCTCTTTATAGCGTCCCAGTCAATTACGTAGAATTCTTCTATGCTCTCCGGCAAAACTTGATCACTTTAGCTCCTTAACAACTATCCTGGTCTCCATGCCGAGCTTGGAGGCGAAGCGCCTGAGCGCCTCCTTGGCGTGCTCTATGGCGTCCCTGTACGTCCTCACCTCGGCGATCACCTTACCCACCCGGACCCTGGCAGCCCTACCGACGGGCTTGCCGAATGCCTGCCTCATCCCGTCCTGCAGCCTGTCGGCTCCGGCGAAAGCCATCATCTTGTTCTCCCTGAGCACGTGGTGGGGGTACTGCCTGATTATGAAGACGTAGCGCTGCTCGCCGACGGTGTTGGCCAGATACTTGTGGGTCATGACCCTCCCGGCCTCGAGCGCGTTGTGCCTGATCTGGGCGTTCTCCAGGGCTATGAGCTGTACTGAGACCTCGTACACGTTGTTGGGCTCGCCCATCACGAACTTAACGATCTTGGGCCCCGGGACGCCCTTAATGTACTCCTTCCTCGTGTAGGGCGGCTTCTTCAGCTCCTTATAGCACCTGGCAGGCCTCAGGGGCATAATCTCCGCACCTGGTCTATGGTAGCACTCCCGTTATTTAAGGGTTGCCGCACCAGCTAGTAGTCGGCGAACATTATTTGAGAGCATTCGCTTAGCCTGTGCCAGACCTTCTTGAAGAGCTTGTAGAGAGCTCCGCACTCACTCTTGCTTAGCCTGGCCCTGGCCAGCGCCCGCTTTAGGGCGATGCACGCTCTCTCATCGGCTAAGTCCGCGCAGAATGAGCTGATCTCCCTATACATCGCATCCATCACGTTCCTGGGACAGTAATCGCCTGTGGTGAGTCTCCGGGAACCGGCCCTGGCTAGCTCGTACAGGTAGATCGCGACGGCATGGCTGAGGTTCATTGTCGAGTACTCTGTACCCGTATCAATAGTCGATACTATATCGCAATTGCTGAGCTCCTCACGCGTCAGGCCGACTGACTCCCTCCCGAAGACCAGTGCCACGGCACCGCTCTCCGGGAGTATGTACCTCACCATATCGGACGGGACAGAGATCCTCAGCACGTCCTCGCTGGACGTCTTAGCGGTCGTGCATATACTTAGGCTCGCCCCGCTCAGGCAACTGCTTAGCGAGTCCTCCACCCTGACCCTACTCAAAGCCTTCGCTCCCCCAGCAGCGAATTCCTTCACCTCGGGGTCATCAATGCTGAACTCAGGAGAGATCACGCAGATGTCCTCGACGCCGAAGTTCTCGGCTAGCCTGACGATGAAGCCCATGTTGATTTTTCCTTCTATACCGACTAACACGAGTCTAATCCTTAGCAATCCCCTCACCGGGTCAGTAACCGAGCCTCTTGTAGATTATGTCGAGGTAGTTCAGTATTCTGGCGCTCAACGGGGGTGTTAAGGGAATTATGAAGAGGTAGTACCTCTCCTCGCCCTCTATCTCCTTAACTATCCTTTCAACGAGGAGCTTGACTGGGTCTATGTGAGTCCTGTTCTTTATGTCCTCAAACGATTTGAAGGGCTCTTTCTCCCTCTCCTCGAGAATCTTCCATAGCTTCTTCTTGCCGATCCCGGGAAGGAGTTCGAGGGTGTGGAGCCTCACGCTGATGGGCTGGGCCATATTGAAGAACTCGACGAAAACACGTTCGTTCTCTGTGACGATCTTCTTGATCGCTTCCGGCAGTATGCCCTTAGCGTAGTCTGTTAAGTCCTCATAGGTTACTGGGTCATCACATACGTACTCGACCTTGTCCCTCAGTTCCTTGAGCCTGAAGCCCATGTACACCTTCTCGAGGGGCCTGAGGTCGACGCCGGGGATGGGGTAGAACTCCATTAAGGTGAAGTACCTCGTCCCTATCGCCTGTGCTATCGGTCTGTTCCTGTGCCTGCGGTGCCTGTCGAAGGGATTGCCCTGCGGCTTGTAGTCAAGAACTATGGCGTAGTCCTCCCTACGAAGTAGTCTAAAGTAGCGTCTCCTCAGGTCGTCGTAGGATGCGGACATGGCGCCTTTACCTCATCCCTAACGCTGTGATTACTGGGGACAGGCTTCCGAGACTATACCAAGTATTTTATCTAGGTCGTCCTCTTTGAAGGTTTTCCCTTTCTCCAGTGTAAGAATTACCCTAAGCTCGGTCTTGTCCGCCGGGAGTATGTTGGCCACCACAACTGCTGTGGGTCTGGAGAGGCCTACCTCGTTTATGAGCCTCTCGGCTAACTCGTCGGCCTTCTCGCACTTGGTGAAGTTCTTCAGGTACTCACGCACCTGCAGAGTTATTCTGTCGAGCTCGCCGTACTCCTTCTCGATCGCCTCGATTATCCGGAGAACCTCAGCGTATGTTACGTCCTTGGAGTTAAGAACCTCGGTCACCACTTCTCACCAAATAAAATTCTCTACTACGGGATGTTATGTCTTAGCGGGCCGCAGGTGCTCGGGCAGCACGATCAGCTCCTTCCTCTTGTTACCGAGGTAAACCTCCACGATGTATGCCCTGCCCCTCTTACCTATGACAGTGCCCACCTTCCCTACGTAGCGCCTGTGGGGCATCCCCTCATGTATCGCCGGGTTCGGCTTTATGTAGACCTTATCCCCCGGCTTGTACTCAATCATTATCAGGCTCAGCGGCGGTATAGCGCCCCTCTCACGGATGTGCTTCCTCAGCACCTTCCTCGTCCTGTTCCTATAGCCTCTCGGGGCCTTCACCATCTTCCGCACCTAGCCGTATTCGTTAACGTCCCGCTATAAATACTATTGCCCCTACTCCCCAAGAACCTCGAGCACGTCGAGGAACAGTACCTCAACCTCTCTCCCAAGAATCGACGCAACAGATGGCTCCGTGCGCCCCTCGTCGCCGTGGAACAGCTCCTTGACGTAGAGCCCGCTCTCGACAACCAAGAAGAACTCGGCTATGTAACCTCCTAGCACCCTTCCCCTAATGTCAACGACCCTCCTCTCACGCAGGTACTCCTTCTTCCTCCTGAGCACTCTCCTGGGGGTGAGCTGCCTTACCACGGCGCCCCTTAGCTCCTCCTCAACCCCCCTCACGTCCTCCTCGGATACACCGCCGTGAACTAGCGCTACGACCCTGTACGCCTTCATAGGCCTAGACGTCTTTACGCGGGTGACGTCCGAGTGCCTAGCCAGCCCCTCGAATGAGAGCACTATCCACGGATACTCACCCGCCCTCTTAGGGAGGACGGGCCTCCTTTTCCGGGGGCTGGTGACCTCCGCTATGAATGGTCGGCCCCACCCCAGCATTCTGGCGTCGGCATCCTCCCTACCGGCAGCGTGAAGAACTATGTCATCGCCGGAGAACAGCGGCATCAACGCCTCCTTCACCGCATCCGCTATGTTCCTGCTGTACTTGAGCGAGCCCTCTCTCGTGATCCATGGGAGCTGGGATATCATTCTACCTCCCTTAACGTACCTTCCCCTCACATACACGGGCTGAGGCAGGACCTCGACGTCCTGCTTGTCCAGGTCAAGGAGCACCACCACGTCGGGTTCGCGGAACTCAGCCGGTACCCCGGTGAGTCTCTGAAGCGCTTTCCCAACCTCCCTCCTTATCTCCCTCCTGACCTCCTCCCACGAGTCAGTGTTGAGGTACTCGATCACCTCCCTCTCCCTTACCTCAATCGACGAACCCTGCTTGACGCCGACGACGAGCGAGGAGAGCTCGATGCCCCCTAATTTCTCCGCGGCCTTCTTCACAAGGTCGGGGATCATGAGCTCGATCCTGTTGCCGCATATGTGGCAAGGCCTTCTTTCTACCTCTATGCCGTAGTACCTCGCCAATTCGGTGAGGGGGTAGCCAGCGTTTCGTGCCAGCTCTGTCAGAGCCTCCCTCGCCCCCTGCTCCCCTCTCTCCACTAGGGGGTGGTAGGTCATGGCGAGGGCCGTCTTTATCGCTCTCCCCCTGCTTAGGTTACTCATTGCGTAGCCGTACCTGGCGAATAACCTGCCCAGGCACCTATCGCAGAGCGGGAACTTTCGAAGCACTCGCTCGGCGTTCGCTAACACCTCACTAGAAAATATCGATGTCTTAGGCGAGTCCCTCACTCCCGATCCCAAACTTCCTTAGTATGCCGCGCCTCCTCTTTAACTGCTTCATCATTCTCTTCATGTTCTCATAGTACTTGAGGAGCTCCTTAACATCCTCTACACTCGTCCCCGAACCGAGCGCTATCCTCCTCATCCTCGACCTATTGATTATGGAGGGGCGGTCCAGCTCCTCGTACGTCATTGAGTCCATTATGTGCAGCCACTTATCCATCCTCTCCTCAGATATGCGCAGCTGTTCGTCGTCGAGGGTCAGCCAGGAGAGGCCGGGGATCATCTGGAGCACCTTTCTCAGGGGCCCCATCTTTTTCAAGGATACTATCTGTGCGTACACGTCCCTGAGGGTGAGCTGGCCCGTGGTTATTGCCCTAGCCATTCTCTTCTCGAGTTCCTTGCTCTCCTCAAGCGCCTTGAACTTCTCTAGGAGAGTCTCCAGGTCCCCTAGGCCGAGCAGCCTAGAGACGAATTTCCTGGCGTCGAACGGCTCTAGCTCGTCGAGCTTCTCTCCCTCACCCACGAATTTTATCTTGGCGCCGGTGGCGGCCACCGCCGATATAGCGCCGCCGCCCTTCGCCGTGCCGTCGAGCTTTGTTATTATTATGGAGCCTATGGGCGTCCTCTCATGAAACTTCTTGGCGAGGTCGTAGGCCTTCTGACCCATGTAGGCATCTATGACCATGATAACCTCGTCCGGCCTGATCACCTCGGCGAGGTCCTCCATCTCCTTGAGCAACGCCTCCTCCTCACCGTAGCCGTGCCGTCCTGCGGTATCGACGATGAGTATGTTGCATCCTTTTCCCCGGAAGTACTCCAGCCCTCTCAGAGCAATGTCCACGGCATCCTTACTGTTAGGGTCGCCGAAGAAGGGCACCCCTATCTTTTCCGCCAACTGCCTCAACTGGTCGTAGGCGGCTGGCCTGTAGGTGTCGGTGGTCATGAGGCATGGCCTGTAACCGAGCCTTTTGTAGAAGTAGGCGAGCTTGCCAGCCGTGGTCGTCTTTCCGGAGCCCTGGATACCGACGAGCATTATTCTCCACGGCTGCTTCGGGGGGGTTACGGAGGGTTTCTCCTCGCCGCCGAAGAGTTCCACGAGCGAGTCATACACTATCTTGATGAACCATTCCCTCCTCAGCATCCCTGGAGGTGGTTCGCTCTTGAGGGCCCTCTCCTTTATCTTTTTGGTTAGGTCGAGGACGACCCGGACGTTAACGTCGGCTTTTATGAGGGTCTTCTGTAGCTCCTTGATGAAATCTTGAACAGCCCTCTCGTAGGGGCCGCTACCGCCCAAAAACTTGGATACTGCTGCCCTAAGCTTTTCGAGGCCCTTCATTCTGCTCCCTTAAGCACTCTCATGATCTTCCTTTTACCCATCGCCTCCCAATACTCGACCTCAGCGCCTGGCTGGAGCTTACTCCTGATCTCTTCCTCCTCAGGCATCTCGACCTCGAAGGTCTCGTACGTCTCCATATCCATCAGCTGCACCGTGTCACCCATCACCGCCAGGACCTGGGCCGTGCGCTTGTCGATGATCGGCACCTCCACCCTCTGGCTCACCGGGGCCACGAGGGTCTTCTTTGAGCCGCTGAATATGCCTATGGCGACCACGTGCGCCTTAGCGCTTCCGTGCTTCCCTGTCTTTGCCTTAGTTATCTCGACGATCCTGCAGGGCTCTCCATCAATAACTATGAAGCTGCCTACCTTCAGCTCCCCGAGTTCAGCGTACATGGTGCTCATAATTATCACCAGCCAATTACTCCTGTTGACCCTTAAATAAGGGGGCGTTGTGGCGCCCCGGCCGGGATTTGAACCCGGGTCACGGGCTGCCTGCGGCAAGCCCCGCATGGCCTCGACAGGCCCGCATACTAGGCCGGGCTATACTACCGGGGCGCCGCCAGAGTGATTTGCTCTTAGCCCAGTATTTAAGCGTTTAGCCCGGCACCCTTAACCGAACCATTAATTAATCCGATGCTTACGTAGGGCTGGGGTAGCGGTATGCCTAAGAAAAGGGAGAACAGAGGGCGCCATAAGGGCGGTAAGGGCTCCGTGAGGACAATACAGTGTGACCAGTGCGGTAGGTTAGTCCCGGCCGATAAGGCGATATGTGTCACGAGGTGGTACTCGCCGGTCGATCCTCAGCTGGCGAGGGAGCTGGAGAAGAAGGGCGCCATAATAGCTAGGTACCCCGTGAGGAAGTGCTACTGCGTCAGCTGCGCCGTCTTCCTAGGGATTGTTAAGGTGAGGTCCGAGGAGGAGAGGAAGAGGAGGCTGAGCAGGTACTACTGATGAAGTATATATATGGGGCGCCACTGAAGGGGTATAGAGGCTTGGGTGGTCGCGGTGAGGATCCCTAAGCGCATACGGACCTATTGCCCCCGGTGCAAGACGCACACAGTGCACACTGTAGTGATTTATAAGCACGGCAAGAGGAGGTCAGTGTCCCAGGGCGAGAGGAGGTACAGGGCGAAGCAGAAGGGGTACGGCAGCAAGAGGAAGCCCGAGCAGAAGAGGTTCGCTAAGGTGACGAAGAAGGTAGTCCTGAAGCTAAAGTGCACTCAGTGCGGGTACATACTGCACCGCGAGGGTATAAGGCTGAAGAAGACCGAGCTCGTGGAGGTGTGAGAAATGGTTAGGAAGAGGAAGCAGCTAATACCCATGCCGAAGTCCAAGTTCGTTAAGGTCAGGTGTCCGTCCTGCGGACATGAGCAGGTAATATTCGACCACGCCACGTTCCCCGTGAGGTGCCTGGCCTGCGGCACGGTGCTGGTGCAGCCGACAGGCGGTAAGGCGAAGATACTCGGAGAGATAGTGAAGATTTTCGGCTAATGTCCCCGGCAAACCACACTACTTCTTAAGACCTCAGCGCACAGTACATAGGAGGCGTTAACGTATGGTGCGGAAGAGAAGGCAGCTACCAAGAGTGGGTGAGGTCGTTGTGGGCACGGTCAGGGAGGTGATGGATTTCGGCGCGTACCTCAGCCTCGACGAGTACGGTGGACATGAGGCGTTCCTTCCGTGGTCGGAGATAAGCACGAGATGGGTGAGGGACATAAGGGACTTTGTTAGGGAGGGGCAGAGAGTAGTAGTTAAGGTGATCAGGGTTGACAGGAGGAAGGGATACGTTGACGTCTCACTCAAGAAGGTTAACCCTGGGGAACAGAGGAGGAAGATACTTGAGTGGAGGAGGGCCATCAGGGCCGAGAAGATCCTCGAGATAGTAGCCAAGAGAATAGGTAAGACCCTTGACGAGGCATACAGGGAGGTTGGGTGGAAGCTGGAAGACTACTACGGAGAGATATTCGCCGGGCTGGAGGAGGCGGCGTTCCGCGGAGAAGAGGCTCTAAGGGAGGCAGGCGTGCCTGAGGAGTGGATCCAGCCCCTACTGGAACAGGTGAGGAAGAACATCAGGCCGAAGAAAGTAAGAATAAGGGGGATAATCACCCTCGCATCCACGGCACCTGACGGAGTCGACAGGATAAAGGACGCCCTTACCAAGCCCTTGGAGAGGCTGAAGCTCGACGGCACAGAGCTCAGGGTGTACACAGTGGGCACGCCGCGTTACAGGGTCGAGGTAACGGCGTCGGACTACAAGACCGCCGAGAAGGTCATGCGGGAATACCTTAAGAACGTTGAGTCACTGGCAAAGAAGCTCGGGCTGGTGTACAGCTTCGAGAGGGAGCGCCAGAGATGAGATTCCTCATCAGGAGATGCCCCAAGTGCGGTAGGTACACACTCAAGGATACATGCCCCGTATGTGGAGCCCCCACCCGCGTCGCCCACCCGCCGAGGTTTTCCCCCATAGACAAGTACGTGAAGTACAGGGTACTCATGAAGAGGCTCAGCAAGGAACGTCCTTAAGACCTATGACATACGCTATCAGGTTCGTTAGCAAGTGAAGGAACAGCGAAGCCACAATACCGAAAGCGAGCACCCTAGCACTTAACTCAACCCCGACGAGCGCGTACACACCGCTTAAGTAAATGAGTGCGTGCGCCGCTAACAGGAAGGACAGTTGGTCGCAGGGTATGAAACACTCGCCAGGCCCCAGCGAGAGCCTCCGCTTTATGAAGGAATTGAGGAGGTCACCGCACATGGCTCCAACAGCCGACACGAACCCGTACATAATCCACCACGGGTTCCCCTCAACATACACGAAGATCGTTGACGCAAGCACCGATACAATTATGGCAGCAGCTATGCCCTCCCACGACTTATTCTTACCTAACACGTCGCGGCCGTCCCACGCCTTTCTCCCGAAGTCGACCCTGTGCCTGCCGACCCTATCGATGAGAGGCTTAATCATCACTGGCGCCGCATTCGCCACCATCGCTAATGCGTAAGCCCTC
>JALSOP010000129.1 GCA_026986435.1 Desulfurococcales archaeon | reverse complement strand
AGTAACTTGTTAAGGAGGCTGACGTGGTCGTTGACTGCCTCGATAACTGGCCGGCGAGGGAGGTACTGAATAGGTTGGCTGTGAAGCACAGGAAGCCCCTCGTCCACGCGGGCGTGGCTAGGTGGTACGGTCAGGCAACAACGGTCATCCCGGGGAGGACGGCGTGCCTGGCATGCATCTACCCCAAGGGAATGAGGTCGGAGACGCCAATACCTGTGATTGGACCGACACCAGGCGTGCTAGGGGCTGTTGAGGCGGCTGAGGCCATACGTGTCCTCATAGGCGAGGAGCCGGGCCTGGCGGGTAAGTTGCTGATCATGGACCTCAGCGCTGGGGCATTCGAGGTAGTTAAGGTGAGGAGGAGGCCTGACTGCCCGGTCTGCGGAGGCTTAGGCTTTGGCGAGTGAGGCATGCTACTCATTCGACGTCGACGGCGTGGTCGTCGACACCAGGCTGAGGCTCGAGGAGGCCAGGAGGGCTGAGGCAATGGGCAGATCATTCGATGAGGTATTTTTTGATGAGGACCTGATTAGGCAACTCGACACCCCCAGGCCAGTGGGGGTGGAGCTCGTTAGGGAAAGGGCGGGTAAAGGGAGCATTATCGTGGTCAGCGCCAGGCCGGCGAGGCTTAGGAGGGTCACGCTAGAGCAGTTCCTCAGGTTCACAGGCATTAGGCCCATGGCCGTACTCCTTAGGGGGCCGGGGGACCTCAGGCCGGCTGAGGTCGTTAAGGCCGAGAAACTGGAGGCTACTGCGAAAAAACTGTGCTGGGTGATGGAGCACCACGACGACGACGAGGGAGTCCTCAGGTACCTCTCATCCAGGCTACCCTGGCTCAAGCTATACCTGCACTACGATAACGAGTACGTTAGGTTCAGGTAGGCTCCTCCTCCGGGGCCTCCTCAACATCGACCTCCACGATTCTCGCATCAACAGCCTCCCTAACCTCTGACTCACACCAGCTCGCCAGCATCTTGGGTATGTCCTCAATAACCCTCCTCACAGCCTCCTCAACGCTCTCCCCCTGCGCCCTCGCACCCGACTGCGGCTCCTCAGCAACATACCACACGGTGCCGTCCTCATCAACCTCCTTATACACAATTATCCCGAGCTTGACCTTCTTTCCCATCACGGTCACCGAGTTAATAACGCACTACTCGGGGTTTAAGCCTCCCTGGTTCTGAGTGCGGCTAGCGCTATGGTTAGGAGGGAGAGCAGGAGCGGCAGGATGAGGAGTGTTGGGGCGAGTACTGCCAGGTCTGCCCCGGTGAGTGTGGAGAGCCTCTCCCCGTACCGGGCCACGACCAGGATCGCGGCTGCCTCCGCGGATATGCCGACGATCAGCGATGCCGTCACTACCTCTGCTAACCTCGTTATCCCTGGAGGTGCGCCCAGAACCTCGGCCAGTTTCTTGGCGGCGTTAACGGCCCTAATGATTAGTCGTGCGGTGACGGCCGTGTACGCCAGTACGATGGTGAGGGTTGCGAGGGGTTGCTGGGAAGGTAGGATCTCTGGTGCATGCTTTAAGATCTCTAGAGACGCCACCGTAGCTATCACGGCCTCCCCAGCGCTATGGGTCACTATGTGGAAGAGCTGGTAGGCTGTTCCATGGATTCTTGACTCTGCCTGCCTCTGTATCGATAGCGATAGTGCGTCGACTACCCACCTCACCTTCCTCGGTACGAGCCTCAGTGCTCTCACGATTATGGTGTACTTCCTATTAATCAGTGCTGAGGCTGTCACGGACCCGGCGGAGACGCCTATGGCGACAGCCGGGAGTATGTAGGGCTCTGCCGCCCCGGACCCGACGGCGGTGTAGGCTATGAGGAGGGATAGCTCGCTCAGGGTTGATAAGTACAGCCCTGCCTCGAGGCCGTACTTCAGCCCCAGCCCCCCGCCGACTAGCGCGGCGAGGGCCTTAGCCACTAAGTGAATCGGTATCAAGAGGAGCCCCGCAACTAATGCCACCGGGTGGGCGAGGATCCCGGGCATGGTGGCCGCCGTCTCGACACCCATGAAAACAAGGAAGAGGAGGATGAA
>JALSOP010000128.1 GCA_026986435.1 Desulfurococcales archaeon | reverse complement strand
TGATTGTGGACGCGTAGCCCAGGGCACTCCCCGGTATCTTATCCGGGTCGAGTAAGAGGAAGCCTTTCCGGATCCTCGGAGTGGGCATCACAACCTTCTTCCCACTGGCTAATGCCCAATACCTCACAGGCCGCTGAGGTGAATCGGGGTTGATCTTGAGTATCTCGGCCTTAGTGAACGGCTCCAGGCCTGCTAGGCGCTTAGCTGCTTCCTCCGCCCCGACGAAGTTGGGTATCCTTCCGTGAGGAGGTAATGGGAACCTGGCTATGCCCTCCCTCAGCATCCTGTCCCAGATGAGCCTCCTTATCTTATCTTTCTCCATGCCACATCAAGTATGTGTGGCGCACTAGGAAATTATTCCTTAGGGAGCAGGCGCGCTAATAGGGGCTGAGCACGTAACTTAGTTCTTGGTGAGGTTGCTGAGCAGCGATCTCGTGAAGGAACTTATGAGATTGGCTAAGGTCAACCCAGCAATCCTTTCCAGACTATTTAAGCAACTGGAGGTCCCCGGGCCAAGGCTATCGCCTCCTCTGATTCTGAGACTGGACGGTGTCGGCTTCGGTAGGGCGCTTTCCGATGTCGGGTTCGCCCAGCCAAGGGATAAGCGAGTTCATGACGCTTTGGTTGCCGTTGCTGAGGCACTCATAAGGAGGTTCTCCGGGACCTCGGCATACGTTGTGAGTGACGAGGTCAGCGTCTTACTCGACTCTGGCGTGCCCTACGGCGGGAGACTCTTTAAGGTCGTGTCAGTGGCTGCTTCGCTGGCCTCGGCCGTGCTCGCAGGGGAGCTGGGGCACAACCTCATAATGGACTGCAGGCCAGTTCTTCTTCCGTCTCTTAGCATGTGGGGTGCCTACGTGCTCTGGCGCACGAGGGTAGCAGCCAATAACTTTTTGTCTAAGCTCTACCACGGCGCCAGGGGGAGGGCGTTGACACCATCATTTACGGCCATGCTGAGGGACGTGGCGGATCAGCTCGTCAATAGGGAGGGATGGGAGGTTCTCGGTTCTTGCCTAACTTATGAGGTTATGGAGGAGGTTAGGATTAACCCCATCACCGGTGAGCCTGTAGAAAAGCGGAGGCGGACCCTCAGACGTTATGATGGCCCCTGGCGGTGCCTCCGCTAGAGCGCCCCTGCCTCCCTTAGGTATTCGGCTATCTGCTTGATTCCTTCCTCTATCGTTGCCTCGTCCTGGGTTACGAACGTGACCCTCATGAAGCCCTTGCCTAGGGCGCCGAAGGCCTGGCCTGGTACCATTACCACGTGCTTCTTCTCGGCCAGGTCGAACGCGAACTTGACGTCGTCCACGCCCAGCTTCTCGAGGTACGGGCGGAAGTCGGCGAATATGTACATGGCAGCCTTCGGCAGGTACGCCCCAACCTCTGGCAGGTACTTCTTTAATGCGTTGTAGGCGGCGTCCCTCCTTGAGCGGTAAATGTCGAGGACCCTCCTTAGGTAATCCTTGAACCCCGGATCCCTCAGGCCAGTAGCCGCCGCGTACTGGGCAGGTACAGAGGCACAGATGCCGAGTATCCCCTTGAGCCTCCTGACCCCGGTAATCACCTCCTTGGGCCCGTAGACGAATCCCAGCCTGAACCCAGGTATAGCCAGGTCCTTCGAGAATGAGCCAACACCTATCACAACCTCGGGGTAGTCCCTGGCCAGGTAGTAGTGACTCCCTTCGTAGTAGATGTACCTGTATGCCTCGTCGTAGATCAAGTACGCACCGCTCTCCTGGGCAGCCTCAGCGATCGCCTTAAGCACACCCCTATCAGCTACCCTGCCGGTGGGGTTATCGGGTGAGGCAATTATGACAGCCTTCGCCCCGTTCCTCAGGCTCTCAGCAACGCACTCAGCATCAGGCTGGAAACCATTCTCGGAAGGCTGTGGGCACACCTCCACCTTAAGTCTGAGGAACTTCGAGACATATTCGTACATCCCGTAAGCTGGCTCCGGTACAACGACTCTGTCACCGGGATCCGTTAGCGCCGAGAGAACAAGCTGCAGGCCGTCGAGCCCGCCGGAGACCACGGTGACGTCCTCAGGCGCGAGGTCTGGGCCCCCAGCATCCCTTATATCCTCCGCAATAGCTTCTCGCAGCGCTGGTAGCCCGGCACTGGGGCCGTAACTACTCACCTTGTAAGGATCCTTCTCCAGTGCCTCAGCCAGCGCCTTAACGGCACCCTCGTAGGGCGGGACGCCTGGTTGGCCAGCTGCGAAGCTAATGACCCTGACTCCCTTTAGCTTAAGCTGGTACACAAAGTCAGCGAGTTTTCTGTGAGGTGAGACACCGAGGCTTGTTAAGCGGTTAGACAGCACCATTTGTTTACACCGCTGATCTGATCCCTTTGCTTAAAAGATGATTACTCAGCAGGCGCTCCTCATCACTGCTCAGCGAAGAGCGCTCTCATCATTAAGGTTGCGCCGGCTCCATTTCTGCAATAACATTAAATAATAATGTACACTATACCGTTCAAATGACGTGTTCTATTGGCACCTTTTTGTCAAAGAATACTGTAGTTTTTTATATTATGCTGTTAGGTTAGCAATATTATTTAACTAAATAGCTGATTACTATATGGTGACGGATATGGAATCAGGTCAAACTGAAACCGTTGTTGGAGAAAACGCAATATGGGTTTCAACGCTAGGAAATTCAATTATTATAGAATCTGGTTCTGCGAAGGGACCTGAAAGATTTAGGTTTGAGTTCAGGCTTGGTGATAAGTTAGATGAAGCAATAGCCTTCTTCGTCAGCGCTGGTGAGGTGGCTAGGCAGGGGTTGGTCAGCGACGATATCGAAGAACACTTGAAGGTACTGACGAACAGAATCACTTCGATTCTAGTGGATACTAAGGAGACTAGGGACCCGGTAAGGGGTGGAGTCATCATGGTGCTTACGGCCTCGATGCTTGGGTTGTGCAGAACAGTTAGTTGTGGTGAATCCAATATTTCGGTGCTCCCGATAGCATCTCCTGTGAAGATAGACGACATAGTTGAATGGATAAAGAAGGCTGATGAGTTCGGTAGGTACAAGAGCCTCAAAAGACAGGCAGTGATGCGTCTTATTAATGATCTCAGCAGACCAGGTTATAGGCTCATGATAAAGGGAGAGATAAGAGGCAGGGTGCAGCCACTGAGAAGAAGGGGTAGACCTCCATTGGTGGTTGTCACTCCATCACCAGCTGGTTTAGCTTACCTCTTCGTCGCTATGAGAGAAATAGAGAAGCTTATTGTCCATGTTGCTGATGCAGCTGGTGTGCACATAAAGTCTGACCTAATAGCTAGTGAAGCAATATCCAGGCTAATGAGAACACTCTACTGTATAGAACCTTCGTTAAAAAAGGGAGGGGCCACATCCATAAGGCTCTATGTCACTAGTTCCGAATGTAATAAATTGCTCCTGGGATACCTGAGGAAAAAGTGACTAAATGATTCAGTCCGGGGTATGTCATCAGCAGTCAGTGACGCCTGCCTTCATCACATTAAGTTGGTCATTCATACTAATGTCTGAGAGTGTTATATAATGAGGTATATTCGTTTAGGGAGGTATGGGCCACGGGTATCAGTTATCGGTATTGGTCTATGGCAATTCGGCCAGAAAGCTTGGGGGAAGCTGAGATCTACTCCAAGAGAGATAGTTCATGCAGCTATTGAGAATGGGATTACTCTATACGATACAGCCGAAATATACGGGAACGGTTTGTCCGAGAGAATTTTAGGAGAGGTTTTGAGGGTTGAGAAAGTACCTAGAGACGAAGTCATTATAGCCTCTAAGCTTGCGGGTTTTAATGCTTCAGATAAGGAAAGGGCACTAAAGTCATTAAGAGCATCCTTGACCAGACTCGGATTGGATTACATAGACCTGTACCAGATACATTGGCCGCCTCCTTTGTGGTGCAACCTATGTAGCGTCCTCCGCGGCCTTGAGGAGGCCATCGAGAAAGGGCTTATTAAATACATAGGGCTCAGTAATTTCGATGTTAAGGATATAGAAAAAGCCCGTAAATGTTTAAAGAAACATGAAATTGTCTCGCTTCAGTTTCAATATAACCTAGCATACCGCGGTCCAGAAAAAGAACTGCTACCGTATCTCAAAAGAGAGGGGATAGGTGCTCTGGCTTGGTCACCGCTTGCTAAGGGTGCATTAACGGGTGAGGTTAAAGAAAGGAACTTCGCTAGGTTAGGTGATCCAGTCTATAAAAGAGCTTCACGAGACGCGTCGCTCCAAACCGTGCTTAAGAAGATAGCGATTAATCACGACTCAACACCGGCGCAAATTGCTTTGGCATGGCTTATTGCTAAGGGGGCTGTCCCAATTCCTGGTGCTAGGAAGGTCTCTCATGTAATAAGCAACGCTAGGGCGGCGGAGATAGTACTAAACGAGAGCGAGATTAGATTGCTTGATGAAGTGTCAGCTAAGTACACGCAATCATACAGAGGTTTCTCCCCGCTCGGAAGGAATGTGCCGTGCGCGATTCAGAGGCTTATATTGAGGATACTCGGTATATGAAAGGAGCTAATCTTGCTTAGCTTCTTTTTTATTCTCTTCTTTGAATAGTTTTGTTATATCTATAGCACTCTGAACTGCTCTGTCAGCCAGCTGAATTGGTGAGGGAGGCCTTGCGACACTCTTTAAGCTTCTCCGAAGCCCCACCTCTCTCTCGGCGAAGCGAATAGCTAGCTTTCCCTCTCTAGTAATGGGCTCATTGATACCGTTATATTTTGCGTGGAAGACAACGTATGATAAACCCATCACAAAAAGAGGGAAAGCTACACCGGTCAATACGGGAAGTAGATCTGTTCCGCTAACCATAAGCTTAAGCGATGTGCTAAAAATCTTTGTCACCAACGATGAAAAGAGTGAGAAAATTATTGAGATAATTGCGTAAAAGTATAGCATTACTCCGAATATGCTTAATTGTTTTCCATACTTCTTAGCGAGATCGGCGTCGTGTTTTTTGGCCGCTAAGTTCTTTCCGGCATTAATTGCCAGTAGAGTGCTGACGGTGAGCAATGCCCACCCTATCCAGTCAGGTATTGCAAGGATTGCACCCACGGCTTCATTACCAAATTAAATATCTAAATGGAGGTAATGAAGGTACCTAGCACCGCTTTATTAAGCGGGCCTCGACGCAGTACTGGGTGAGTTGTTGCTTATTCAAGGTTTCATGAAGAGGACGAGATGGTGCGGCGAACTGCGGAGGAACGATACAGGGAAGACGGTTGTCCTTAATGGCTGGGTTCACAGGGTCAGGCGATTCGGGAAGCTTGTATTCATATTACTAAGAGATAGAACAGGCCTAGTACAGGTCGTGGTGAAGAAAGGGTCGCCGGCCTTTGACGCCGCCAAGAAACTCCAGCCGGAGTACGTCGTCGCTGTGAAAGGTACTGTGAGGGAGCGCCCACCCAAGGAAGTGAACCGTGAGATGCCCACAGGCGAGATAGAGGTTGTTGCTGAGGAGCTCCAGATAATCAGCACGTCAAAGCCTGTCCCGATCCCTATCCATGACGAGTCACTTATGAGCACCACCTCCGAGGCGGTGAGGCTCAGGTACAGGTACCTGGACCTAAGGCGCCCGAAGATGTTCAGGAACATACTCATGAGGGCGAAGATCGTTGCCGCCATGAGGGAGTACTTCGACTCCCTCGGGTTCATAGAGATAGAGACGCCTTACCTAGCCCGCTCCACACCCGAAGGCGCGAGGGACTTCCTCGTTCCATCGAGGCTCCACCCCGGGAAGTTCTACGCCCTAACACAGTCCCCCCAGTTGTTCAAGCAGCTCCTTATGATAGCAGGGTTCGAGAGATACTACCAGGTGGCCAGGTGCTTCAGGGATGAGGACCCAAGGGCAGACAGGCAGCCCGAGTTCACACAGTTCGACGTGGAGATGTCGTTCGTGACCAGGGAGGACGTGATGGCGGTTGTGGAGGGCGCGATGAGGTACGTCATGAAGAAGGTCTTCGGAGAGGATCTGGAGACACCTTTCCCCCGTCTAACATTCTGGGAGGCTATAAGGAGGTACGGGAGCGACAAGCCCGACACAAGGTTCGGCCTTGAGCTGAAAGACCTGGAGGCTGGCGTAGGAACCGCTAAGAGGTACCTTGTGGTTGAGGGCGGCAGGGACATAGCGGAGTACCTCACCGCCGAGGCAGCAAAGGCGTCGGAGGAGCACGGTGTCCGCGTCGAAGTCATAACCGAGGGCGACCTCAGCACCTACGGGGCCGGGGCAGGTGACGCCGTCATAGTTGCTGAGGGTGACTACCTAAGCGCATCGGAGGCCCTAGGGAGACTGAGGCTCCAGGCGGCGTCCAAGCTAGGGCTCATAGACCGGGAAAAGAAGGCCTTCCTCTGGTTAATAGACTTCCCGCTCTTCGAGATCGATGAGGAGAGTGGGAGGCTAGCGGCGAGGCACCACCCCTTCACCTCACCGAATCCCGAGGACATTCACCTACTCGAAAAAGAACCCCTGAAGGTCAGGTCACTCGCGTACGACCTCGTACTGAATGGTGAAGAAGTGGCGGGCGGCAGCATAAGGATCCACGACAAGGAACTTCAGATGAAGATACTGAAGATACTGGGCCTGGGCGAGGAAGAGGCGATGAACCGCTACGGCTTCTTACTAGAGGCCCTCGACTACGGGCCACCACCCCACGGAGGCATAGCCTTCGGCCTCGACAGGCTCGTGGCAGTGCTACTGGGAGAGCCCACAATAAGGGAGGTTATAGCGTTCCCCAAGAACAAGGATATGGCGGACCCACTGACTGGCGCACCCGCCGAGGCACCAGAGGAGTACCTAAGGGATCTTTACTGGCTACAAATCAAGCTCTAGTCCGGGGCATCTTAGCGACAGCCCTAAGCTTTCTGACGATCTTTTCTCTATCATGCGCACTCATTACAATAGCGATCAATCCCTCGGGCACCATGAACGCCTCACTACACCCCAGAAAAGGCGTCATCACGAACTTGGCCACGGACACACCCCGCATCGAGCCCGGGATAACGGATACGAACACCTGAATATCGCCTGCATCGATCGCCACCTTACCACACCCGTCATCGAGGGCAGCTACCACCCTAGCGCCGGGGAACACCTCGGCGGCTGCGGACTTAATCAGCTCTACAGTGTCGTCCACTTCCAATTTACCCACCACATACTATTCTGGTGTACGGGGTGATGAATCCGTTACTCTCGCAACCTCTATAGCCCCGGTGCCGAGATCAGAGTAAGGTGTTGAGCGTGAGAGATGAGGTCAGGGAGGAGCTAGGGGTAATATCAGAGCTGGGGAGCCACTGGTTCATCGCCAGAACCTGTGAGGGCATGTGCGGCTCGATGGCCAGGAGGTACGTCGCCATGATGTTGTCAGGCCACGTCAAGAGATTATGCAGGATAGTTGACTGCAGGTCCCTCGGCGCGGACGTGTACGGCGTGATTGATGCCCTAGTACGGGTTGGTGACGAGCTCGGGGAGGGCGGGGATGTTGAGGATCACCTTATTGAGAGGGTGGTTGATGAGTTCGTGAATGCCTTACCCCTCATCGAGAGGGGTCTCATTACCCATCACCAATGCCGAGGCAGTAGCAGATAAAAGTTCCTCACTGGTTAAGAGTGGATTAAATGACGAGGTTGTTAAGAAAGGAAAAATCACTTGCTTCCGTTACCTTTCCTCATCCTCTCGGCCGCATCGAGGATAGCCTCGATTATCTTCTGGTAGCCAGTGCAGCGGCAGAGGTTGCCCTCGACCGCCTTCCTCACCTCCCACTCGCTCGGCCTCGGATTCTGCTTCAGGAAGGCGTAGGCCGTCAGTACGAAGCCCGGCGTACAGAACCCGCACTGCACAGCACCGTGTTCGGCAAAGGCCTCCATTAATGGCTGGATCTCGCCGGTCTCCGCCAGATAGTCGACGGTGATGACCTCTCTGCCCTCTACCATCGGTGTTAGTATAGTGCATGAGTACACGGGCTTCCCGTCGAGGAGCACTGTGCAGGCACCGCATTCAGCGGTCTCGCAGCCCCTCTTAACTGACCTCACGCCGAGCTTCAGCCTCAGGGTGTCGAGCAGTATCTCGTTGGGCTTGGCGTCCACCTCGACCCACTTCCCGTTTAGCTTGAACCTGACCTTCATCCCATCACACCTCCACCTTAACACCTGCCCTGCGTAGTGAGGTCAGTAATGACTCACGGGTTAAGGCCACAGAGAGAAGCCTCCTGTACTCCTTCGACGCCCTGACGTCACTTATCGGGGATATGTCCTTCAGCACCTCCTCAGCAGCCTTCATGACGGCCTCGGCAGTCGCTTTCGAGCCCTTAAGCGCTTCCTCAACATGCGGCGCCCTGACGGGCGTCGGTGCGACGGCGTTCAGCGCCACCCTAGCGTCGACTATCTCGTTGCCCTCGACCTTCACGAGGGTCGCCACCGACACTATGGACAGCGTGAATGCCTGCCTCCTCCCTATCTTGACGTACGACATCCCGACACCCTCCCCAGCGATCTTCGGCACTATTATCGCCTGGATGAGCTCGCCCTTCCTCAGCGCGTTCTTCTTCGGCCCGACGAAGAACTCCCTCACAGGCATTACCCTCTCCGTGCCAAGGCCCTTGATCACGATCTTAGCGTCGAGCACGTAGAGCGGCGGCGCGGTGTCGGCAGCTGGCGAGGCATTGCCCAGGTTACCTCCGATTGTCGCTATGTTCCTTATCTGCCAAGAGGCCATCTCGTTGACTGCTTCGGGCAGAACAGGCGCGTACTTCCTAAGGAGCTCATTATCGACGATGCTTTGAAGCTTGGTCACGGCCCCTAT
>JALSOP010000127.1 GCA_026986435.1 Desulfurococcales archaeon | reverse complement strand
GAGGTAAGAGAATCCACAGAGGCTACAGGGACAGGACCCTCCCGCACTTCAAGCCAGGCGACATAGGGCCGGAGGCTAGGGGCTTCGTCAAGAGCTCCTTCTACAAGGGGCTCTCACCAATCGAGACATTCTTCCACGCCGCCGGAGGCAGGGAGGGCCTGGTTGACACCGCAGTCAGAACCTCGCAGAGCGGCTACATGCAGCGCAGGCTGATCAATTCCCTACAGGACTACATAGTGATGCAGGACGGGACGGTCAGGTCGCTCTACGGAGAACTGATCCAGTTCAAGTACGGAGAGGATGGGGTCGACCCGAAGAACTCGATATTCGGTGAGCCGATAAGTGTGGACAGGATAATTGAGAAGCACCTGGGGTGGAAGAAGTGAGTGAGAAGAAGAGTAAGAAAGGCGGGAAGAGGAAAGGTAAGGCCAAGAATGTAAAGGAGAAGAAGCCGAAGAAGGCTGTGAAGGAGGCGCCCCCAGCGGTCGAGAGGGTGATAGAGGAGGTCGCGACCCCAGGCAGGATCGCATCTGAGATAGTTAGTAAGGTAATACCCGGCATGCCCAAGCTTGTTAGGGAGGGTGTCGAGCAGGCTCTGACAAAAATGATGGTCGAGGAGGGCTACACCAGGGAGGAGCTTGAGGAGAGGGTGAGAGAAGCGGAGCACCTTCTTAAGAGGCTCATAAAGGAGGTCGAGCTGATACACGGCGAGGTCCCGGAGGCGATCTATGAGGAGCTCCTGCGGAAGCTCTCAGCCGAGGTCGTAGAGACCGGCGTGACAGAGGAGGAGATAGCGGAGATCGTAGACATAGCGGTCAAGACGTACCAGGAGTCCCTAGTGCACCCAGGAGAGCCCGTAGGCACGGTGGCGGCCCAGTCAATAGGTGAACCAGGCACCCAGATGACCCTAAGGACTTTCCACTACGCAGGAGTTAGGGAGATGAGCGTCGTCCTCGGCCTGCCGAGGCTCATCGAGCTTGTTGACGCAAGGAAGAACCCGGAGACCCCTCTCATGATCCTGGAACTTGAGGGGGAGTACAGGTACGACCTCGAGAAAGCCAGGAGGACGGCGAGGGCGATCGAGTACACGACCCTCGGTGACGTCGTGAGCAGGGTGCAGATAACGAAGGAGGGCATAATCATTCACTTCGACCCGGACATTCTCGAAGACAAGGGCCTCTCAGTCGAAGACATAATAGCGGTGCTCAAGAAGAGCAGGGCCTCCTCAAGCAGGGTTGAGCCACTGGAGGGGGACGAATACGCCATTAAGGTGAAGGTGAGGACGCAGGACCTGACCAGGATATACAAGATGCGGGATAGGCTCATGAGGATAAAGCTGAAGGGTATCAGGGGAATAAAGAAGGCTATCATCAGGGAGGAGATCGAGGAGGAGACCGGGAGGAAGAAGTATGTCATAGTTACTGAGGGAACGAATCTGAAGGAAGTCATAAAGATACCGGGCGTCGATCCGAGAAAAGTATACACGAACAGCGTCTACGAGGTCGAGACGGTGCTCGGCATAGAGGCGGCCAGGGAGACCCTGAGGAGGGAGATACTGAACACTCTGAGGGAGCAGGGCCTTGACGTCGACGTGAGGCACATTATGCTCCTTGTTGACGCTATGACTAAGACTGGCACGGTGAGGCAGATAGGTAGGCACGGCATTGTCGGGGAGAAGCCGAGTGTCCTAGCCAGAGCAACGTTCGAGGTGACTGTTAAGAATTTGGTGAACGCGGCTGCAACAGGAGAGATAGATTACATGCGTGGAGTATCCGAAAACGTTATAGTGGGACAGATAGTCCGTGTTGGGACAGCTATCGTGAGGCTACAGATGAAGCCCACTGAGCTGGGTAAGAAGGTTTCATTAGCAGGAGGTGGTAAGTAATGAAGGCCGTAACCGGGTTAGAGGGTGAGATAAAGCAGGTCCTCAAAACCGGCAAATACATACTCGGATACAGGAAATCAATCCGTGCTATCAAGATGGGCAAGGCGAAGGCCGTCGTAGTAGCGTCCAAGATACCTAAGTGGATGGAGGACGACGTGATGTACTATGCCAAGCTAGGGGAGATACCGGTCATAAAGTTTAAGGGCACAAGCTACGAGCTAGGTATGGTATGTGGTAAACCGTTCCCAGTGGCCGTGATGGCGATCCTTGACCCCGGCACATCAAGAATAACCGAGCTGGCAGGTGAGTGAACGTGAGTACGAGCCGCAGGAAGGCTGTGACAATATCGGGAGAGTGCCTCATGTACATGAGCTTCGCAAGTGACATAACGGGCGTCGCCCCCGTTGACTGCATAATTGATGAGGAATCGAATTCTATAATTTTCCTGGTTCCAGAAGGCACTGCAGGTAAGTTCGTCGGTAGAGGCGGCAGAAACGTCAGAAGACTGTCCAAGGTCCTCGGCAAGAGGATAGAGGTAGTCGAGATGTCGAATGACCTGAAGTCGATGGTGCAGAACATATTCCTCCAAGCCCACGTTCTCAGCACGATGCTGAGAGTCACAGCAAACGGCTCGAAGATATTGCATGTTCGTGTGAGACCCGAGGACAGAGGCCTAGCCATCGGGAAGAACGGGAGGAACGTGAGGAAAGCAACGCTGATACTGTCGAGGCACTTCGGGATAGATAGAGTAGTGATTGAATGAAGCGAAGACTTATAAGAAGGGTTCCCCACACCCTTGTAGGCGGTGAGCGCGTTGCCAGGTAAGAAGTCCCCCTACGGCCTCTATGCGGCCAGGAAGCTAAGGAGGAAGAGGCTCAAGTTCAGGTGGTCCCAGAGAGAGTTCCGCGTTAGGATGCTGAGACTCAAGGAGAAGTACGACCCCCTAGAGGGCGCTCCGATGGCGAGAGGCATAGTCCTTGAGAAGGTCGGTGTTGAGGCTAGGCAGCCTAACTCAGCACTCCGAAAGTGTGTGAGGGTACAGCTAGTTAAGAACGGCAGGACTGTCACCGCCTTCGTTCCCTATGACGGCGGTGTTACGTTCATCGACGAGCACGATGAAGTGATCATAGTCGGTATCGGCGGCTCCAAGGGACGCTCGATGGGTGACCTGCCGGGCGTTAGGTACAAGGTAGTAATGGTTAACGGCGTCTCCTTGGACGCACTGATCAAGGGGAAGAAGGAGAAGCCGCACAGGTGACCTCACTCACCGTAGCCTTCCTGTGGTCCGTAGCCGAGCCCTGGCATCATCCTCGCGTATCTTCTTATCACGTCCTCATCAACGAATATCCTCTTGCTGAATAGTTCCGCCAGGAATATTGCTGAGCTGGCGTCCATCCTTATCCTTGCCTCTATGCCCTTGAAGTTCTTGTTCTTGGTGTCGAAGTATGCCGTGGCATACATGCCGAAGGACTCGTCTATGTCGTCGATGATCACGTACTTCAGTGAGTCGCCGAGGAGCTTCCTAGCTCTGTAGGAGAGGAGGGTCAGTATGTCGTACACAGTGAAGTAGTCCTGTGTCTCCGGGTACCTCACGTCTATCTCCCCCCTCATCCTTAGGAGTGCCACGACAGCGTTCTGGTCCGGGTCCGGCACCTCAAGCTCTATCCCGTTCTCGAGGACTAGTAGGAGGGCGTAATCAACTGCCTCGCCATCGATTCGCTGGATCTCCGGCACCACCGTGTCGACCTCGAGTAATCTCCTACTACCCACTCTGTACCACCCTATGACCGAGTGCTGAGGTGCGAGAAAGCTAATAACCTGATTCCTCAGCAACGCTTAAAACTTCCCTATAGAGGACTCATGGGACGAGAGGGGAGTGACGTGTCAGAGCAGTACGAGCCCAGGTCCGTGAAGATATTGTTGTTCGGTAAGTGGACGTACGAAGGCGTGGTCGTGAGCGACCCTAGCCTCAAGAAGTACATATCCCTCCGTCCGGTGTACCTCCCGCACACCGGCGGCAGGCACGAGCACAGGAGGTTCGGTAAGGCAGAGGTGCCGATTGTTGAGAGACTAATCAATAAGCTGATGAGGAAAAAGAAGAACACTGGAAAGAAGCACAAGGCATACAACATAGTGAAGAGGGCATTCGAGATAATTCACCTCAAGACCGGAGAGAACCCGATACAGATCCTTGTCAGGGCGATAGAGCACTCAGCCCCCAGGGAGGAGACCACAAGAATAATGTACGGCGGCATTATCTATCACGTAGCAGTGGACGTAGCACCGCTCAGGAGGGTAGACCTAGCCCTCAGACACATCGTCGAGGGCGCTAGAAACTGCGCGTTCAGGAGCACCAAGAGCATAGCTGAGTGCCTAGCCGACGAGCTAATAGCTGCTGCGGCTGGCGACACGAGGAGCTACGCTGTGTCGAGGAAGGAGGAGATCGAGAGAATCGCTCTTAGCTCGAGGTAAGGCGGTATTTATTCCATACTTACCTCTTCCCCCGCGAAACCCGATCCATTATTACTTATACAGGCTGTCTAGACGTCTAAACCGTTTGCCTAGGTTAATACGCTTCCCGGAATCCTTATAAGCCCTTGCGACATTAAGCACTGAGCTATGGGGTGAGCATGATGAGCGCGAAGAAGTCGAAGAAGCCTCACCTTAACCTGGTTGTGATAGGCCACGTCGACCACGGCAAGAGCACTCTGGTAGGCCACCTATTGTACCTCACCGGCGCTATCGACGAGAAGAAACTGAAGGAAGTCGAGGAGATGGCGCGGAAGAAGGGTAAGGAGTCCTTCAAGTACGCCTGGTTCCTCGACAAGCTGAAGGAAGAGAGGGAGAGGGGCGTTACCATCGCCCTGACCTTCATCAAGTTCGAGACCCCGAGGTATGAGTGGACCATCATCGACGCGCCCGGTCACAGGGACTTCATTAAGAACATGATCACCGGCACCTCCCAGGCCGACGTTGCCCTCCTCGTCGTGTCAGCGAGGCCAGGCGAGTTCGAGGCCGGCATGTCCAGGGAGGGCCAGACTAGGGAGCACATAATCCTCGCGAAGACTATGGGCATTAACCAGCTCGTCGTCGCCGTTTCCAAGATGGACGCCACCGAGCCGCCATGGTCCCAGAAGAGGTACGAGCAGATAGTGGGTATACTCAAGAAGTTCCTCAAGTCCCTCGGCTACGACGTCAACAAGATACCGTTCGTGCCGGTGTCCGGCTGGACCGGCGACAACATCAAGGAGAAATCACCGAATATGCCGTGGTATAAAGGCCCGACCCTGATCGAGGCCCTCGACATGATGGAGGTGCCGCCGAAGCCGATCGACAAGCCACTGAGGATACCGATTCAGGAGGTCTACAGCATCAGAGGAGTCGGCACCGTCCCTGTCGGCAGGGTCGAGACCGGTGTCCTGAAGGTCGGTGACACTGTGGTCTTCATGCCTCCGGGCAAGGTTGGCGAGGTCAGGTCTATAGAGATGCACCACGAGAAGATCGATATGGCCGAGCCCGGCGACAACATAGGCTTCAACGTGAAGGGCATTGCCAAGAACGAGATAAGGAGGGGTGACGTAGCTGGCCACCTAGACAAGCCGCCGACAGTCGCTGAGGAGTTCATCGCCAGGGTCTTCGTGATCTGGCATCCGAGCGCCGTCCACGTCGGCTACACGCCGGTCATCCACGCCCATACCGCCTCGGTGGCTGCAAGGATCGTGGAGATCGTCGGCAAGCTAGACCCGAGGACCGGTAAGATAGTTGAGAGGAACCCGAACTTCATCAAGCCCGGTGAGTCCGCTATCATAAGGTTTAAGCCAATAAAGCCAATGGTCATAGAGAAGTACTCGGAGTTCCCGCAGCTAGGCAGGTTCGCCATGAGGGACATGGGCAAGACCATAGGTATCGGCGTCGTCATGGACGTCAAGGCCAAGGAAGTCAAGATCGGCAAGTAAGGAAAGCACTAAACCATTTTATCTTAAATACCCCAAACAACCTTTGATAACAGTCACAGAAACGGGCGATAGCCATGGTCACCAAGATAAGGATCAGGCTGTGGTCAAAGAACCTCGACCATATACAGGAAGTAGCCACACAGATAGTCCAGATAGCGAAGAGGGCTGGCGTAAGGGTGAGGGGCCCGGTACCCCTTCCAACAAAGAGGCTTGTCGTCCCGGTGCTAAGGCCGCCCCACGGCGAGGGAACGAAGGTCTATGAGAAGTGGGAACTAAGGATCTATAAGCGACTCATAGATATAGACGCAGACGAGAGAATAATGAAACAGATAATGAGGGTCAAGGTACCAGAGGACGTCAGGATAGAAATCGAGTTACTCAGGTAACACCTGCTAAAGCCTTTTAGGGAAGCTCACCAAACAACTTTCTGGGCCGGGGTGCCCGAGCGGCCCAAGGGGCCGGCCTTGAGAGCCGGTGGGCGCACGCCCACGCGGGTTCGAATCCCGCCCCCGGCACCATAAGCAATGTTGAATTACAATTCTAAAGCAGATGTTCTTGACCAACCCTCACACCCAGTCGTGCAAGCCTAGTGGCACATGCTGTGCAGAACCTGTCGGTCTTTAGGTCGACCTCAAAGACGCTGTTACTGAAGCTCATAACACACTTCCTCACCCTACAATGACCCAGCCCAAGGAGGTGACTAACCTCATGTAGTGCCTCCTTTCTAACCCTCTCATAGTAGCGCTCTGGAGGCGTGGCCCTCAGCCTGTAGGTAAAGACTGCAGCGGCACCAGCGAGGGTGATGGCGATGCCAAAGACGAAGTTGGGTCCGGGGCGTATCCGTCGTCAAGTGACACACCCAGTACCATGCACCCGCGTCCGCATCCATGCGTTCTCCTAGCCCATATAGCTAGTCCATAAGCTACCGCATCAGCCCTCCACTGATTCCTTATTTCGTCATATGTATCTGTATCGGGGATGTATACCTCTTCAGCCACAATGATCTTGAAGTTAGGGAATGTTGAGGTGAGAGCCCTGAATGCCTGGCTGACAATGTCGGTATCGATGTGACGGATGGGCGCAACAAGTATTTTGTGGCTCAAACTCAATTCCCTTTACTCAATGGAATAACCTTTATTATCGGCTTTTAACTGAGTACCCCTAGGTTAGGGAGGAGAGTGCCGTATGCCGGAGGACACGTACAAGCACATAGTGAGAATAGCTGGTGTGGACATACCGGGAGACCTGCCTCTCCCGTATGGCCTAGCCCTTATCAAGGGCGTAGGCTACCACTTCGGCCTAGCTATTGTTAGGAAGCTCAGTCTAGACCCCTCGCTCAGGGTTGGTTACCTCAGTGAGGAGGACGTTGAGGCTATAGAGGATGCCATCAGTAATCCGCAGCGGTACGGGTTCCCGAGCTGGTACCTTAACAGGAGGAAGGACTACGACACGGGGAAGGACATGCACCTCATAGGCGCTGACCTGATCTACGTGGCTAAGAGGGACATAGAGAGGGAGATGAGGATAAGGTCCTGGAAGGGTGTCAGGCACGCCGGTGGTTACAAGGTGCGTGGCCAGAGGACCCACACCACTGGCAGGTTCGGCCCAACAGTTGGCGTGAGTAAGAAGAAGAGGTGATGGTTAATGGGTGACCCACGCAAGCCGAGGAAGAAGTGGCAGAGGCCCGGACACCCCTGGATTAAGGAGAGGCTTATTCAAGAGATGGAGCTCATCGGCACTTACGGCCTTAGGAACAAGAGGGAGCTCTGGAAGGCGCAGACACTCCTGAGGGACATAAGGCGTAAGGCCAAGGCCCTCCTATCCTTGCCGCCGGAGATCAGGGCTGTCAGGGAGAGGGAGCTCGTGAGGAGGCTGTACCACATGGGTCTCCTTGAGAGCGAGGACGCCACTATCGACGACATCCTCGGCCTAACCGTGGAGTCTATCCTCGAGAGGAGGCTCCAGACAATCGTTTACAGGAGGGGCCTCACCAAGACGATCAACCAGGCCAGGCAGCTCATCGTTCATGGTCACATAGCAATAAATGGTAGAAGGGTGAGGTCCCCTGGCTACCTCGTCTCGAGGGATGAGGAGGAGCTGATCGGCTACGCGCCCGGCTCCCCATTCGCGTCGAGAGGCATAATAGAGCAGACAGAGGAGGTAGGGGGGTGAGGATAGGTGTCGTTCCTTGGGAGAGAGGTTAAGTGGGGAGTCGCCCACATACTCGCGACGTACAACAACACCTTCGTCCACATAACCGACCTCAGTGGCGCGGAGACCGTAAGCAGGTGGACCGGCGGCAGGGTAGTTAAGGCGGACAGGGAGAAGCCCTCCCCGTACACAGCCATGATGATCGCCTACAGGGCCGCGCAGGAGGCGATGGATAAAGGCATCAAGGCAATCCACATAAAGGTGAGAGGCCCAGGCGGTCACGGTCCCAAGGTCCCTGGCCCCGGCGCCCAGGCAGCGATCAGGGCCCTCGCTAGGTCGGGCTTCATAATCGGGAGGATCGAGGACGTCACACCGATACCGCACGACACAACGAGAAGGCCCGGCGGCAGGCGCGGTAGGAGGGTCTGACCCGGGTGCTTATTCATGCCAAAGCAAGCCGTCGAAATAGAGGTGAAGGAACTCACCCGCGAGAGGTTCTCGGGTAGGATAAAGGGGGCGCCCCTCCCGGTCGTTAACGCCATAAGGAGGGTTGCCCAGTCCGAAGTCCTCACGATGGCCGCGGACTACATAATTTTCTACGATAACAACACAGTGCTCTACGACGAGTACATAGCACATAGAATAGCCATGATCCCACTGACCTCGGACGCAGCGCTCGAGAAGTACAAGAGACCGGAGGAGTGCGTCACCGACGGCTCCCGTTTCGATGAGGACTGCTACGCGACCTTGAGGCTCGTTGTGGAACGACCTGGGGAGACCCCCCTCTCCGGGCTGACGGAGGTGGAGATAATCTACTCAGATAGCATCGTCAGCGAGGACCCGGATGTGAGGCCGGTCAGCGGTAAGATACCTGTCGCCGTGATTAGCCCGGGCCAGCGCATTCATGCAGAGATCAAGGCAAGGCTGGGGAGGGGCAGGGAGCATGCCAAGTGGCAGGCGGCCACAGTCTCGGTTCTTACCTATGTCGCCGATATAAGGATAGACTGGGAGCATTGTGACAGCTGCGGCGACTGTGCTGCCGTGTGCCCGACCGGGGCACTGAAGATCGTTAAGGGTAAGCTGAAGGTCGACAGCGAGAAGTGCAACCTCTGCAGGCAGTGCCTCAGGGCGTGCCCTGCAGGGGCCATAAGGCTTAGCTGGCGTGACAACGAGTACAACCTGATGATCGAGTCGTCGGGTGCCCTACACGCGGGTAGGATTCTTTACGAGGCCGCTAAGGAGGTCAGGTCCAAGCTACTCACGCTTTTAAACACCGTGAATACCTTAGGTGGTGGCACGGAGGGGAGCAGAAGTGGTTAGGAGGACAGGCCCGACAAACATAGTGTTGCGGAAGCTGATCCGGAAGCTGAAGAAAGCGGCTAACGAGCACAATGCACCCATCTGGGATTACGTGGCGAAACTCCTCAACAGGCCAGCCAGGCAGAGGGTCGTTGTGAACGTGAGCAGAATAAACAGGTATGCTGAGGTCGGCGAAACCGTTGTTGTTCCTGGAAAGGTACTGGGCGCGGGGACCATAGAGAAGCCGGTTAACGTCGCTGCTTTCTCCTTCTCCTTCTCGGCTGCAGAGAAGATCAAGCAGGCCGGTGGGCGGGTAATGAGTATTGAGGATCTCTTAAAGGAGAACCCTAAGGGTAATGATGTGAGGGTGATAGCATGAGTTCGGCAGGCGTTGAGAGGGTGGTCTACATAGACGCAGAGAACCTTATCCTGGGGAGGCTCGCGTCGCAAGTGGCTAAAGCCCTCCTAGAAGGGTACACTGTTTACGTATTCAACATAGAGAAGGCGGTCGAGAGCGGCGACCCCAAGATGGTTAAGGACTCCTTCAAGATATGGCTCGAGCTCAAGACCCTTAGGAACCCGCAGAAGCAGTCGCCGAAGAGGCCCCGCACTCCTGAGGCCATATTCAAGAGGGCTGTTAAGGGCATGCTTCCGAAGAACTGGAAAGGTGTTAAGGCGCTGAAGAGGCTAAAGGTCTTCGTAGGTGTGCCGCCAGAGTTCAAGAACAAGAAAATGATAAAGCTCGAGAACGCGAGTGCCGACCGCCTCAGCGGTTATCGTGTTTCCGTAGCTGAGATAGCTCGCTCATTGGGGTGGAAGGGATGAGCGCCGCAAGTAAGCAGAAGGTAATAATAGTTACGGGCAAGAGGAAGACGGCGATCGCTAGGGCGGTGATCAAGCCAGGCAAGGGCAGGGTGTGGATTAACGGCATACCGATAGAGATATACCCGATAGAGATGGTCAGGCTCAAGATGATGGAGCCGCTTCTCCTAATCGGCGAGGAGATCTGGGGCCAGATAGACATCAGGGTCACCGTTCATGGCGGTGGAGTGATGGCTCAAGCAGACGCCGTGAGGACAGCTATAGCTAGGGCGATAGTTGCTTACACGGGGAGCGAGAAGATCAAGCAGCTCTTCAAGGAGTACAGTCGCCCGATGCTCGCCGGCGACCCTAGGCAGACAGAGCCAGAGAAGTGGATGAGGTACTCAGCGAGGAGATGGAGGCAGAAGTCTTACAGGTGAGGTGAGAGAGTAATGCTGTTCCCCGTTAGGTGCTTCACGTGCGGTGCAGTGATCGGCGATAAGTGGGATGAGTTCATTAAGAGGGTGAAGCGCGGTGAGGACCCCGGGAAGGTCCTCGATGATTTAGGTGTTAGGCGGTACTGCTGCCGCCGCATGTTCTTAAGTCATGTGGACGTAATTAAGGAGATAGCTCCCTATCCAAGGAGGGTGTGAGCCGTGTCAGAGCAGAAGAGGACGGTAATAGAGCTCCTGGTACCGATACAGACCTATCTTGAGGCAGGTGTCCACGTCGGCACGCACTTCTGTACCAAATCGATGAGGAAGTTCGTGTACAGGATGAAGCCCGACGGCCCCTATATTCTCGACATAAGGAAGACGGACGAGAGGATCAGGGTGGCGGCGAAGTTCCTGGCGAGGTACGAGCCGCAGGAGGTTCTGGCGGTTACTGCCAGAACCTATGCCTTCAAGCCTGTGCAGAAGTTCTCCGAGGTGACGGGGGCCAGGGCAATAATTGGGAGGTTCATACCGGGCACCTTGACCAATCCGAGCCTACCGTACTACGTGGAGCCCGAGGTCATACTGGTGTCGGATCCGAGGATCGATCAGCAGGCGATAGTTGAGGCGGCTGAGGTGGGCATACCGGTCGTGGCGTTCGCGAGCACCGACGCCAAGCTAAGCAACATAGACCTGGTCATACCCGGGAACAACAAGGGCAGGAGGTCCCTAGCGACCCTCTACTGGCTCCTGGCCAGGCAGATACTCAGGGAGAGGGGCGAGATAGCCCCGGACGCCGACCTAGAGATACCGATAGATGAGTTCGAGGCGCCGAAGGTGGTGCCGAGGTGAGTGCCCGCCTCCCCGCAGTGGCGGGCATGTTTTACGAGGCCGACCCCGAAGCACTGAGGAAGAGGATTGAGTGGACATTCACACACCCGTTCGGTCCGGGCGAGGTGCCCAAGCCCTCCACCACAAGGAAAAGGGAGTCACACGCCTTCATGACACCCCACGCGGGCTACATCTACAGCGGGCCAGTGGCGGCCCACACCTACTACAGGATAGCTCTCGAAGGGAGAGCGGATACCTACGTCATCCTCGGCCCCAACCACACCGGGTACGGGGAGCCCGTTGCCGTCTACCCGGAGGGTAAGTGGCTCACACCGCTGGGTGAGGTACTCATAGACGAGGAACTCGCGAGGGAGCTGGTGTCGAGGTCGAAGTATGCGAGACTCGATAAGAGCGCGCACGAGCAGGAACACTCAATAGAGGTACAGCTACCCTTCCTCCAGTATATATTCGGTAAGATACGCATAGTCCCCATAGCCCTCCTCTACCAGACACCCTCAATAGCTAGGGACCTAGCGAAGTCAATCCTCGAGGCCGCGAACTCCCTCGGAAGGGACGTCGTCGTGATAGCGTCCAGTGACATGACCCACTACGAACCGAACGAGTCAGCACACGCCAAAGACCGGAAGGCGCTCGGGAAAATAACTAGCCTCGATGTAGACGGTCTCTTCGAGACGATTAACCGTCTTAGGATAAGCATGTGCGGTCCCGGCCCAGTCATGACCGCTATGGAGTTCACCAGGCTCATGGGGGGTTCGAGGGGCGAGGTACTGAAGTACGCCACCTCCGGAGACATCACAGGCGATACCTACGCCGTCGTTGGGTATGCCAGTGTTAGGTTCTTTTAGACCGAAAGCGGAGTTAAGGGGGTACCACAGCTGAAGGCCGAGGGGACTGGGAGGGAGTTCGTATACGATGCGTACATTCCATTCCTGCACACGCCAATACCAGGGAAAAGAAACCCGGTGCTATTTCTACCGACGAATGAGAGGATCCGTGTCAAGATAGCTGAGGGAGGGAGAGGCGGGGCCCAGCCAGGCAATCACGCAGTCATGATGTACCAAGCATTCACCGAGTTCTTGAAGGAGGAGGTCGGTGAGTTACCGAGCATCAGGCCCGTGATCCTCGCCCGCCCTGGGCTGATGATATGGGAGTACCTCGCCATGACAACAGCGCTCATAGACTACCTCGCAGGCGAGACCGACGAGAGCATCCTTGAGGCCGCCCAAGTCATTGATAGGCGCCTCGGCCTCGGCGAGGAAATCGTTGGCTTGAGGCTTTCTCCGGTGATAGGCGGTCCGTATGTCTGGCGTGAGGGCGAGGGAGCTATCGAGCTAGGCTACGGGGCTAGGGTAACCATCAGGCCGGCGAGGATCTACCCGATGAGGTACGTGGATCCGGGGAACTTCGACTCAGCGATCACCCATATCGCGGGGTTCGTGACGATAGAGGCAGCAAAGACATTTGCCGGTGGAGGGGGAGGGGTCGATCATTTAGCTAGGATACACAGGGGCCTATGGCATGCACTTTACGGTGTGCCCGTGTCCGACGGAAACATTATCTTGGTACGTGATATGGGGCATGCGATAGCCCTGGAATTCAGCCTAGGTGCAGATACATGAAGAGATATGTCATCAAGCTCGGCGGCTCAATCATAACCGATAAGGACGAGCCACTGAGCATCAACATCCCTACATTACTCGGGATAGGTGAGGAGATAGCGGCGGCGATGCGGGCGACCGATCTATCGCTAGCGATAGTCCATGGCGGCGGCTCCTACGGGCATCCCTCTGTAAGGGAGTGCCTGGACAGAAAGGGCGTCATGGATGAGCCGTGCTATGTGAGGACCGCCTACCTGATGAGTGAGTTAAGCCTCATGGTAACACAGGTGCTGATAGCGGCCGGGGTCCCGGCAGTCACGCTCACCACGAGGTCTGTTTGTGCGATGAAGTCCGGGCGCCCTGATTGCGAGCTGGGCATCGCGGCCGAGATGGTTGGCCGAGGTCTCGTGCCGGTGATCTTCGGGGACGGTGTCCTCAGCGACGACGGCTACGAAGTCATGTCGGGCGATGACATCGTCTGGCTCCTGGCGAAAGCGATGGGTGACGCCGAGGTTGTCTTCGCCACTGATGTTGACGGGATATTCGACAAGGACCCCAGGAAGTCGCCTGATGCCCGCCTACTCAAGGAGGTCTCGGCCTTCGAGGCCCTAAAATACGTAGGTGGTTCGGGCAGAATAGACGTGACAGGGGGTATGCGAAGTAAGCTCGTTAAGGGCCTGAGGCACGCTAGGGGCTGGGGAAGGGCGTACGTGGTCAACGGGGGCAGGAGATGGAACCTATTTAATTTGCTCACGGGTAAGCCTTTCATCGGTACGGTGGTATGGTATCAATAAATGACCTGAATGCCTCAAGGAAGTTAGACCACATAAGGATAGTGCTCAACGAGGATGTTGAGGGTCCCCTCACAACATGGTTCGAGCACGTGCTCATCCCCCACCAGGCATACCCGCCCAGTCTCTCAAGGGTTGACATGTCGACAACATTCCTCGGGAAGAAGATCTCCGCACCGATAATGATAACTGGCATGACTGGCGGCGCACCTGGAACAGAGAAGATCAACGCGTCGCTGGCGGAAGCGGCCGAGGAGATCGGCATACCGATGGGTGTGGGTAGCCAGAGAGCGGCCCTAGAGAACCCCCGGCTTGAGTACACATTCCGTGTGGTCAGGGAGAGGGCCCCGAGCATCCCCATAGTCGCGAACATAGGAGCAGCAGAGGCGGCGAAGGCCCGGCTCGAGGTGCTCGAGAGAGCTGTCTCTATGATCGAGGCAGACGCCATAGCGATCCACCTCAACGCCGCCCAGGAAGCTGCCCAGCCAGAGGGATCCCCCGATTTCACAGGCCTCCTAGAGAGGGTCGAAGATATATCTGATAGGTTAGGGGTCCCCGTCATGATCAAGGAAGTTGGGAACGGGCTTAGCGCGGAGGTGGCGGCACTTTTCCGGCGTAAGGGTATCAAGTACTTCGACGTAGCTGGGGCAGGCGGCACTAACTGGGTACTCATAGAGAAAATAAGGGCTGGCGAAGCCGGTGATAACCTCAAGGAGAACCTAGCCAAGCACTTCATCGGATGGGGTATACCCACTGCTGCCTCGATAATCGAGGTCAGGTCAGCGGCTCCCGACGCCACTATCGTCGGTAGCGGCGGCATCCGCAACCCGACCCACGTGATTAAGGCCCTAGCCCTCGGGGCCGACATAGCGGGCTTCGCGAGGCCCGCGCTCATTCATGCCATTCGCGGTGATCTGAAGGAGTACCTCAGCGCCTTCATCAGAGGAATTAGCTTAGCGGTCTCCCTAGCAGGTTTCTCCTCCGTTAACGAGCTAAGGAGTAAGGCCAGGGTAGTAATTAAGGGGGAGCTCCTGGAGTGGGTCAGGCAGAGAGGCCTCTCATGCGCCGCGTGTGCACACTCAATATAAGAGCGCTTATACGTTAGAACCGGTGCAGTAAATGCGTGAGGTAAGCGACGACCTAATAAGCAGGATGCTCGACTACGCCAAGAAAGTTGCTAAGATGACGGACTCGTTTATGCTCGAGTTACTCAGCGGGGAACCACAGTATCTGTACGACGCATCAAAGCACCTCATACTAGCTGGGGGGAAGAGGCTCAGACCTCTGGTCACAGTGCTCGCTGGCAGGATGTATGGGTTGCCGGAGGAGCTCGGTGTGAAGGCTGGGGCCGCCGTTGAACTCTTTCACACATTCACCCTGGTACACGACGACATAATGGACCGTGACGAGATGAGGCGCGGTGTTCCCACGGTTCACGTGAAGTGGGGGGAGTCCACAGCCATATTGGCTGGGGACCTCCTCTACGCGAAGGCTTACGAGGCTCTCATCCGCGTGGGCGAGGAGACCGGTGATTACGGCCGAGGTTTCGCAGCGATCAAGCAGCTAACGTGGTCAGCGGTGACGGTTGCTGAGGGCCAGGCCCTCGACATGGACTTCGAGCGCAGGTGGGGCGTGAGTGTGGGTGAGTACCTGAAGATGATATACAAGAAGACCGCTGCGCTCTTCCGCACCAGCATAGTCATCGGGGCGCTCCTGGCCGGGGCGGGTGAGGAGGAGATCGAGAAGATAGCGGGCTTCGCAGACAACATCGGCATAGCTTTCCAGATAAAGGACGACATCCTCGGGGTCTTCGGCGAGGAGAAGGTGCTGGGTAAGCCAGTATACAGCGACATAAGGGAGGGCAAGAAGACGATCCTGGTTCTTCACGCCCTGCAGCTCCTCAGCAGGGAGGAGGCTGAGGAGCTGAAGCGCATCCTCGGACTGAAGGAGAAGGCTACGTATGAGGATCTTAGGAGGGCGGCCGAACTCATTGAGAAGAGTGGGGCACGCGAGTACGCAGAGAAGCTGGCCGCGGACTATGTGAGGAGGGCTGAGGAGGCCCTCTACTCCACGAGCCCTAAGGACTTGGAGGCAAGGGACCTGCTCTGGGCTGTGGCAACATACGTTATTCAGAGGAGGAAATGATGAAGGAGAAAGGAGAGACGACACGGAAGGTGTTGAGGGACCTAGGCGAGATAGAGGGTGAGTACAGTCGGACGGAGTGCTACGAGGTAATCGGTGAAAAGGAGGTAAAGGTGGACTGCGTAGAAGTAGCCAAGGCGTTCCTCGAGGGCGCGGACAGAGAGTTCGTGATCAAGAACCTCAGGCGAGAGATAGAGTACCGTGTGAGGGCCAGTGACGTGAGCTTCCTGGAGGTAGAGGGCTCGAAGGTCTACATGCTACACGACGAAGGAGACGTTGTGGAAGAAGAGGGCAAGATAGCGTACACCCTGAGCAACAGAGGCGTTATCCGGGTAGTGAGATCGCCGTTCAATGCCCGGATAGTCCTCATAGAGGAGGTCCTGGGACAAAAACATGATAAGTTACGCATATACCTCGCACGGGAGAGGTGAGCGCCGATGGACAAGCTAAGAAAGGAGATCATGCGGTACGCCCTAGAGAACGCCGTCACACACGACGGCAAGGCAGCAATGGGACCCGTGATGGGCAAGGTAATGGGGGCTCACCCAGAACTCAAGAGTAAGGCTCGCGAGGTGGCGGCTCTCGTTAAGGAGGTCGTGGACGAGGTAAACTCCATGAGTCTCGAGGAGCAGAAAAGGCTCCTCGAGGAGCTAGGGGGCCCGATAAAGAGGGAGAGGAGGGAGAGGAAGGGCCTACCACCACTCTCGGGCGCATCAGAGGGCTCCGTTGTCACGAGGTTCGCGCCGAACCCCGACTTCTACATACACCTAGGCAACGCCAGACCAGCCCTACTGAGCCACGAATACGCCAGAATGTACAAGGGTAAGTTCATACTGAGATTCGAGGACACCGACCCAAGGGTCAAGCGCCCTGACCCGGACGCGTACGCAGCCATAAGGGAGGACCTGAGGTGGTTGGGAGTCAAGTGGGACGAGGAGTACATACAGTCGCTGAGGATGGAGACCTACTACAGAATAGCTAAGGAACTCATCAGGAGGGGCTGTCTATATGTGGATTTCTGCAGCAGGGAGGAGTTCAGGAGGTTCAGGGACGCTGGCAAGGCGTGCCCCCATAGGTATAGCCCCCTTGAGGATGTCCTGGAAGAGTTCGAGAAAGCGGTTGCTGGACACTACGGCGAGGGAGAGGTCGTCGTTAGGGTCAAGACAGACCTCAAGCACCCTAACCCCTCGGTCAGGGACTGGGTCGCCTTCAGGGTAGTGGACACCGACAAGTACCCCCACCCAATAACTGGCTCGAGGTACGTCCTATGGCCCACATACAACTTCGCGGCTGGAGTAGATGACCACCTAATGGGAGTGACCCATATCCTCAGGGGGCAGGAGCACAGCGTCAACACCATCAAGCAAGGATTCATATATTCGTGCATGGGGTGGGAGTACCCCAAGGTCATAAACCTGGGGAGGCTCCACCTCGAGGGCTTAGTCCTGAGCAAGTCAACAATCAAATCACTGATGAAGGAGAGGCCGAGCGAGTACCTCGGGCCGGACGACCCGAGGTTCGGGACAATAGCGGCCCTGAGGCGCAGGGGGATACTGGCCGAGACCCTCCGCGAGGTGATACTGAGCGTCGGCGTCAAGCACTCAGACGCCAGGGTGAGCTGGGATAACATAGCGTCACTGAACAGAAAGCTTGTCGACCCCAAGGCCAGGAGATACATGGTCGTGGTTAACCCTGTGAGGCTAAAGCTCGAAGGACTACCTGAGGAGCTGAGGTCCGTTGAGCTCGCGTACCACCCCGACAATGAGGTGCTCGGCAGGAGATCCATCGAGCTGGGTACGGAGCCATCGGTTCTGGTAGAGAAGGAGGACGTCGGCGTCGGTGACGCCATAAGGCTCTACGGCCTAGCCAACGTAAAAGTAGTGAAGGGTGATGAAGGGCTTACGGCGACGTTCCTGGGCTCCTCTGTACAGGAGGCGAGGGCCGCGGGTATGCGGATAGTTCACTGGGTGCCTGCATTATCTAAGGTAACCGTGGAGATGCTGGTGGCGGACAGCGACTCCCTAAAGCACATAAACGGCGTTGGCGAGCCATCACTTAGCACGGTGAGAGTAGGGGAGGTCGTTCAGTTCATGAGACACGGCTTCTACAGGATAGACTCGGTCAAGGTGTTCGCGAATAAGGTGGTCGTCACAGCGATTTTTGCACATGACTGAGGATAACGATTCACTTATTAAGGGTACCCGTAAATCATGATGTGCGACGACCGGAGGTGGATGAGGATGAGCAAGCCCCCATATGTAAGGTTTGAGGTTCCGCCCGAGGTGGCGGAGAAGGTCTACCAGGCGGTGGAGCTAGCAAGGAAGACAGGCAAGATAAAGAAGGGCACCAACGAGACGACGAAGGCCGTCGAGAGGGGTATGGCGAAGCTGGTCGTGATCGCTGAGGACGTTGACCCGCCGGAGGTAGTGATCCACCTGCCTCTCCTCTGCGAGGAGAAGCATGTCCCCTACCTCTACGTGCCGAGCAAGAAGAGGCTCGGTGAGGCGGCAGGGATACAGGTGGCGGCAGCTTCAGTGGCGATAATAGAGCCCGGCGAGGCAGCGACTCTCGTCGAGGAACTCGCGAGGACCTTCCAGGAGCTAAAGGCAAAGGCAGGCTAAACTCGGATCCAAGGCTAGTCCACTAATCACAGATTTTTCATCAATGAAGAACAGTACCTGAGAAGGCACTCCCCACTAATCCAGAATTAATGCTTTGCTTAGCGCGGGAGTAAAAAGAGAAGATTAGCCGCCTTACCTCCTCGTTGAGAGTTTCCTCGCCTCCCTCTCGGTCTCCCTCAGCATGAGTATGTCGCCTATCCTCACGGGGCCCTTAACGTTCCTGGTGATGATCCTTCCCTTATCGCGTCCTTCAAGAACCCTAACCCTGACCTGGGTGATCTCGCCGGTAACGCCGGTCCTGCCGACTATCTGGATCACCTCTGCTGGAAAACCAAACTCCCTGACAACGTCCACTTGCGGCTGGCTAACATCCACTTTCTTTCCCTCCTCGCTCACTTCTGGCACCGGATTCTTCGGACTCACTGCCTTATTAATAATGCGCTCGGAGGATACTCTTTATAAGGTGCCCATAACAAGTGCCTTAGGTGCGCGGAATGCCCAGGAGGGTTAGGTGCTCGTTCTGCGGTGCAGAGATAGAGCCGGGCACGGGGATAATGTACGTTAAGAATGACGGCACAATACTGTGGTTCTGCTCCAGTAAGTGCTTCAAGAGCTACAAGATGAGGCGCGACCCGAAGAAGCTCCCCTGGACGGCTAAGTACCACGAGCTCATGCAGCAGAGGAAGAGGAAGAAGGCGAGGAGGGGTGCTAGGTGAGCGTCGAGAGGACGCTCATCGTGATTAAGCCAGACGCTGTGAAGAGGGGCCTCATCGGCGAGATACTCGCTCGCTTCGAGAGGAAGGGCTTCAAGATCGTGAGGCTCAAGATGCTAAAGATGAGCAGGGAGTGCGCCGAGAGGTTCTATGACGTCCACCGAGGCAAGCACTTCTTCGAGTCTTTGGTGGAGTTCATGACATCAACCTCGGTAGTGGCTGCTGTGCTGGAGGGCCCGAACGCCATCGAGGTGGTTAGGTTAATGATCGGGCCGACCGACGGGAGGAAGGCACCTCCCGGCACTATAAGGGGTGATTACGCCCTAGACATACAAGAGAACACCATACACGCATCTGACTCCCTCGAAAGGGCGGCGTTCGAGGAGTCAGTGATATTCGACCCGAGGTGTCCGGAGAGCGAGTAAAGAAGACTACTTCTTCTGCTTCTGCATCTTCTTCTCAAGCCTTCTCAGATTATAGAGCACGGCGACACCGAACGTCTTATTGTGCTTACGCTTGATCTCCACGATCTCCCTTATCAGGCTCAGCATGTCTGGCGTGACGAACTCAGCGAACTTCGTGACGACCCTCTCGAGGTCGTCCTCGCTAGGGTCTGTGTAGAGCACGTCTCCCTCCTTGGCGTGACGCCCTACTATTATGTGGCCCTTGATTGAGACTGCCACCTCCGCGCCCTCCCTCGCCTCGTCGAGGGACTCGCCGCGGTCCTGTATCTGCTGGATCGTGCCCAGCCTTTTACCATCAGCCCTCATGACGGGGTACCCCGGCCTGATCACCCCTGCGAGCACCCGGACGCCGACAATGGCGGGCTCGCTGCGGCGGAAGACGTACCCAGGAAGGATCATGAACTTGCCCGGAAACACCGTATCCTTCATCTCGCGGAGCAGGTCCTTCCTCTTCTCCTTCTCGACCCACTCGAGGTACTTGTCTATTAGCCTGTATATTATTCTGTCACTGAATATCGGCACCTTTTCCTTCCTCGCCAGCGCCTCAGCCTCGGGCAGGGGTTTCACATTGAACAGAATTATTACGCCGTAGTACCTGTTGTTCTTCGCGACCAGGGCGGCCTCCATGACCTCCCTCCTTGTTAGGGGTCCGACGTCGGCGTACCTAACGGGTATCCCCCTCCTCTCAAGCATTGATACGACGGCTTCGAGAGTGCCTAGCGTATCTGCCTTAACCAGGACGCCGACGATGTCCTTGCTGAAGACGACTTCCCCGACCTCCTTCCTGACCTCCTCGGCATACTTACTCGGGTCTTCGCCCTCCGGTACTACGTAGAGGGGTGAGCCAGCGACGGCGTCATCGAGGTCTGGAGCGGATATCCTCACGCCCGCGGCGGCGGTTACCTCCTCGACAGCCATGAAGCCCGTGCCGCTTACTCTTATCTCCTCCAGTGGTTTGGGCATGAGGAGTGACCTCACTCTCGTCACTATGGGTCCGTGCCTTCCGCCGAGGACTATTGTGTCGCCTCTCCTGATGATCCCGTCATAGATGATCGTGTCTATTGCCGTGCCGAGACCCGGCACCTCCTTAACCTCAAGTATCACGCCCTTGGCCGGTCCTTCGGTGAACATGATCCTTTTGGTGAGGTACTTCTGAATGATCCCGGCAAGCACAGCGAGCAGGTCCGGGAGGCCCTCACCGGTCTTGGCGGAGACAGGCACTACGGCTATCGCCTTGCGGAAGTCCCTAATCCTGTCGTACCGCTCTGCGGGTATCCCGAACTTCGCCAGCTGCCCGACTATGGTGTATATCCTCCTATCGAGTTCGTCCAGTACCCTCCTGCTCTGCTCCCTCATTGATATGATGAACGGTGTGTCCGGGTGTGAGCGCCAGCCATAGATCCTGTCAACCTTGTTCGCCGCCACGACGAACGGCACCCTCCTCTCCTTAAGGATCTCGATGCTCTCCTCAGTCTGCCTCTTAACGCCCTCCATGACGTCTATGACGAGTATTGCGAAGTCGGCTATACTGCCTCCCCTCCTCCTCAGGTTGGCGAACGCCTCGTGGCCTGGGGTGTCGATGAAGAGCAGGCCAGGGATCCTCAGCTGTATCTTAAAGAGCTTCTGGAGGGGCTTCGTAACCTTCTCTATGACGGAAAGGGGAACAAAGGAGGCTCCCACGTGCTGCGTCATCTCCCCAGGTTCCTTCGCAACTACGGCCGTACCCCTTATCTTGTCAAGTAGGGTCGTGTTGTGAACGACTATGCCGTTAGCTACGAATGCGTGTGTCGGCGGGACGCTGAGGTCATATAGGTAGCCGCTATAGTTCTCCTTACTCACCCGCACAACGAGTTCGGTGCCCAGCCCGTAGTCCTTGTCAACGACGTATACCCTCTCACCAACGGAGATGGAATCGGCCCGAACCCAGCCACCGGGAGTCATGAATGGGTGTTCCGGGGTAACCCTGACCTCCCTGCCAGACTCGGTAACTACTCTGTAGAGCGGGCCGTTGTAGGTGACCCTCCACACCCTGGTCGCGGCTGCATCGATCACCCGGCCAAGCGCGGGGGTCATGACACCGACTACTTCATCTATCCACTCGTACCTCTCATCGCGGCCGGTCGGGTGGGAGTCAAATAACTCCCTTATTCTTGCCGTCGAGCCGCCAGCTAGCAATACCTCCTCCTCGGGATGGAGGCACTTCCCGTGGTCGACGTGGCCGAGCACCGTCACGATAGGTGATCTGAGCCTCTTACCCTCTCTTTCTTCTGCCATAAGTATCACCACCTAACCATACCTCTGTATCGCTGAAGTGGTAAATAGTGTGCCCTTAGCCCGGTAGCGAATATAGAATTAGCGGCTAGAAACCGCCTACTTCGCTCAGTATATCTTGTAGCGTAGAACCGCGACGACGCCGCCGAAGGTGTTCTTTATCCAGTCGTACTCCGGCACCTCGCTATCTATTATGAAGATCTCTGTGGATCGCTTTTCCGCCTCCCTAACGATCTCCTCTGCTTCCGGATGATCCTCAGTTATTATGATGAACTTGACGGCGCCGAGCTTTATCGCTTCCTTGACTTCGTCCTCGCCGTAGATGGCGAGGCCATCGTCCTTCGCTAGGTGGTAAGCGAACTCCTCGATCGCTTTCCTCAGCTTTATGAAGCTGTGCTCCTTTATCATGTCCTCAGCTTTCATTACCATCTGCCTGAGGCCGGGCTCGCCCTGATCGCTGACGTCTATGGTCTTCGGGAGCACCAGCTTCTTGAGCCTGTAGTCCAGGTAGTCGCCCTTAAGGAAGTCGAGTTTTGAGAACCCGGGCCCGCCGATGATGATCCCCTTAAGTTGCCCGTTCTGAAGGAGCGGCAGGAACTCGGCGTTAGCCTTCTCGCCAACCCTCTTGTAGAAGTCCTTGGTCAGCTCCTCGATTATTCTGTCGTAACGTCGCTGGGACCACCCGCCCCTGCTGTGCTTGCTTGGGACGTAACCCTCTATCTCGTCTAGCACGTACACCCTGTTGCCTTTCAGGAGCCCTACCGTCGCCTCGTCACGCTCGATGATGATGAGCCCGTACGCGTCCCTTGCCTCAACCATCTCGTCTAGGAACTCTGTGTGGAACCACTTGTCAGTCCTGTAGAAGAATACCTTGACCGGCTCGGGGGGCGAGAACACCAGGTCTATCGTGTCATTCGTCTCATCATGGACCCCGATAAACAGTACAAGCCCGTTCTTCGGTACCTTTGGTATCTTTATGAGCCTGTCGATGGCCATGGCTATTGCTGTCTGCACCTTGTCCCTCGTTCGCTTGAGCTTGATGTTCTCCGTCACCGAATACTCCTGCCTGAGCATGCGCACGACGTCGGCTATCGGCCTCCCCGGCGGTATGTAGAGGGTCAATAAGGTCGTTGCCCTAGCTCGCCACTTCTTTAATTCGCGGAGTATGAACTTGAGCTCGTCCTTCGTCACCTCAAGCCTCGCGGTCTTCTGCTCGCTAATACTTCATCACCTTTTGCCTTAATTCCCTGCAAAGCTTAAAAATAGTTATTAGCCCTGGCTCAGAAAAGCGAGAACACCCCGAAAGCGATCAGCGAAGCAGCGAAAGCTAGGGCTAGCGAGTAGGCGATGTACACGAGTGTCCACTTTATGGACCTGGTCTCCTGATAGATCACTGCGACAGTCGCCACGCACGGCATGTACAGCGTTATGAATGTCAGTAGCGCCATTGTCTGCGGGAAGGTGAAGCCGAGGGACCTTATCGCCGCCACAGGATCTACTTCCTTACCGTAGAGCATCGTGATGGTTCCCAGCACGACCTCCTTGGCCGCCAGCCCCATCACTAGGGAGACACCCGTTATCCACGACTGCGTCTGGTTCAGCCCGTACACACGGAGCACGGGCTCGAACACCATGCCGAGGTCCGATGCCCAGCTCTCTGCTGGCTGGTCTGGCACATACCCACTCGGCCCGAAGCTAGTCAGCGCCCACACCACAATGCTTAGCCCAAGAATTATGATGCCGGCCTTCCTCAGGAAGTGCTTGGTGTTCTCCCACGACAGCCACCAGACAACCTTCGCCTTCGGTCTATGTATCGGGGGTATCTCCAGGATCAGTTCGGGCGCCTCCCCGCCCGCTAAGTATCTCCTCACGAGCTTGGCCGTTATGAGGGCCGCGGCGAAGCCAACTAGGTATGTGTAGAGCACAACGCCCGCCTGGGTCAGTGGGTCATCGCTTATTGCGTACGCGAATGCCAGTGTCACAACGAGTCTTGCCTGACAGGGGATGAAGGGCACGGAGAACACAAGGGAGAGTTTCTCCGCCTCGTCAGTGCTGGCCCGGCTCGCCATCACGCCGGGTACGTTGCATCCCAGACTAATAACGAGGGGATAAACCGCCTTGCCGCTGAGCCCGAACCGCTTGAGCCCCTCGTGAAACACTACCGCCATCCTCGGCGCTATTCCACTGTCTTCGAGCATGGCCAGGGCTACGAACACTAGGAGAATCAGTGGCAAGAATACTAGGACAGAGCCAACGCCAGCTATTATCCCGTCCGCCACAAGTGACTGGAACCAGGCTGGGTGCGTGCTTAGGGCCGCCCTTACCTGGTCCGCTAACCAGCTGAAGCCCTCCTCAAGCATCCCCGATATGCTCCATGCCTCAATGGCCTCTGCAAGATCGGGGGCCCCCACCATCTCGAAGATCACGTTTAGGGGGAACCCTGTGTTGATGGCGAAGACCGCCAGGAATATTCCGAATATTATGGCTACGCTGGCGATCGGGCCGAGTAGCGGCGAACTGAGTACCCTCTCCAGCCAGCTGTGATCGGTCCTCACCCTCGTCCTGACTACGGACCTCCTCGCTACTGAGTCAACGTACTCGAACCTCTTCGATATTATATATACGGAGGGGTCTTCACCGATGAGCCTCTCAGCGGATCTTCGCAGCTCCTCTACCCTCTCAGCGAGTTCGGGGTCCTCTTCCCGGAGTTCTCCGAGCAGTACAGTGTCTCCCTCAAGCAGTTTCACTGCTGCCCACCTCGGCGGGTACCCCCTAAGCGCTTCCCTTCTCTTGAGGAGTTCCTCGAGTTCACTGATTATCGGCTCCAGCCCACCGTAGTCTATCCTCAGCGGCTCCTGCCGCTCCCTCCTCTCACCTATGATGGCATCGAGCAGTTCGCTAATGCCCTGTCCCGTGAGCGCCGAGACACCTACGACGGTGACTCCCAGCTCCTTAGACAGCCTCTCTAGGTTGAGGTGAATCCCCATTTTGTGGGTCTCGTCTATCTTGGTGACTGCCACGACGACTTTCGGAGTTAGTTCCAGGATCTGAACGGGCAGGCTGAGAGTTCTCTCTGGGGCAGTGCCGTCCACGAGCGCTATGATGACGTCGGGGCCTCCCTTTACGATGAACTCCCTTGCTATGATCTCTTCCTCGGAAGTTGCGCTGAGGCCGTAGATCCCTGGCAGATCAACTATGCATATTTTCTTGCCTTTGTGAATAGTCTCTCCCTGTTTTAGCTCCACCGTGACGCCCGGCCAGTTGCCTACCCTAGCGGTTGCCCCCGTCAATGTGTTGAAAAGTGTTGACTTACCGACGTTCGGGTTACCTGCTAAAGCAACGACAATGTCGCACTCCGTGCCCACGGTTCCTCATCCCCTCAAGTTTTGATTAGTCTAAAAATATAGGTTTAGCGCACTCATAACCCTCCTAAATAGATCTTAATTATAGCGGAGAGGAAATGATTAACGCCGAGCTATGCGTAAGGTGCAAAGGATATAAGAGGCTTTGCGGTCTCCCAAAGTGTCCAATACTCGAGAAAGTGAGAGCGACAATGGAGGCCACAGCAAGGATAGCGGGCTTAGAGGTAAGCGGCTCCACACCACCCACGGCTGTTGTAGGTGAAAAGGGTTATCCATTTGTGCCAATCATTGTGGGGGTTCCTCCCGGGGTTAAGGGTGAGAGCGCAAAGATATACGATAATCCGCAGGGTTGGTGGGGGAGGCTAGGGCTCGCAGACATTCTCAGACTCAGGGGCTACCAGGTTTCGTCGATAATGAGGCTTAATGTGAGCGAGCCTTTCACACTCTACGAGAAAGAGGTCGGGGTAGCGGCCATATCGGCTAGGCCCGTCGATACAGAGGTCGTGCTGAAGCGGCTTCCTCACCCAATAACAAGGCTCGATCCCTTCGTCGGGGCAACCGGTCCCGCCGCCCCCGCGAAAGAGGTCCGTGTTGTGGGGAACGCTTCCCTGCCGAAGAAGCTCGAGGAGATCATATGGGACGATGTGAGTGTCGAAGAAGCGGTATCTGAACTGATTAGGGGTAGGGTTGACACCTACTCTATAATAAGGGCCATGAGCCTGGGGTTCCTGGGTAGGATAAGGAGAAGGAAACTGGTCCCTACTAGGTGGGCAATAACGGCGGTTGATAGGGCTGCAGTAAAGTTCTTCCTCGGTAGGTTGAGGGACAGGCCCAGCATCGACGGGGTCTCGGTGCACGTACTGGAGTACCTGATGAACAGGTTCTACATCATACTGTACCCTGGGAACTACCATGTTGAGTGGCTGGAGGTCTGGAGGCCGAGGACAGGTCTCACAGAGAAGACCTCATCGTCCGTGATTATTTACAGCAGGGACTACGGAACAGGGAGAACAAACACGCTTGACGGAGGCTTCGACGCAGCGAGGCATGGCCTAGTTAGAGCGCTCTATGAGCGCGGTAGGAAGGCGTCAGTAATAATCATTAGGATTATTGAGCCAGGCTATGTCGTAGGTGTTGGTAATTGGCATATAAGGGAGACAGTGTACAGAGCTGCGCGCTCTGAGGGAATAGTCTTTAAGGAATTGAGCGATGTCCTCACATGGATAGCGGAGGTTGAAGGCGGAAATGTTGCAGGAGCACTGCGGAAAGTGGTCTCAGTATCCCAAAGGTCCCTCGATACGTTCGAGAAATGAGTCTCAGCCTTTAAAGGGTAACTCGTTGGTGTTTCCCAGAAACGGGTGGGAATACTGAGACGCTTAATAGTATTTGCTGGCTATGACAGAATGAGTATAGAGTTCGTAAGGAGGATCAGGATATTTCGCGACCTCTTTGATGAGGTGTTAGTTGTGCGCGTGCCCGAAGATAGTGAGTCTGTGCTGAGAGATCTTGGGGTGCCGTACGCCATAATGGAGACGGATTAAGGAACCCGTTATCTCACGAGTTTGAGTCTCTGCTTACGGAACGGGCAATCTCTCCAGTGCTTCTCGCATAATGGCACCTCATACCTGGTCAAGTATCTTCCGAGAACCTCACAGGCAGCTAAGGATACGCCGCTGTCATGCCTAATAACTTTGAAAAACTCACACCCGGACTTCGGCTCCTTCGATAATGAACTGATAAGCATGAGTGGTTTACCATATCTTTTCAATGAAGCAGAAGTGTCCTTTGAGGGCGCTACGTAGAACTTACATCTTGTGTACTGTTCCGGTCCTCCTAGGCACACAGATATGTTAACGACGCTGTTATCTGGACCGCTGCCTAGGGCAGGGGACGTGCATGCACCATCCTTAAACCAAGGGCATTTGGCTGTTAGCGGCATTTTCCGCACTCTACCATTAACAGTGGGCCTACAGTTTTAGCTGTAGTGAGGCAACCTTCTTAAGCTGTTTAGTCCTTTGTTCCTGGGGTATAAAAATGGCTGACAATGGAATGGAGAACGATCAGTCGAGGAAGCTTGGGTTGCCCGTCGTATATGAGGATCCGGATCTCGTCGTTATAAGAGCTCCAACAGAGGATCAGTTAATTGAGATATTGCTTGACCTACTGCGAGAGTCCCCAAAGACCGTAAAGGAGCTTCACTCAATGCTTTCGGGCTTGGCTAGTGAGGATAAGATCAGGAGGGCTTTAACGAGGCTTGTCAACGAGCGCAGGGTCCTCGCCAGGGAGGACGGGAGGTACGTCTTCGTCGGGATATGAGAGCTGAGTTAGCGGCGCGGGTCCACGTGGCCGGAAGTAATTTATTTGAGCACCCTCACCCTTAATGTCTGTAGGGCAATAAAAGTACACAAGAACTAAGTGGAGGTGATAAACTTGGGTACCACCAAGATAAGCGTGGACGAGCTCGAGAAAGTGCTCAGCCAGACCACGGCACAGCCGCAGGCAACTAAGAAGGACCCCAAGCGGAAGTGGGTCGACGCCATGATGAGGTCAGCGAAGCAGTACCACAAGATATGCCCCTACTACGACAAGAGGACGGGGAACTGCTTCATAAAGCTCCTTTACACCGAGAAAAACACAAGGTGTGATAGAGAGGGCCGCTTCGACGGGTGCCCCGTCCTCATAGAACACCTTGAGAGGATCTACGACAAGCTGAAGGAGCGTGGTGAGAGACTCCCAATGGACTTCAGGGACATACCTTTCGCCATATGAGCACAGATAGACGGTGAGGTCTTTTGGTTAATGCGTCTGGGAACGTTTGCCCATTCAATGACCTGGTTCAGAATTTCCAAGCCGCCGTGTCAGAAACCCTTTCAACCCTCGGATGCCACGCCGCCTTAGCAGAGATACCAATCGAGATCCCGCCCAGGCCCGAGTTCGGGGACATCGCGATCGTGGCGGCCAGGCTAATGCGTGCCTGCGGAGGTGTTGTTAAGTCACCTAAGGAACTTGCGGTAAGACTCGGCAACGCGTTGGAGGGTGTCGAGGGCGTTGGGAAGGTCGAGGTGAAGGGAATATACGTCAATATTTTCATCGATAGGGAATGGTACGGGAGGAGGCTACTAGAACACCTCAGGAAGTCAGGTGACTCCTACGGTATTATCCGCGACCTTGAGGGAACAAGGTTCGTAATAGATTACGTCTCATTAAACCCCGTCCACCCCCTGCACATAGGCTCAGGAAGGAACGCAGCCCTTGGGGAGTTCGTTGCCAGGGCACTCGAGGCAAGGGGTGCGGAGGTGTCCAGGAGGTATTACGTGAATGATCTGGGTCTGCAGGTAGCGTACATGGTGTACGGGTACAGGGCCTCCAGGAAAGTGAGGCCCCCGGAGGGAATGAAGATAGACCACTACATGGGGATAGTGTACGCAGCTGCGGCAACGGCTGTGGAACTCGAGCAAGTTAGGAAACAGTTAGAGGAGGCGCGGCAGGAGGGCGGGGAGAGGTACAGAGAACTCCTTAGGAAAGCCGACGAATTAGTGGCGGCGATTGCCGAGCTAAGGCACAAGGCCCCGGAGACCGTTGAAGCAATAATCGAGGCGGTGAAGAAGGAGGATGACCCGGAGGCAGCTGTCAGGAAGGTCTTGGCCGACCTGGAGTTCATGAGGGATGAGGAGCTGGTAGTGATAGCGAGGGAGGCCGTGGAGAACGTCTTGGCAGGTGTTAGGGAGACCCTCGAGAGGCTCGGTATAAGCATGGACGCTTATGACTGGGAGAGTGACCTTGTGAGGGAAGGGCTCGTTGCTGAGGTTCTGGAGAAGGCTAGGAGGTCACCCTACTACATAATTTACAAGGGCGTGCCCGCTCTGGACGTCCGTAAGCTAGCAGAAAACAAGGAGTTGAGAAGGAGGCTACGAATACCTGAGGGGTTAGAGATACCCCCGCTCATACTCGCCCGCTCCGACGGCACCACCCTCTATACAACAAAGGACATAGCATACACCATCAAGAAGTTCAGGATATTCAACGCTGACCAGGTCATCAACGTAATAGCGGTGGAGCAGACGCTCCCGCAGGCGCAGGTAAGGCTCGCCCTATACGCCATAGGCCATGGGAGGGAGGCGGAGAACCTGATACACTATGCCTACGAGATGGTTACCCTTCCGGGCGGTGGCATGAAGGGCAGGAGGGGGAGGTACGTAACAGTTGACCAAGTACTCAATACTCTCGAGGCCCACGTAAGGGCTGAGTTAGGAGAGACCGGGAGAGAGATGAATGATGAGATCGTTAAGGCGGTGGCACGCTCCGCATTCAAGTACATGATGCTAAGCACCTCGCCACTGAAGCCCCTCATCTTCGACTACTACAAAGCCCTCGACATACGCTCAAACAGTGCACCGTACATAATGTACACATACGCTAGGACAAGGGGCATATTTAGGAACCTAGGGAGGGACGAGCCCGAGTGGGAAAAGGCTGAGCCCAGGAACCTAGAGGGCGACCTATGGAGACTCGTCTACCTCCTAGGCAAGGCGCCGCTCGATGTAAGCAAGGCACTGAGGGAGCTCCGCCCCGAGGACCTTATCACAGCCATAAACGAGATAGCAAACCTGTTTAACTCTTGGTACTCGAGAGAGCCAATAATCAGGGAGTCCGACGAGGGCTACAGGGAATTTAAGGTGGCCGTCACTTGGGCAGTCTCTAAGGTGCTGGAAAACGCTATGAGAGTCCTCGGCCTTGACGCGCTGGAGAAAATATGACTTCTTAGTGAGCACTACCTGAATAATATTACCTTCTTACCGAAGTATCTTGGGGTGTGACTCCGATGAGCAAAGACCGTTCTATAGAACTCCGTGTGGCGGAGGCAAGGCAGAGGGAGGTAGGTAAAAAGATCGCCAGGATAAGCAGGCGACACATGAGGGAGCTCGGCATAGAGGCAGGCGACTTTATTGAGGTTGAGGGCCCGAAGGGAAGTATTATACTAAAGGCATGGCCAGCGTACCCGGCTGATGAGGAGAAAGATATAATCAGGATGGACGGATATGCTAGGAAAGTGATAGGTGTTGGAGTGGGTGACCTCGTATCGGTTAGGAGGGCCAGGGTTGAGAGAGGGCAGAGAGTTGTTCTAGCGCCTACAGCCTCCATAGCGGGGGATATTGAGTGGCTAACTAGATACGTCAGAGATTATGTGGTTGGGAAACCCCTCAAAAGGGGTGAGAGAGTCTTTCTCCCCCTTCCCTTTGGCTACGACTACCTAGAACTCGTAGTGATCTCGACTACCCCGAGCACGGCAGTGTATGTCGACTACGACACCGAAGTAGTAGTGCGTGCAGAGCCCGTCAAGGAAGAGGAACTTATGAGGGAGGTGCCAAAGGTTACCTGGGAGGACATAGGTGACCTCGAGGAGGCTAAGGAGAGGATCAGGGAGATAGTGGAGCTCCCGATGCGCCACCCGGAACTCTTCAAGCACTTGGGCATCGAGCCACCCAAGGGCATACTGCTGCATGGACCGCCTGGCACTGGCAAGACACTCCTGGCGAAGGCCCTGGCGAACGAGATCGGCGCATACTTCATACCCATTAACGGCCCGGAGATAATGAGCAAGTACTACGGTGAGAGCGAGGCAAGGCTCAGGCAGATATTCGAGGAAGCCCAAAAGAACGCCCCCGCAATTATCTTTATTGACGAGATCGACGCCATTGCCCCCAAGAGAGAGGAGGTCGTTGGGGAGGTTGAAAAGAGGGTGGTGGCGCAGCTGCTAACACTAATGGACGGCCTTAAGGAGAGAGGTAAGATAATAGTCATAGGCGCCACAAACAGGCCCGACGCCGTTGACCCGGCATTGAGGAGACCGGGCAGGTTTGACAGAGAAATAGAGATACCCCCGCCTGACAAGAGGGCCAGGAAAGCCATCCTAGAGGTTCATACTAGGAACGTGCCCCTTGCTGACGACGTTGACCTCGAGAAGATCGCCGAACTGACGCACGGGTACACAGGAGCTGACCTAGCAGCGCTAGTAAAAGAAGCAGCAATGAGCGCACTAA
>JALSOP010000126.1 GCA_026986435.1 Desulfurococcales archaeon | reverse complement strand
TCGTGATCATTAGGGGCCCCAGCATAGAGGTGATCAACAGGTGTGTTGACAAGATAAGGTCTGTTGACGGCGTAGCAGGAACCAACACCATGATAATAATGAGGGTCTGGACCTGATTTCTTGCTTGAGAAGGGATCCGCACCAAAACGCTGAAAATTGATGGAATCCGCACCCCTGATGATCAATGAATTGTTTATGGAGTCCCGCCCCATACTTATTAGACTTGCACCATCAAGGCGTGTATCGATGAAGGATGATGGACGGTCCCGAACTCTATGAGGACATATTCCCCTTCGACGCACCCCCTAGGATAGTTGGGGTGCGGGGCGAGGTAGCGCTCACCGACACGACCCTAAGGGACGGGCAGCAGGGGTGGCGCTACCTCAGTGTTGAGGAAGGACTCAGGATATATGAGGTACTCACCGAGCTCGGCGGGAGCGGGGCAATACTCACTACCGAGGTCTTCCTCTACACCGAAAAGGATAGGGAGCTGGCAAGGAGGATTAAGGAACTCGGGTACAGGTACCCGGAGCCCATAGCCTGGATAAGGGCTACAAGGTCTGACCTAGGCCTAGTGCTAGATTCGGGGCTTGAGACAGCGGCGATACTGGCGTCAATATCTGATTACCACATATTCTTCAAGCTCGGGGTGGACAGGGACACAGCGTTCCGGAAGTATCTTGAGGTCGTAGAGGAGGCACTCAGGCACGGGCTCCGGGTCAAGGTTACTTTGGAGGACGTCACGAGGGCAAGCCTCGAAAAGAATGTCAGGCCATTCGTCGAGGCCCTCATGAGGCTCGAGGAGAGGTATGGGACGGAGATAATAATTAAGCTTGCCGACACGCTCGGCGTGGGGCTACCCCTGCCTGATGTACCCCCGCCCAGGGGCATACCAGCGCTCATTAGGTACATAATAAACGAGGTAGGGTTCCCCGGCTCAAGGCTCGAGTTCCATAGCCACAACGACCTGGGCCTCGTAGTAGCGAACCATCTGGCAGCTTGGTACTACGGTGCCGCGCTCTCGAACTGCACACTCTTCGGCATCGGCGAGAGAGCCGGGAACTGCCCTCTAGAGATAATGCTGGTTCACTACGCAGGCATAATGGGTAGGGAGAGCAGGGCGAACCTCAGGGCAATAAGGAAGGCAGCGCAGCTCTTCCGGGAGCTAGGTCTCAACATACCCGAGTTCTACCCTCTCATAGGAGAGAACGCCTTCCGCACAAAGGCAGGGATACACGTCGACGGCCTCATAAAGAACCCGAGAGTCTACCTGCCATTCGACCCCTACGAGGTCCTGGGCGTGCCTTACAGTGTGGCAATAAACCCGTACTCCGGGAGAGCGGCGATAGCACTGTGGCTCTCATACAGACTCGGCAACGGGGACGGCAGAAACGTGGCAAGTCTAAAGAACGATCCTAGAGTCATGGCCATCTACAACGAGATCCTCGAGATCTTCAGGCGCGGTAGGGCATCCCCGATGACTGATGATGAGATGGCGGAGATAGCCTCCAAGTACTTCCCCGAGCTCCGGGAGGTGTGACGTATGGCCCAGACAATGACTGAGAAGATACTCTCAGCCAAGGTAGGGAAGCCAGTGACACCAGGTGATTTCATACTCGCGGAGGCGGACGTGGCCTACGCCCACGACGGCACAGCCCCCCTCGCTATTAAGGTAATGGAGGAGAACCCCTTCATGTACAGGGTAGCGCACCCCGAGAGGGTTGCCTTAGTCATCGATCACGCCTCTCCACCGCCCCACCTACAAGCGGCGAGGGCGCACACACTCATGAGGAGGTTTGCTCGACGATTCGGGGTGAGGCTCTATGACGTCGGGGAAGGGATATGTCATCAGGTCATGGCCGAGTCCGGGCTGGTGAGGCCAGGCTCCCTCGTGCTGGGTGCGGACAGCCATACCGTGACCCTCGGCGCGTTGGCGGCGTTCGCTACTGGGGTGGGCTCGACAGACATAGCCCTCGTCTTCGCGTTCGGCGCTACCTGGCTGAGAGTACCTGAGGCGGTTCGTGGCGTGATAACAGGGACCCCCTCCCCCGCTGTAAGCGGGAAGGATGTTGTGCTCGACTTACTCAGGCAGGTTGGGGCAGACGGCCTAACCTATAAGGCGATCGAGTTCGTGGGGGACGGGCTCAGGCATCTGAGCGTCGAGCAGAGGATGACGGTCAGCAACATGGTGGTCGAGGCCGGTGCGAAGGCCGGCATATTCCCTGCTGATGATGTACTCCTTTCGTGGCTCGGTGACGGCGCAAGGCCCCTCCACCCCGACCCGGCGGCAGAGTACGTGGACGAGGTCATAATAGACCTGAGTAGTCTCGAGCCACTGATTGCGGAGCCTCCGAACGTGGACCGCGTCAAGTCCGTGACCGACGTTGAGGGCGTTGAGGTGGACCAGGTCTTCATAGGCTCTTGCACGAACGGCAGGTACGAGGACTTCGCCACCGCGGCGAGGATATTGAGAGGAAGGAGGGTTAGGGAGGGAGTGAGGTGCATAGCTGTCCCGGCGTCGAGGAGGGTCTATGTGCGCCTGCTGCGGGACGGGATCGTGCAGGAGCTGGCTAGGGCGGGTTGTTTCGTGGCTCACTCAACGTGCGGGCCCTGCATAGGGGCCCACCTAGGGATACTCGACGCTGGCGAGGTAGCGGTCTCGACCTCGAACAGGAACTTCCCGGGCAGGATGGGTCATAAGGACTCCAGGATATACCTGGCGTCACCGGCGACAGCAGCGGCTTCAGCTGTTGAAGGGGTGATAGCCGATCCCAGGAGGTACCTTTCGTGAGGTGTCTGAGATGAGGGTTAAGGGCAGGGCATGGGTGCTCGGGGATAACGTGAGCACAGACCACATAATATCGGGGAAGTACAAGTTCAAGGCCATATCTAGCCTTGAGGCGATGCTCCCCCACCTCCTAGAGGAGGTCATACCCGGTTTTAGTGAGAAGGTGAGGCCTGGAGACGTAATAGTTGCCGGAAGGAACTTCGGGATGGGTTCGAGTAGAGAACACGCTCCAAGACTCCTAAAGATGGCGGGGGTTGGTGCTGTCATAGCGAAGTCGTTTGCTAGAATATTCTACAGAAACGCCATAAACATAGGCCTGCCGGTTATTGAGGCTAGAGAGATACCCAACATCACGGATGATGGTGATACCATAGTCGTTGATCTATCCGAAGGTGTTGTCGCTAACCTTAGTAAGGGTGTGAGGGAGAGGTTCAGGCCGTTCCCAGAGGAGGTCGTGGAGATACTGAGGGCTGGGGGTATAGTAGAGTACATTAAGGAGCATGGGTGGTTCCCATGGGCGGGAAGTACAGGGTAGGGGTTATAGTGGGCGACGGAGTCGGTCCCGAAATAATCGATGCCGCTCTTGGGTTACTCGACCTTGTTGATGCTGAGTTCGAGCTGACCCAGATAGAGGCCGGTCTTTCGAGGTATAGACGGGAGGGTGTGCCCATTACTGAGGAGGACATTGACCTGATGAGGTCCCTGGACGCGACCTTAAAGGGACCGTTGATGACCCTCCCAGGGAGGCAGGGCTACAGAAGCGTTAACGTCCTCATAAGGAAGGAGCTAGGGCTATATGCCAACGTAAGACCCTTCAGGTCATATCCCCGCGTATCTCTCCTAAGCCTTGATATAGTGATTATCAGGGAGAATACTGAGGGCCTCTACTCCGGAATAGAGTGGAGGGCCCCGGACTCAGCCTACAGCGTCCGAATGATTACGGAGGTTGGGTCAAGGAGAGTGATTAGATTTGCTCTGGATTACGCGTTATCAAGGCGTAGAAGGAGAGTCACTGTCGTTCATAAGGCAAATATACTGAAGGAGAGTGACGGGCTTTTCAGGGAGATTTTCCTGGAGGAGATAGCCAGGTACGAGGGCATAGAGCATGACGAGGTCTTCGTGGATGCGGCGGCTTACTTAATGGTAAAGAACCCCTCAAGGTTTGATGTGATTGTCACACCCAACCTTTACGGCGATATCCTCAGTGACCTGGCTGCGGGGCTTGCTGGGTCGATAGGGCTCTTCGGCTCTGCCCAGATTGGGGACCATACTGCGGTCTTCGAACCGGTTCACGGAACAGCACCGGACATAGCTGGTAGGGGAATAGCTAATCCTTCATCAGCTATGAAGGCGCTCTCCCTCATGCTGGAGTATCTTGGCGTGAGGAAGGGTGACGAAGGTCTCATATATGCGTCTAAGGCTATCGATGAGGCTCTTCATAGGGTGATTAGTGAGGGAAGGGTGTTGACACCGGACTTAGGCGGTTCAGCGAGTACAGCGGAGTTCGCGAGAGCCGTTAAGTGTGTTGCTTCCGAGTTACTTGGTAGTGTAACGTAGCTACCTTCTATATCTATTATCTATATTATTGTCTTTTATGGGCGTATATATGTGGATTAATGTTAATATATTATTTTTCAATATTTAGGCTACATATTGCCAAATATATTTATAGAAATCATTAGAAAGCTATATCGGTGAGTGAGATGGTCGAGAAGGCCAAGGAAGTAAGGAATCATGAAAGGCTACTTACCCTGCAGGACGAGCTGAGATCCCTCATAGCTCAGGCTGAGTACCTGAGGGATCAAATAGACGCAGTAACGACTACGATACAAGATTTGGCTTCAGTGATAGAGACTCTGTCATATCTTGAGAAGCGGGGCGAGGGTAAGACTGTTCTGCTGCCTCTAGGAGCGGGGAACTACATAAGGGCAAAGATTGAGAAAGTCGACACCGTGATAATGGGGGTCGGCGGGCGCCTCAGTATCGAGGCATCAATAAAGGAGGCTAAGGATATGCTCGGTGAGAGAGTTAAGGTGCTGGAGCAGCTCAGGCTCGATCTCCTAAAGAAATTAGAAGAAATCAATAGAAGGATAAACGAGATACTTCCTCAGGTTGAGGAGCTAGCAAAGCAGGAGCAAGGTCAGTAAGGCACTTTGTGGGGTGTGCCGGTCTTGAGTACGGGTTCTTTTAACCAGGAAATACTCAGACTTATCGAGGAATCTCGCCTCCTAAGGAGAGAGATATCGGCCCTTAGGTCCATGTTAACAGAGGTAGAGGAGGCTCTCCGTCTGCTCAACAAGATAGGGTGGAAGAGGAGGTTCTTCCGGGCGCTTGCAGGGCTCTTAATAGAGATACCTCCGGAGGAGGCTAAGGAATACTTGAGTGAGAGGAAAGAGGTCCTGGAGACCAGGCTAAAGAGTTTGGAAGAGAGGGAGAGAAAAGTGAGGAGTATGCTGAGTAGAGCCCTTAAAGCGGTGCCTGAAACATCTTAAGGCGCTTCTATTGAGGTCTGTCGATAATGCGAGGGCGTTTGCATCGGCTATGCTCAGCGTTGCCGTAGTCCCCGTGATCACTGGCATAGTTTCGCCGCACGTGAGTATAAAGGTATTGGAGGCACAAGGCCTTGTATGGGTGTCCCTACTAACCCTTGCGTACATGTCCTCAAGAGCGGTCGCTTCTATTATACATGCAGGCCTCTATAGAGTCCTTTCAGCGAAATATCTTGGGCTACTAGGTCTCTTACTCATTACATCAAGTTACGCCCTATACGCGTCCATGCCCGAGAGCACATATCCAGTGATCAAGCTCCTAGAGGGGTTCGCAGCGGGTATTTTCTGGCCCTTAATGCAGACGCTTGTCGTTGACTCTGTCAAACCAGAGTGGAGGAGTAGGTGGATGAGCATCTACTTTATCATTGGTTCCCTTTCTCTTTACGTGGGGTTTCAGGTAGGATCACTGATCATATCCGTGGCTGGTAGGGGAACCGTTGTCTGGGCAGGCACGGTCCTATGCATCGCCTATGCCGTGATTTACTTACTAGTCGCACCGTATAGGAGCTTCCGTACTGAACCCGCGCGAAGGGTGCCGGTGATTGCTGCCCTCTCAGAACTGAGGAAGGTGACGCCGTACTTGCCCGTGATTCTGTTAGTGGGGAGTGTCAATGGGTTGATGAAGGACTACCTCTTCGCCTACACTAAGAGAGTGACGGGAATGAATGAGGTGCAGTTAAGGAATTACTGGAGCCTCGCCGGTTATGCGGGACTAGTCCTGAGCTACCTGCTCGCCCATATGCAGGAAGTTATGGGAAAAACTAGGGAGGTGTTGATAATATCCTCTGCATTAGTCGCGTCGGCATCCCTTATGATCGTAGTGAGTGACCCGGCTGCTGTCTTCGCAATACTTACGGCGACTACCGTCGGCTTGAGGGTCATTAGGCCGGTGCTTCGCGGCGTCGTGAGCAACGCAGTTAGTAAGCCAGAACATGGGATAGCTATTGTCAACGCCTTCTCCAACATCGCGGCCGGCGCCTCACCACTCTTAATAGCGCTCATCGGCGCCGCCCTCTCCTAGCACCTCATTCCTTGCTCCTAATGTCCACGTCCGGTTGCGGGAACGGTATCTCTATGCCTGCCCTGGTGAGTCCTTCATACACCGCCCTTATTAACTCAGCCCTCACCCTACCATAATCCTCCTTCTTAACCCAAGCCCTTAGCTGTAGATTTATTGAGGAATCAGCGAGCTCAGTCACAACGGCCTGTGGGGCGGATCGTTCAGTATCATTTCATTTGCTCTAGCTATGCTCAGTAGCGTGCTTATCGCCTCGTTAAGGTCTGTGCCGTAAGCGACGCCGACATCGATGGTTACGCGTCTTACGGGCTCCCTCGTGTAGTTAACCATGGGCGATCCCCAGACAGAGCGATTAGGTAGTGTGACCACAGCGATATCGAACGTTTTCAACTTAGGTTGACATAATGCTGATCTCCTCAATAATATCGGAAAACCCGGCAACCTCAATGAAGTCTCCCTTGTCAAAGGGCCTTATCATTGTCAACCATATACCAGCTGCCATGTTGGCCCACGTGCCATGGAGGCCAAAGCCTATGATGAATGCAAGTATGGCTGATAGCCCCAGGCAAACGTGCCTGTATCGATTCCTATTATGGGTAAAGCGGCGAGTACTACGACGATGATCCCGGATTGCTTTGACCAAGCTACTCACAAGACCGGCGACGAGCTCCGGTGGGCCAGCTCTCAGCATAGGGTGCTTGGGACTTCCTACGACAACCCTGAGTGTGACGTAACCGATAAGGAGCACTATAATGAAAAATAACCTGAGCTACGTTAACCCCGGTTCTGGGTACTCTGGATGTTTAACGCACTCTGCAACGTTTTATAATAGTTATGTTTTATGTACTTACCCACCAGCTCAGACTAGGAAATTAGGAAATCAGCACAATAATTATTATTGGATAGCAATATGTTAAGTTATTAATACTTATTGCTTATCCCCGCTCGTTGGCGCTTTCCTTGAATTTCTTTATCCTCCTGTAGACGGCCGAATATGATAATCCGAGCTCTTCAGCAATCTCCCTTGCTGGGATCCCCTCCTTCCACATCCGGAGTATTTTTCTCTCAAGCCTCTTACCTATTCTGCGTCTCCTCGACCTCACGCGCTTACTGGCCTTATGCATAGTCTTTACATCCTTACTCGGAGGGGCGAGGACATCAGCAATGTGTTCGTAATAACTAAAGTCCTCAGCCTCGATCTCGTCAATAGAGGGAATAGAGGCCTGGGGGTGACGGGCTGAGGGAACTTCCTCAGCCGGCTCTTCCTCTCCTGCACCTATCTTCCTCCTTATCAGCTCCGTGACTAGGAGCGTCCCGACAACGGCTGTGGACGCTGCGATGAGTACGTAGGGACTCGCTGACAACTCACTAACCCATTAATTCCTATCGCCCAACATTATGTTATAAGGCGTGCGGCAGTTCACCCGCTACTCCCCACCCACTTCATTAACCCAGTCCTCTTTACTGGGACAGCATCCCCTGTAAACCCTTCACGACATTTCACACCCATCTTTCTACATTTTTCCACAAGCCTTTCCCAGAACCGCCGCCACCCGTAGCCCCTCGTGGAAAGAGCCGCTTCACGTAGTGGGTGTTCTGGCGCAAGCATGAATGGCTTCACGTGGAGGGAATCATAGTACAGTATAGACCCTGTGCTGGCAGCTAGACCCACTAGTTCCTCGACCACCTCGTCACCGTCGTTTATTCCGGGGATTACTGGCCCGTAGAATAACCAGGTCCTTACCCCCGCCGAGGACAGTTCTTCAAGAGCCCTGACCCTCTCGCTTGGTGGAGGTGCGCCGGGCTCTAACCATCTCGCCATCTCCTCGTCTAATGTGGTTATGGTGAAGCCTACGTCGACCAGGCCCCTATGCTCCACGAGTATGTCCTTGTCCCGGGTCACGAGCCCGGATTTCGTCTGTATGCTGACCCTCACACCCCTTCGGAGAAGTACCTTGAGGGACTCCCTCGTCAGACCATATTCGCTCTCTATGGGCTGGTAAGGGTCTGTGACAGTGCCGACCCCAACGACCCCCCTAATCCTTGAGGCCTCTCGCCTGAGAAGCTCTATCAGGTTTATCTTAACGAGGACGACCTCCCCCCACCTCTCTTTAACCTCTTTCTTGTCCGTGTATAGCCTGGCGTAGCAGTAGATGCAGCCGTGGGAGCACCCTATGTACGGGTTAAGGGCGTAGTCTATGTCGGGTAGCCCGGACCTCGTCAGGGCTCTCCTAACCCTTATCTCCCTAACGATCACCGGCCCCCACCCACGAAGTCCGTTAGCCTCCTCTGAGACACGGCCCTCCGCAGGAGAACCGACTCCCTGGCCCACCTCATACCTAACTTCGCGCCGCTGAGGATGTACCTGATGGCCTCTCTCACGCCACTGAACCTCGCAATTGGTCCCTCCCTAAACATTGCCCTTAGTTGCTCCCTAACGAACCACACACCTATGGGTAGGTTGAAGCCTGGGTAGATCTCCCTCATGAGAACCGCAACAGCCTGCCTCCGCACCCTCGTGAGGTACTCCGCAACA
>JALSOP010000125.1 GCA_026986435.1 Desulfurococcales archaeon | reverse complement strand
CGTGAGTGATGAGGACGTGAGTGATTCTGTACCCCCTATCCTCCCAGTAAGCTACCCTAAGAAAGGAGCCCGCACCGGCGTCGATCAGGACCGCCTCCCCGGACTCACCGATCACCAGGTACGTGAGGGAGTTTAGAGACCTAGTCACTGACCTGATGATCCTTGCCCTCAACCACCTCACCCAAGATCTCTAAGTAAGCGAGAACCTTTGACCATAATCGCCCTGGTTGGCTCATTACTCAAGTAGCTGGGATTTGAGGTTCTCGCTAACCGCCACCTCGTGAAGGCGCCTATCCCCCGTTAAGAAGGTGTCGGCACCTACCCACTGTGCTGCGGCTATCTGGAGGGCGTCGGCGACGTATATTTGGTGTTTCTCAACGATTCTCCAAGACCTTGTTAGGAGTTTATGCTTTATCTGGACAACTAGTAGTATGCCTAGATTCAGCATCCTCTTAACCTCTCTCAAGAACCTGTTCCTCGCGATCCTGTACCTACTTGGATCGAGCCTACCGATCCTTCTCGCCCTATCCAGCACACCCAGCACCTCACCAATGTTCCACACGCTGAAAGCCACCAGCTCCTCGCCCGAATAAGCCCTCCTGAATACGCCTCTGACAACGTCGGAGCCGCTCTCTAAGACATACCTCTTGACGACAGCGCTACTGTCGAGATAGGTGACCGGCTCGTTCATCCCTCATCACCCTAACAAGCTCGCTCACCGAGCCCCCTCCGGAGCCACGGGCTCGAAGTCGATCTCGTCAGCGCTGCCCTCCTCAATAAGGTCGCTAAGCTCGCGGACGAGGGCATCCTCAAACATAGCATCCTCTATTACTGACTCCAGATACTCAGAGACCTCGCCCCCCTTCCTCCTCACATACTCCCGGAACCTCCTCCACAGCTCCCGATCGATATATACACTAGTCTTCACTTTTGCCATGACTTCACCATACCTAAACACCTGAAATAGGTATTAACTTACTGACACCAAATAAGTTATAAAGTACAGCATCTTAGGGAATAGCAAAGAATTACATAGATGCTGACACCAACTCCTCTCCGCCACCCAATATTCCATCGAACCCTGGACCCTGCTCGTGCCTCACTCCTCCTCTGCCCCGATCCTGCCTACATGCCATGCCCGTACATCCCAAGCCCAGGCCACTTGCGGTATTATTATTGGGGTTCACGTATTACTGTGCCCATCGATAAAGTGCCGTGACCCTCACCTAAAGTATATGGTGAGCGCTGACTTCTTCACGCCTGCTGCTCCTCAGGCTGGCTCCTTCCAATGGCACTCCTCTGGGTTGTTAAGCGGTGTGTAACCCATAGGTCTGAGCTGAACCAGTGCCCCTATATCGCTCTGTCCAGCGATCGGTTGTGGAGTAAGTAATTCTTAGGCAAGCTAAGGCAGCAGAGATCATGACCGGTCGCACTATGTAAAGGGTGTGGCAAGGGTTCGCAGTATACTTGACCTGAAGAGGCCCCGAGTCACTGCATGAGGGATGCCACCAGCATGTTATATATAAATCTTTCTGCAATCGGGAAAGAGTTCATTGTAATAACACATATGTATTCTCATAGTCCAGACCCTAGTCGGGATGCCCCCGTGCCAGCGGCTAGGCCACGAAAAATCAGTACATTACTCACGATCGCCGCGGTCTCGATCTTAGCCCTTTCATGGGCCCCCTTACTTAGCTATGCAAGCCTTGTTTACTCACCCCTAGCCCACAGCGCCACCACGCACGGGTATGTTGGGCCGAACGGAGAGATAGAGCTCACAATATCGTACAGGGGTGCTGACTTCACAATAAGGCTCAACGTAAGCGGGGCAGACGCCTACGCCGCCTTCGCACTAATGCTCGTCGGCGACTACGATACCGCGATACACAAATGGGTCTCTGTCGGTTTAGGTCACGGAATAGACCTGAAGGACTGGACCGGGCCCGCCCTCTGGGAGTCTTACTCATTCAGCATACTGAACTCAACAGAGATACCTAGCGAGCCAGACTCCTACTACTCAAACGCTGGGGTTGTGTTCGCTGCAGAAGGACACCTCGACTACAGCGTCACCCACTGCACATGGTGGGGAATATACTGCGTCACTA
>JALSOP010000124.1 GCA_026986435.1 Desulfurococcales archaeon | reverse complement strand
GATGGGTGAAGAGGGTCAGGGGCCTGCTAGGCGCCCTACTCAGGCTTGCGTACCCGCTCATAGCCAGGTTCACGTCAAGCAAGGCGGGGATAAAGCCTGAGGACCTCAACATGATGAGGTTTGCCAAGAGGGTGAAGACACCGATACTCCTCATAGCTGGGAGGAGGGACGACCTAGTCACTGTTGAGGAGATAAGGGAATTCTATGATGCGGTGAGGAAAGTAAACCCGAACGTAGAGATTTGGGTGACTGACTCAGCCCACGTGAGGACCGTTGAGGACAGGCCGAGGGAGTATGAGGAGAAAATAATTTCATTCCTTAAGAGGTTTATGGGGTGAGCAGGATGAGTAGGGCGACAATGATTCTTATAGTAATGGCTCTGTTCGTGCTGTTTTACTTCTCTGGCAACTACATGTTATCACCTATTATCAAAACGCTTCACGAGGAGGGCCTCATAACCGGTGGTGAAAACGTGTGGAGGCTGAACGCCAGCTTGCTTAAGACTGTTCCGGGGTTTGTCGGATTAGCGTTCACGTTCTTTCTCGGTGTACTCGGTGATAGGCTGGGGAGGAGGCGGCTTATTCTTCTCCTGGGTATCGTGATGGGTGTGTCACTTATTCTCGTATCGACGGCCACGAACTTCTACCAGCTCTTGACCTATCTCATAATGTTCGGCATAGGCATCGTCGGCATCAGCCCTATAATCTACGCGTTCGTTGCTGACGTCGTCCCAGGGGAAGGTAGGGGGAAAGGTTACGCTGCCTACTATGCGGCCAGTGTGTTAGGCATGGTTGTCGGCATTCTGCTGGCTGGCATATTTTTCCATTGGAGAACAGCTTTCCTCATAGCCGGGTCACTAACCCTGGTCTTCGGGATCGGTCTGCACTTACTTAGCGAGGGAGTGACGATAGGGTACTCTGAGAGGAGCGAGATCGGTGGCTACAGTCTGAGGGAGGCTGTTAAGGAGGCACTAACCCCTAGTGTCGTTATTGTCATGGCCCAGATGATTACGTGGGCAATGCCTTGGGGGATGCTCGTCTACTTCGCCATCGAGTACGTTGATACTCGGTGGGGAATAGGCCAATTCTACGCTTCAATTCTCATAATAGTGGCTGCCGTTAGTATAGCAGTAGGCCATATATTTGGCGGTGTACTGAGCGATAGGTTGGTGAAGAAACAGGGCCCATTGGGTAGGGTGAAGGTCAGCGTTTTGGGAATAGCGGTCGGGTACGTGGCCATGGTGATGATGCTTGCTTACCCGTACCCCTACGGCGATACTTCTCTGTGGGCACTGCTGCCGCCTTTCATAATCGCTGCTTTAGGCATGATGTTCACAACTTTCGCTTACCCCAACATTAGTACTGTGGTGAGCGACTGTGTCAAGCCAGAGCACAGAAGCACTGTGTTCTCGCTCTACAACATACTCAACAATATTGGGTGGGCAATGGGGCCATTTGTGTATGGCGCGCTGGTTGCTTTGCTCTCTGATGCGGGGATTGACACGAAGGTCGCTATGATGTACTCAGCGATATCGGTGGTTTCGCTGTGGCTCATAAGCCTCGGCGCGTGGATGCTCCTGGCCAAGCATTACCCGAAAGACATCGAAAGAGTTAGAACATAAGACCTTTTCTTGCCTAGTCAAGCCAGTGTAGGACCTTCTCTATTGCCTTCCTCCATTTAGCGTACGCCGCTTCAACACACTTTTCATGACTCGGGACAAACTCTTTCTCTGGGACCCACACGCGGCGCGAATCCTCAAGACTTCTAAGCGCGCCCGCAGCGTGTGCCGCGAGGATAAACGCTCCCAGTGATGTTGTTTCCTGGTCAACTGGTCTCACGACCCTCGAGCTGAGGATGTTTGCCTGTATCTGCATGAGGCAGTCGTTCCTGGAGACGCCTCCGTCTACCCTCACCTCCTCAGGCCATGTCCCTGTGTCCCTGTGCATTGCCTCCACCACGTCCCTAACCCTGAACGCTATCCCCTCGGCAGCCGCCCTGATGATGTGTTCCTTTTTTGTGTACTTCGTTATCCCGATTATTGCTCCCCTCGCCGAAGGGTCCCAGTAGGGTGCGAAGAGCCCGCTGAGGGCCGGGACGAAGTAGACCCCTTCGGAGTCGCTGACC
>JALSOP010000123.1 GCA_026986435.1 Desulfurococcales archaeon | reverse complement strand
GCCTACACCCTCGATCTCGTGCCTGCCCCACTGCCCTTCCTTGCCCTCATGGAACCATCCATAAGCGACTGGGCACTCAGCGGGCTCGGCGCCAACGATTATGACGTCGGGGAAGACCTCCTTCAGCCTCTTCGCCACACCTATTAGGGTCCCACCCGTACCCACGTGGGCCACAAATAGGTCCACTCTCCCGACCTGCCTGATTATCTCGTTCGCTGTGGTTTCGTAGTGAGCCTCTATGTTCGCCTCATCGTCCCACTGGTCGAGGAATACGTACTTGTCTGGGTTCTCCTCAGCCAGTCTCCTAGCGTACTCAAGAGCCTTCCCAGCATCTGACTCACCGCCTGGGGTAGTTATGAACTCTGCGCCGTAGAGCTTCATGAGGAGGAAGCGCTCCTCACTCATCTCCTCCGGAATTACTATCAGCACCTTATAACCGAGAGCTGCCCCGAGGGCGGCGAACGCTATTCCCGTGTTCCCAGTCGTAGCCACGACGATTGTCTTTCCGGGCCTGAGCCTGCCCTCCTTCTCGGCCTTCCTTATCATGTAGAGGGCCATCCTGTCCTTAACGGAACCGCTCGGGTTCATGAACTCAAGCTTCACCCAGAGCTGGGGGACGAAGTCCTGGGGGACTACCCTAGTGAGCCTGATCGCAGGGGTCTCACCTATCACATCCACTATCGATGTTCCGACTCTCATACTATTACCATTTAAATCATTTCTCTGAGAGTATTATACTGACTTTAATCGAGTAACATAAAACTTAAGCATATAAACAAACACGAAATGCATCACACCCAGGTTAATCTAACAGGAAAATTTATTCATAGACGATAAAACTCAGCGCCTCACGTCCCTAAGAACTGATGCGAGTAACTCAACACCCTCAACCACTCTCTCCGGCGTCTCGACAGCTACACTCAGCCTGGCAGTGTGTTTACCAGCAACCCTCGGAGGTATGTGGAAGGCGTCCCCGGGCACGTAGGCGACGCCCTTCATAAGCGCCTCCGCGAGCAACCTGCTCATGTCCGCTCCAGGCGCGTAAAGCATTATGTAGAAACCGCTGGCCGGCTCGGTCCAGGACACCCAGTCAGGCATGCTCTCCTGTAGCGCGTCCAGAGCCGCCCTGATCTTTTCAGAGTACCTCCGCCTACCCTCAGCTATCAGCTTATCGATCACACCGTTCCTCACGAGCTTCTCAACGACCGCCGCATTAATCGGCGACACGCTGAGGTCGTGGAGCTGCGCGAGTTCGACAGCCCTGACCCATGTCTTCGGCACGACAGCGAACCCTATGCGGAGCCCGGGGGCAAGGACCTTACTCAGGGAACCTATTAGCGCGTACGGTGCCTCGCCACCTATGAGACTCAGGGGTGACTTTGGGGGTGACGGGTGAATGAAGGCATACGTTACGTCCTCTATAACCCTCAGCCCGACGTCCTTCACGAGCTCGGCCAGAGAGGATCTCCACTCCATGCCATACGTTAGGCCCGTTGGGTTATGGAGCGTGGGTACAGTATAGAAGGCGGCTGCCCTGCCGTAGTGGGAGCGAATGGTCTCTATGGAGAGCTCGCTACCGATTATCGGGATCGATGCCGTGGAGGCACCATAGAAAACTGCGTGGGGCAGGAAATCGGTGAAGGTAGGGTTCTCGAACAACATCACATCACCGGGGGTAAGCATGAGCTTCGATAGCATATTAAAGGCGGAGAATGTCCCGGCAGTGATCACGGTGCTATAGCCTGGGGGGATCTCAGTTACGTGCTCACTGATCAACCTCCTCATGACGTCCCTGAGTGATGAGGGACCGCCTAGCGGGGAGTAGGTGTATAGGAGATCGGGCTCCGAGAGAACGTCCTCGTACGCTTCCCTTATCGCTGATGCCTTCCTAAGAACAGGGTCCGGGACACCCCTAGCGAGGTCTATAACGCCCCTAGCGAGTGCTTCGGAGAGGTAGTCGAGGTAATCCCCTATGGCTGACCCAGTTAACCTCCAAGAAGCCGGGAGCAGCGATACCTCACCCAAAATAAGCACCTAATAAGTAGATCGGGTTAAGGAAAATGAATTGCGCGGGATCCCACAAAGTTTTTTTAACTCAGTCATCATTGTCGGTGAGCTAGGATGAGAGGGCCCTATCCCCTCATTGTTGTCCTCGCTCTCATCGCTTTATCAGCCACGGTCTCCGTGCCCGCCCTGTACTTCAGCACCGTAGAGCAGGTCAGCTACCGCGAGTACGGAATAACGGTCAAGTACTCGACACTCCCACTAACACAGCCCGGTACAGTGACCTTGTTCGTTAAGAGCCTAAGGCAGGACGATAGGGTATCTGTCGTTGCGTACGCCTGGCTACCCAACGGGAGCAATATCATGGTCGGATCGGTGAGAGCTATCGGGCCAGTGATCTATCTGGTCAGCAACGGGATTAAGGAGGCGTATTCTGTGTGGGGCAGGCACCTTGAAAGCATGGGTGTCGAGCCCGGCGCGGTTAGTATAGGATTAACTATTCTGGGCACAGTCCTGAGGAACGACGGTCTCTACGGGTTCGTGTCCGTCGTGCCAATCAATGTCGCTAAGGCAACGGAGGGATATGGCATAGAGGTTGACCTAGACAAGCCCCTCATAAAGCTCATGGGAGGGAAGTTCACCAAAACAGGGAAGGGAGGCTATGCTCAAGGGACTCCTCCCTCACCTATAAGAGGTTCGTGTTATCCGGACTGTGACTATGACCCCTCTGGTAACCCAAGGTGTAGGGTCACCTGCTATGAGTGGCGCTATGAGGGGAATTATTCGAGGACGATGAGCGGCGTCGATATCCCGGTGGTGTCCGCGGTTCTCCTGGGGTACTCGGCTTACAGCAAGGTCAGTTTCGTTCATCTAATGGAGCTGTTGGTGGCCAAGGAGTCGGCGAATATAAGAATAGGTATATCAGCCGTCGCCAGCGTCACGAGCGGTGGCGGTTCGGGCGAAGTAACTTATGAGGTCGCCGGAAAGAGTTGGGAGGTATCGAGCCAGACCGCGGCTAACCTGACATTCCAGAAAGGGTTCGCCAGAGGCAGGGACTACTCCATCAACAGCATAGTCTACGTTGGGTTTAAGGGCGACATATCCATAGCTACCTACAGGCTCTACAAATGCGTTCAAGGCGCCTTAGTATGCATACCCAGTGACATCTGGGCGAACATAACCGTTGCCAGGCCCCTAAACGGCGGCCCATTAAACAACGACATAGCAGTCTGGGGCACCGCATCACTGTACTACTACGATAACCCGGTGACCCGAACATACATAGACTTCCTCGAGAACGGGTGGATAGACCCAAGCAGTTCCAGGCAGTCATATGATGACGTATCGCTTACTGCCTACGATGTAGAGAGGGAACTTGACACACTTATCTCGCTATCCGGCGGTTTCAACGTGCTATCACTACTGATGGATGATGTTCCTTCATCCTTTTCGGCACTGCTCTCCGCATCAGTGGGGGTGACTGCTGGGTACGCATCCGAGGAGCTAATGGTGCTCTCAGTGTATGCTTACGTGGACAGCGATGCCCCCGTTTACTGGACATACGCGAGGTCCCCAATCACGTATGAAGTAGGTGACGAATACTATAGGGTAGGCTGTGTTTTTGTGAGGATAACGGGCTAGTAGCTGATAATAGTTCTCCCCCTCCGTTATTTCGGGTGAGTGGTTGAGACTCACCAGGCTTAAGGAGTTATCCGAAGCACTCGATGCCGACGCACTCATTGTCACGTCAGCCATGAACGTCTTCTACTACACTAAGCTCCCCAGACCCTACGGCTCGGTAATACTCTATAGAAGGGGAGGGGACGTGGCCCTCTATGTGCCTGGGCTGGATTACTGGAGGGTTAAGGACAGCGTCAGTGATGCGGAGGTTGTCCCGTACTCAAAGTATCCCCTAGAAGCCGTGGAGGAGGAAGCACCCAGGGTCGTCAGGTCCTTATCTGAGGAGCTCGTTAAGCAGGTCGAGGGACTCAGGCTCATAGGGATTGACTCCGTGACACCGCTTGCTAACCAGGTCATTAAGAAGGTGGAAGGTAGGGTCGGGTACGTAGACGCCTCGAAGGCGATTATGGAGCAGAGGAAGATCAAGACACCCGATGAGGTGGCTACCATGGAGGAGGCGCTGAAGATAACTGAGGAGTCCCTCAAGCAGGCTATCGACCAGCTCAGGCCCGGGATGAGGGAGTACGAGCTGGCCGCTATCCTCGAGGAGGGGATGAGGGCAAGGGGCGCTGACTGGTACGCCTTCGAGACGATAGTCGCCGCGGGCCCCAATGGGGCTTACCCGCACGCTGTACCCACAGCTAGGGAGATCGTTAACGGGGAGCCCGTCATCGTTGATATGGGGGCAGTATACGGCGGGTACTGCGCCGACATGACCAGAACCATCTACCTAGGTAAGTTACCGAAGGATATGAGGGAGGCCTTAGAGGCGGTGGCTAACGCGGCTGAGGAGGCTGAGGACGTTGCGTCCCCCGGCGTAACGGCGGAGGAGGTTGATAAAGCGGCGAGGGAGTACCTTAGGAAGGCAGGCCTTGGCAAGTACTTTATCCACTCAACAGGGCACGGAGTAGGTGTCGAGGTTCACGAGCCGCCGAGGATAGCTCCCGGGGTGAAGGAGGAACTCAGGCCCGGCATGGTGTTCACGATCGAGCCCGGCGTATACCTGCACGGGAGGTTCGGAATAAGAATAGAAGACATGGTCCTCATAACATCATCAGGTGCCAGAGTTCTGAATAGGCTTCCGAAGATTATAGAGTAATGAAAGTATAAACACGAATTATCTTGAAAGATCCCCTCCACGCATAAAATATTTTCATCAAACACGACATTTAGCATCATTCTATACAGGAAATAGATGTTATATGTTGATAATATTTAGGAATTAGTGGATAAAACTTAAAAGTAATCAATACGAACCAATTCGGTCGAAAAATATGGCGAGCAAAGCTCTGATTGCGGGAATAATAATACTAATAATAGCTGTCGGAGCAGCCGCCTACTACTTCATGAGCAAAGGAGGCGGCGAGGGATATAGTCCCACAACCACATCGTCGGAAACTACATCGACCACCACGACGACCCAGAAAAAGGTGTTGAAGGTGGGGACGTCGCCGGACTTCCCTCCATTCGAGTACATAGCTGAGAACGGCTCCATAGTAGGGTTCGACATAGACCTCGTGAAGCACCTCGCGAAGATGATAGGGTACGACGACATAGAGATAGTGTCGATCGACTTCGACGGCCTCATACCAGCCCTGCAGCAGGGCCAGATAGACGTGATAGCCGCGGGGATGACGATAACCCCCGAGAGGGCCCAGCAGGTTGACTTTACCATACCGTACTGGCAGGCGGACCAGGCAATATTGGTGAAGAAGGATTCGAGCGTCAAGCCCGCTAGTGCCGAGGAGCTTGAGGGCCTCACAGTTGGTGTGCAGCAGGGCACCACCGCGCAGTCCTACCTCGAGGAACTGGTCAATAACGGAACCAACATTAATATCAAGGTCTACACGAGCTATGTGTTGGCGGTGCAGGACCTCGTGAACGGCAGGATAGATGCGGTCGTAGTTGACAAGCCCGTCGCACAGACCTTCGAGAAGACCTACCCCGTCGTGATATCGGGCGTGATAGAGACCGGCGAGAAATACGGCCTCGCGGTGCAGAAAGGCAACACCGAGCTACTGAACGCCCTCAACAACGCACTACAGCAGTTCATGAAATCGCCTGAGTGGGATCAGCTGATACAGAAGTACTTCGGGTAATGAACCATGGCCTTAACCGTATGGGACTACCTCCCAGTCATTTTTTCGGGCATAACAAACACCCTGATCCTCACACTCGCCGGCGTAGGCCTGGGGTTCGCCCTAGGCATACCCATGGCCTTCGCAGAGGTGCTCGGGCCCCGACCCGTGCAGTTAGCCATTAGGTGGGTCGGCCGAGTAATCAGGGGGATACCCCTCCTCGTACTCCTCTTCATAATTTTCTTCGGCTTCCCGAACATCGGCATCACCCTCCCGCCCATCCCCTCGGCGATCCTTGCTATAGGCATAAGGTCTGCCGCTTACCAGGCCCAGCTCTTCAGGGGTGCAGTAGAGGGGGTTGGGTACGGCCAGCTCGAGGCGGCCCTCAGTATAGGGCTCACGCGGTGGGGCGCGTTCAGGCACGTCATCCTGCCGCAGGCCCTAAGGTTAGCCATACCCGGGTGGGTCAACGAGTTCACGATTGTACTCAAGGACACGTCCCTAGCCTACGCAATAGGTGTGACAGAGGTCTTCACTCAGGCCGTCCACGTGGCCCAGGTGATACTCGACTACCTGACCCCTCTCCTAGTCGTCGCGGCGATATACTTCACAATAACCTTCACGGCCTCGAGGCTCGCAGAATCCGTCTATAGGAGGGTGTCCGTACCCGGGCTAGGCGGGGGTGCTGCGTTATGACCGTGGTACTGAAGGTTGAGGATCTGTGGAAGTCATACAAGAAGAATGAGGTACTTAGGGGCGTGACATTCTCCGTCAATGAAGGAGAGACGAAGGTTATCATAGGGCCATCGGGCACCGGCAAATCGACCCTGCTGAGGTGCATAAACCTCCTCGTCAGACCAGATAAGGGCAGGATATTCCTCGACGGTGAAGAAATAACGAGGCCAGGAATTAATGAGGCCAGGGTAAGGTCTAGGATAGGGTTCGTTTTCCAGCACTTCAACCTATTCCTCCACCTAACAGCGCTGGAGAACGTCATGCTGGGCCTCACGAAAGTCAAGGGCATGCCGAAGGAGAAGGCCGAGGAGGCGGCTAAGAAAGCACTTCTCAGCGTGGGCATAACGGAGGACCTGTGGCATAAGTACCCTGCCCAGCTAAGCGGAGGACAGAAGCAGAGGGTGGCAATAGCTAGGGCTATAGCGATGAATCCCAGACTCATACTCTTCGACGAACCCACCTCAGCCCTCGACCCGGAACTCATTGGCGAGGTCCTGAAGGTAATGGAGAAGCTTGCGAAAGAGGGCATGACGATGCTCGTAGTGACACACGAGATAGGGTTCGCCATGAAGGTAGCTGATGAGGTTATGTTCATGGATGGAGGGAGAATAATCGAAAGAGGGCCCCCGCAGGAGGTCATACTCCGGCCAAAGAACGAGAGGACAAGGAGGTTCCTCTCCAGGATATGGGAACTCTATGATCTAGGGGTAAGGGGATGATAGACGATATCTTATACATAGTTGAGAGGTACTGGCCCCTGCTGCTAGAGGGGCTGAAGAACACAATCATCATAACAGCGGCCTCGTACTCCATAGGCGTCGCTCTAGGGCTCTCGCTAGCCCTCCTCAGGTCCTACGGCCCTAAGGCCCTGGCCGCTGCTGTGACCGCATACGTCGAGGCATTCAGGGGAACGCCTATGCTCGTTCAGCTATTCATAGTATACTACTCCTTACCCGCCTTCGGCATAGTTCTTGACCCACTCACAGCAGCCATAGTAGCCATAGGCCTTAACTCGGGAGCGTATCAGTCAGAGTACTTCAGGGGCGCGTTAGCGGCGATACCTAGGGGCCAGTGGGAGGCCGCTCTCAGCATAGGTCTGAGGAAGTGGGCAGCGGTCAGGTACGTCATACTGCCGCAGGCATGGAGAGTGGCCCTACCAGCCCTAACAAACGAGCTCATCTACTTGCTCAAGTACTCCTCCATTGCTTACTTCGTGACCGTGCCAGAGCTCGTATTCATGGGTAAGTACATTGGCTCAAGAACGTACATGTACCTACAGGTCTACACAGTAATAACGGTAATCTACGTAACCCTCGCCCTAACGATATCGGAGGGCATGTCTAGGCTGGAGAGGAGGCTCAGCGTACCGGGGGTCTCAATCACTGGCAGAGGACAGTAGGCCCTCCCTCTCAAGCGACCACACAAGTATGAGTAAAGACATCACAGATGCTATAGTGAAGACATACGAGAGGATCGGCACAAGCGGGGTAACAACCCATCCCGGTGAAGCAACTATCGGCGGGAAAATTACTCGGCCAGCCGATGTGGAGAACCTCATGTCCCTCGTCATGTAGGAGGCGAAAATATGGATTATCGTGGCCACACCCATAGCATATCCGGAGCCAGTGACAGATACCTGCGATGCGAGCACACAGAACCAGAGCGGGGAACCGTTGAGTACCTTATTCCTCACAACCTCCGTCAAGCCCCTTAAACCAGCAATAACGCTCATAGAGGCCATGACCGCTATCGGGACAGAGTAAACCTTCAAAGCGTACGCGATGGATAGCCTGACATCGTCGCCGAAGACTGTGACGTGGTGGTATAGGAACCAGATAGAGCCGCGGGCTGAGCCAGAGAACACTATGAGCGGCTGAATAAACCAGGGAACGTAAATAACCCCAGCCGCAACCAAAGAGGCCGCGGACAGCACGCTTAACAATAGTCTGAGTCTGGGCCAGTTAACCACCCCTAACCCACCCCGCTTCCTTAACCACCTCACCCATGAGGACATAGTCGAGTTCAAACCATACCCTCTCCCATTCCGTGCCACGGATTACTTGTCTATCGAATCCGCCTAAGCGCCCAACAGTTACGTTACTTTCCCACCTTCTCCCATCGAAGTAAGATACAGTCAGGTTGTACGGAATAGGGAACGGGTTAGGGTTCTCGATGATAAGCGAACCGTTTACCACACTGATAAGCAGTTTGCTGGCAGAGAATATTATGGGGTAGTCCCCCTCCAGCGACCCATTACCAGCCAACGACGCGACGATCCTAAGGCGGAAACCCCTAACCCCTTCCTCGTTGAGCCTCTCGAGAAAGGACGGAGGCACACGAACCACAACCTCATTACCGCCTATTATGCGGGCACCCTCACAGAGCATCTGGTGCATAGCCTGAGCGCTGACTCCGCAGAATCGAATTCCCTCAAGCCACGTATCTACCATATTGTATTCGAGAACAACCGTGCCGTTGACGTATGTGGCGGACCTCATCGTCACGTTCGGCCTACGGAACTCACCAACCTCAAACACCGATGGGGCAGGGAAGAAGAACAGGGTCGCGAGTGAA
>JALSOP010000122.1 GCA_026986435.1 Desulfurococcales archaeon | reverse complement strand
AGTTAGGTTGCCTTGCCGACAGTGTTGACTATGCACCTGCTGAAAACGGGGGCCATCTCTTTAACTATGACGCCGTCCCTGATAATCAGTATCCTCTGAGCGCAGTTAGCGACCTCGGGGTCGTGCGTCACCATCACGATCGTCTGGCCCGACTTATTGAGCGAGAGGAATGTGGAGAGAACCTTCGCGGCAGACGCCCTGTCAAGGTTCCCCGTTGGCTCGTCCGCTAGGAGTATGGGCGGCTCGGTGACCACGGCCCTAGCTATCGCGACCCTCTGCTGCTGCCCGCCGCTGAGCTGTGTGGGCCTCTTGGGGAACCAGGACTTGTCCCCGCCTGCCCTGAGGAGGGCTCTCTCAACGAGCACCCTCCTCTCCTTCCTGGGAAGGCCCCGAGGTATCAGGGGTAGCTCTATGTTCTCATACACAGTGAGCCTGGATATGAGGTTGAATTGCTGGAACACAAAACCTATCTTCTGGTTCCTTAGCCTCGCCATCTCCTTCGGCTTGAGCTTCGATATGTCGACACCGTCTATCAGCACTCTGCCAGATGTCGGCACGTCCAGGGAGCCGATCATGTTCAAGAGCGTCGTCTTCCCCGACCCAGAGGGCCCCATGATCGCTATGAACTCCCCTCTCCTTACCGCTAGGTTAACGCCTCTTAAGGCGTGGGTCTCTACTTCACCGGTCTTATACACCTTCCTAACATTCTCGAGCACTAGTACGTAGTCGCTCATCCTCACCTCCTCCTACGCCTAATTACTATGCCGATCAAAACACCCACGGCGAGTGACGCCGCGCCAACAGGTATGAGGTAATTCCAGAGTGAGGAAGGTGTCGGGGGAGGCTCCGTCTCGGCCCCCGGAACCTCAACACCGAGTATGCTGAGGTACTTAGAGGGGGTCTCGTTACTCGGTAACCTCACCATAACCCGGACCGTGAGCGTGTACTCGCCCTTCAGGAGGGTGTCACCGGTAAGGAAAACAGCTGCGGAGTCGTTCTCGGGGTCCATGCTCGCCCCTCCCAGCTGGCTGAGGGCGACGCTCGCTGCTCCGGGGTCGTTGTGCGCTGAGTAGTTGAAGAACCTGAACAGGCTCAGGTACCACGTACCGTTCATGACGCACCCATACCCTGCGTCATTACATGGTGGTAGCCCAAGAAGCGGCGTCACCGACGTTGCTGGAGGGTACTTCGTGAGCTGGTAAGCGCTCGGGGAGAGCTGGTTCTTGTCCAGCTCCGCCCCCGGTGTTAGGAGGACAACCTTCTTGTCTGGCCTAGTTATGGATGCGAAGAATCCCACGCCTATAGTGAAGTACACTGGCATTTCCTTGATCATGAGGAGTGCCCGGAAGTCGGTTGGGGAACCCCCTACTATGTACACGGTCGCGTTTATGCCCTCAACGATAACCCAGCGGTAGTTGAGCGTTGACCTTAGGTTAGCGAGGATCTGGGGATTGTTAGCAGCCGCTGTAGCGATCTGGGGATCCATTGCCTTCAGGTATGTTAGGAGGTCGCCGTCCTTGTCGAGATCTAGTACAATTCTCCACTGCGTGACTAGGGCTGTGACAGCACCGCTTGATGGGGGCGTGGTTGTGGCCGAGTTTCCCGCTGGGGTGGTCGTCGCCGTAGTTGATGTCTCGGCAATAGTTAAGGCAGGTGCTATGAGTCCTGCAAGGATCATTATTGTGAGTGCTTGGGCGGTGTGCACTTTGTTCAGCATCCACTGCACCTAAGGGGAGTAGATGGATCTGGGGTAATAACTGAATTATGTGTTTACGGTATATTGAAAAACAGGACTAGGGTGTTGCGTACTTACTTCTTGGGCTGGAGGGCCTGCTTGGGCTCAGAGGCCCTCTGGAGGAACTTCCTGGCCTCCTCGACCTCCTCCTTCGGGACCTCCTTGTAGCAGAGCCACCAGTCGAAGCACTTGTACTGCTTCAACCTCTCCTCAGCCTCCTGCTCTGTGGAGGCCGGCGGCACGATCACGTTCTCGCCCACGACCTCGTTGTTCGGCCAGTTTGCTGGGGTTGCGACACCGTACTTGTCGACGACCTGGAGGGCCTTGAGGAGCCTCAGTATCTCGTCGATGTTCCTACCGGTCTCTGGCGGGTAGTAGAGTATTGCCCTTATCACACCGTTCGGGTCGACGATGAAGACCGCCCTGACGGTGTGGGTCGGGAGCGCTGGGTGGAGCATGCCGAGCTTCCTCGCCACCTCACCGGTTGGGTCAGCGATTATCGGGAACGGTACCTTAACACCGAGGTTCTCCTTTATCCACTCGACCCACTTGATGTGGCTGAAGGTGCTGTCTACGCTGAGACCGAGTAGGTCGGCGTTGAGCTTCTTGAAGTCCTCGTACCTGACGCTGAAGGCGTAGAACTCGGTCGTACAGACCGGTGTGAAGTCTGCTGGGTGGCTGAAGATCACGAGCCACTTCCCTTTGTAGGCGTCGGGTAGCTTTATCTTGCCCCTGGTGGTCATTACCTCCATCTCGGGTAGCTTCTCACCTATAAGTGGGATCTGTCCGGGCATATTCGTTCACCAAATATACTGTTGGGTTACCTTATTTAACTTTTTCCTTAACAAGTTTGATAACCCGTTGTAGCTAATTGAGTTATAATTTGGATATAAATTAACCTACCTTAAACAGCGTTAATGGTTGAATCCGGATGCCTTCCTGTATATGCCGTAGAGAGGGGGAAGAACACCGTACTTAACAGCGGGGGCGACCAGCTCCGGCCTGTCAGTAGTTATGAAGTTCACGCCGGCATCGGCAAGCTTCATTGCCGTGGCCGCGTCGTTAACGGTCCAGACCATCAGCCCTAGTCCTCTCACCCGGAACTCGTGGATTAGTTCCTCATCGACGAAGGAGTAGTGAATGGATGCGCCCTTCCCTCCGGCCTTCATTATGACTTCCCATGGCCTTACTGGCCTCGAGTGCAGCGTCGGATAGACAATGTGTCCCCACTTCTTCGCCAGCCTGTGAAGGAGGGGGTGGTTCTTCGAGGTGAATATGACGTCGCCGATATCTTCGAAGGCATGTGGTGGGGCTGTCTTTATGTCGAGCACGATCACCTTGGCCCCCATTTTCCTCGCTGCGTCGAGTACCTCCACTACCCTGTACTTCCTAAGTCTTGTCGTGAACGCATGGAGTACCCACCTGGCGACTGCCCCGCTAAGTCTCTTAGGCTGGTTCTCGGGTGGGTGAGCGATCTCGGGCCAAAAAACATCTATCTCTACGCCGTCAGCCCCGGAGCTGAGGTATCGGGCCACCTTACTTGGGGTGTTCGCGGCATGACCTACTACCAGTGTGCTCATTCCTTAGCCAGCTCCTTACCCCTGTAGTATGCACGTATTGAGGTCTCCACGGCCTTAGGCCGAAGTATCGCCGATATGCCGGCCTCAACCGATTCGTCCTTCAGCATCCCCACAAGCCCGTTCACGTACCCGAGGAGAACCATATTAGCGGCCCTGTAGTTGCCGATCTTCTTGGCCTCCTCCACAGCGTCCACGAAGCGAATGGAGGGGAGAGCCCTCCTCAACTCCTTCACGAGCTCCTCCTTACTCGGCCTCGGGGCTATGCCCAGTGAGGAACTGACGGGTGGCTTAAGCGTTAGGGCGACTACGGCGACACCCCCCTTCCTCACGTAGGGGATCCTCCGGAGCGCCTCGATCAGCTCCATCCCTATGAAGACATCGGCCTCCCCGTGACCGAATAGGGGTGAGGTGACCTCCTCCCCTACTCGCACGAAGCTCATGACGGAGCCGAAGCGCTGGGCCATTCCCAGAGTCTCGCCGGTGCGGACTCTCAGGCCCTCAGCTACCGCCGCGGCCGCTATTACCCTCGAGAGTGTGAGGCCTCCCTGTCCCCCGACAGATGCGATTAATATGTTCAAAACTTTCTGGGCCATCACGATCACCCCCTCTCAACCCTAATGATTGCGTCGTACGGGCAGTACCTGGCGCACAGGCCGCAACCGGTGCAGTCCTCCTCCATTATCCTCACCTTCCCGTCCTCAGCCACGTACAGCGCTGGGCAACCAGTGACCCTGACACATGCCATGCACGACGTGCACTTCTCGGGCACTACCCTGTAGACAGCCTTGACACCCTTTACCCTCGCCTCCCACAGGGCGCACGGGTGCTTCATAATTACTACCTTGACGCCAGGCTTCTTCACAGCCTCCTTAACAACCTCTATCGCCTTGTCTATGTCGTATGGGTCGACAACATAGACATGCTCTACGCCAATTGCCTTAACGACCTCCTCTATCCTCACGGGCCTCGCCTCCCTCCCCGTCTCTGTCCTCGCCCAAGCCGGGGTGGATTGGTGGCCTGTCATCGCTATTATGTCGTTGTCGAGGATCATCACGAGCAGGTCGACCCTCTTATGGACGGCCTCAATAAGCGACTGTAGACCCGCGTGGTAGAAGGTCGAGTCACCTATGACAGCGACCACAGGACCCTCGAAGCCCCCGATCTTGAGGCCAGCAGCCATGGAGATCGATGCACCCATGCTGTGCTCTGTCCATATAGCCTCAAGCGGCGGGCTGACCCCCAGCGCGTAGCAACCGATATCACCAAAGACCGGGACCTTCGTAGGGCTGTACCCAGCCTTAGCCAGGCCGAAGCGCAGAGCAATGAACGAGTTCCTGTGCGGGCACCCCGGACACAGCGGTGGAGGCCTGGGCGGCGCCTTATCCTGCGCCTCGGCCTCCACTGATCCACCTGACCTGCCGAGGACTGAGTTAAGGGCCGCCGCCACGTGGGCAGGGCTCAGCTCGCCAACCGACGGGATGAGGCCCTCCTCCATCCCCATAACCTCAGTATCGGTGCTGTGGAGAACGGCCTTTAGGGATATCTCCAGGTACGGGCTCAGCTCCTCAAGCACCAGGACCTTTCTGCACCCACCTAGCTCCCTCCTAACCCACTCCCTCGGTATTGGGTGAACCATCCCTAACCTGGCCACCTTAACCCTATCGGCCACACTCTCTCCAAGGGACTTGAGGGCCTCCCTCAGGTGGCCGCAGGCGACCCCCTCACAAACCACGCAGTAATCGCCGCTACCTTCGGACGAGACGAGGCCCTTCTCGACAGCTAGCTCCTCCGCTTTCCGCAACTGCCCGAGGAGCCAGGCATGCCTCTCCCTGTTCCAGCTCATCCCGGCCCTCACGAACCTCTTGACATCCTTCTTGAACCCTCTATACCTCACCGGCTCGACTGCCTCACCGAAAACAACGTCTCCCACAGTGTGAGAGACCCTAGTCGTTGATCTAAGAATAACGGGGAGCTTGAGGGCCTCGCTGAGCTCTATAGCGGCTCTAACGAATTTCCTGGCTTCGTCGGGGTCTACAGGCGATATCATGGGGAGCCCTGCCATCCTGGCGAACCAGCGGGTGTCCTGCTCGGTCTGTGTTGTGTGTGGACCGGGATCATCGGCAATGTAGATGACCAGGCCTCCCTCGACGCCGCCATAGGCCGCGGAGACGATGGGGTCGGCGGCCACGTTAGCGCCGGGAGCTTTCATAGTCACCATCGATCTGGCCCCGCCTATGGATGCTCCGTACGCGATCTCGAAGGCGACCCTCTCGTTAACGGCCCACTCCACGTATATCCCAAGCTCGTGGGCCCTGTAAGCGTGGAGCGTCATTATTACTTCCGACGAAGGGGTGCCAGGGTACCCTGTGACGACGGAGATCCCGGACTCGATAACGCCCCTCGCGATGGCCTCGTTCCCGAGAAGCGCCGCCCTTGTCCCCGGCGGGGCGCGGAGGACGTCGACGCGCCCGATCTTCCCCATTAAAGTCTCCCAGGTTCCTCAACGATCTCAGAAATTTAACGATGATCCTTAATCATGCAGTATTAATTTCCTTGTACATAGTGTAGGGAACACTTAATGGAATGCAACTACGTCCTCGTAAAAACTGAGTTAGGCAATGAAGTACTGGCGGCATCCCATATCAAGGACATCGACCCCGGAGCGAGGGTCATACCGTCCCCAAGGGGGCTTAGGGGCCTCGTGCTTATTGAGCCATCGATGATCAAGGAGGAGGTCGCTAGGCTGATAAAAGAGAGGGTGCCGGAGGCCACGAAGGTCATCGTAGCCCGTAAGTGTGTTGAAGCCGACCCAGCGAAGATAGCTGAAGCTGCGGCTGAAGCGGCTAAGGACGTTATCGGGGCTGGGCACTCCTTCGCTGTCAGGACTACAAGGAGGGGTAGGCACAGCTTCACGAGCATAGACGTTAACGTGGTTGCCGGAAGGGCTGTCCAGGAGGTCACTGGCGCGTCGGTGAATCTCCGTGAGCCCGACTGGGTGGTTGCTATAGAGATACTGCGTGACCTAGCAATAATAGCTGTCTACCCAGGTAGCGAGGAATGGAGAAAGTTCGGCAAAGGAAAAAGAATTGTGAGGAGAGCCTTAAGGAGGGTGAGTGTCGGGCAGATACCGTTCCTCGGCCCTCTTGATGCCTGCAGAGAGATGGGTGCGAGGATAGGTAGGGGTGTGCAGAACTTCGAGGTAGGGGAGTACGTCGTCCTCCTCGACAAGCCAGTAAGGGGGGAGGAGCTGGCGGCATTCCTTTCGGGGCTCGAAGAGGGCATGAGGGCAAGGTACGAGGTCCAGAAGAAGGCATATGCTGACGGGGCGTGGCGTACGCCGACATACGTGTACGAAATATACCAGTTCGTCAGGGCGAGAAGCAACGAACCTATAATCGTGTTCGAGCCGGAGGGCGACTACGTCCTAGACAGGGTATCTGAGCTGAGGGAGATCTTTAGGAGAAAGCGCATTAACATGCTCTTCGGGTCGAGGGTAGGCGTGCCTGAGGGGGTGTACAGGTTCGCTGACCTCGTCCTAGATATAGCGCCTGGGGTGACGCTCTCAACAGAGTTCGCCGTCCCCGCAGCACTCATGGCCATTATCCAGGCCCTCTACCCGTGGCTCGGCGGCGAGGAGTCATGACCTCCTTATTCAGTATAACTATTAGCTTCTCAAATGCCTTCAGCGGTATTCTTGCACCAGCAGCCTCTGGGTGACCGCCGCCAGTCCCGCCCAGATGCTTGATCGCTAATCTTAGCACCCTGTTCAGGTCTATAACACCCTTCGTAGCCCTTAATGACATAACGTATGTGTCACCCCGTCTCTCAGCGGCAATACCTATCAGCGAACCAGTCAGGCCCCTCGCAAGTGTTGCTGCTATACCAAGGGAACCCGGCGGATCGATCACGTATGCTACCGCTCCCTCCACCTCCACATTCTTCTCTACCCAGTGGAGGAGTTCCTCGTTCTGCGCCGCCTGCTGAACCGCCCTAACTAGGAGCTCGGAGTTCTGAGACGGTAGCCTGTTCTCTGAGAGGTAGGCCACGACCCTTCTCTTGAAGTCATGGAGTTTTCTTGAGTGTTCAAGGGCCTGTGAGAGCACTCCCGATTCGAAATAGATTATTCTCTTGTCCCACATCGAGAGGGTCGACCTCACCCACTCTGTCTGGTCGAGATAGTCGGCTATTGCTCCATAGAGTGCGACCCTGCTGTATTCTCTGCCCAGCCTTTTGGAGAAGTACCTGTAGGTTAGCTCGGAGGCTGAAGCCCCTTCTTCGTGGAAGACCCTCGCCGGCAGGTCTTTGATGCTGAGTTCGAGGGGGCCTGGGTGGTGGTCTATGTAGGTTATTTGTCCCTTGTACGAGCCCATAAACTCGATTAGCTCGATGGCGTGTGACTCGCTTATAGCTATGTCGACTATGACGACGTCTCCCTTGGCGAACTCCTTGAGGTCCTTAACGAGGTCTGCTGGGTGACTGAAGTAGACCTTGATTACGGAGTACTCCCGGCGGAGGGCAGCGACTGCGAGCGCTGCTGAACAAACTCCGTCTGAGTCGCCATGCGCTATTATGGTGAGTTCGTCCGCGCCCATACAATCATCTAACTTAATGACGTGTTTGTGAGGTAAAAGGTTACCATTTTACCGCAGTCGCTGGTGAGTTATTGGGCCGATGAAGACCCGTCGGACGGAGAGGAGCCGTGACTGCTCCCTCGGCTGCGTCGGAGGCCCTCATCTCGTCGCGCAGGAGATGCATGGGTCGTAGTTTCTCACGATCAGTGCAGACGCCCATTCGGCAGTCTCCCTGCTCCTGAGGAGCTCGCTGGGTATGTGATTCATGTCCTCCTCAGCGGCCGCTAGGTTGGCTACTGTTGGCGGCAGGAGCTCGGCCTCTATCACCCTGCCGTCAGCGCCTATGACGTACCTGTGGTATAGAATGCCTCTAGGTGCCTCAATGGCGGCGAAGCAGACTTTTTCCTCGCCTGGGGCCTTTGGGCACTCGGTGTTCCATACTCTATATCTATCGATCTCCTCCACCGTATCCCTGACCTCGAGGAGCGCGTGGATTATCTCGGCCGCTCTAATGACTATCGAGTCAGCCATGCTCCTCGGTGTGAAACCCGCCTGCTTTAGCAGGTCCCTTGCCTCGGGCCTCAGCCTGTGGTCGAACCTCATGTACCTCGGTATGGGGCCTAAGGAGAATGCCTTGCCTTTATGTCTCAGTCTAGGTGCGTTGGAGTACGGTGGCTTCTCCTTTTCAAGCATCGTGTAGAGGCTTAGGGCGTCGCCGGAGTAGTTCATCAGCACCACTTCCTGCCCTAGAAGTGGGTAGCTCTCCTCGAGCACTGAACCGCCCTCCCTTAGGGGCGGCCACTCAGGCCTCTTCAGCTCCAGCACGATCTCGAGGAGCCTGGTGGCAGTTGACAGCACTTCGTCGAACGACCTGAGCAGGGTCTTGACGAGGCCCGCCTTTGGTGATGACCATAGCCCGCCGACCTTGATGTTGACTGGGTGTATGGCGCGCCCGACTAGCGCCTTGGACATTGTCTTAGACCACTTCCTTATTGTGTAGGCGGCCTTCGCTAGCTCGATCCTCGCCCATTCCGGATCCCTCTTCCCGAACTTAATCAAATCCGGTGCGTGGAGTAGTGCCACGTGGACAGCGTGGGAGTTGACCCACTCGCAGAGCTGCGCTGCCCTTCTCAGCCTCACCACGTGCTCCGGCGGCTCACAGCCAAGGCACTTCTCTATCGCCGTGCTCGACACCACAGAGTAAGATGTCGGGCAGAGGCCGCAGACCCTCGAGGTTATGTCCGGGACCTCGCTGTAGTGCCTCCCCCTCAGTGCCTTCTCTATGTACCTCTTTGCTTCGTAGACGTATACTCTGGATTCCTCGATGCCCGCTGGCCCTATGACGATCTCTATACCTCCGTCTCCTTCAACCCTGCCTAGCCTGTGGATCTTTACCTCCATCCCCTCCTCACCTTCTCCTGCGAAACGATTGCCTTATTCAGGGCGTTAGGGTCAAGCTCGAGTATGGGCTTGACTGAGGTGCCTGGTGAGGGCCCCCTGCACCCGTAGCACCCCCTGCCGAAGCTTGGGCATAGGGCACTGCATCCGGCCATCACGGCGGGCCCGAGGCACGTCAGCCCCTCAGTTATGGCTACGCACTGGACGTTCATCCTCCTGCACTCCGTGCAGAGGGTTTCCGTCTCCTTCGGCGGCCTGGTTCCCCTCATGAGGTGGTTGATTACCTCCTTCACCTGCCACTCCTCTATGGGGCAACCAGGTATCCTGTAGTCGACTCCCACAACGTCCTCAACCAGCTTAGCGATGCCCGGATTTATTGACTGCGGGCCACCGAAGAGTGCGCACGCCCCCACCGCAATGAGGAACTTCACCCTCTTCCTGAACTCCTTCAGCTCCGCCTCCTGCTCCTCTGTCGCGACGGAGCCCTCCACGAAGCCGACGTCGTACTCCCCATCCATCTCCGGGTCAGTCAGTAGGGCGAAGCATCCAAGCTCGACATCGCCCTTAAGGATGTACGGGAGCAGGGCGTCGGCTATGGTCGCTAGACACCCGCTGCATGAGGCGAGCTTGAGCCCGGCTACCTTGAGCTTCCTCACCATCCCAGGACACACCTCAGCTCATCCGCCCTGAATGTGGGGCCGTGCCTGCACACGAAGATAGGGCCTATCTGGCAGTATCCGCAAGAGCCGAAACCACACCTCATCTTCCTCTCTAGCGAGACCCATACCCTGCTGAGGTCAATGCCCGACTTCTCGAACACCCCTATCGCTACCTTCATCATTATTTCTGGCCCGCAGATGAACGCCACAGGGTCCTTGGCGGTTTCAAGCGCCTCCGGTATGAGCTCTGTCACGAACCCAGTCCTCCCGCTCCAAGACGGGTGAGGCTTGTCGATGGTGAGCCTGACATCCACGCCCGCTTCCTGCCACTCCTTCAGCTCCTTCCTGTAGAGGAGCTGGTCGGGTGAGCGCGCGCCGTACAGGAGTATCGTCCTCTCTGCCTCGCCCTCATCTATCCTCCTGTGTATGACGGGCCTGAGGGGCGCCATACCTATCCCACCAGCGACGACTATGAGGTCCCTGCCCTTCGCCTCGCTCATGGGCCACGGCTTGCCGTATGGCCCCCTCCACCCAATCACGTCACCGGGTGAGAGGCTCGTTAGGACTGTTGTTACCTTACCAACACGCCTGACGGTGTGCTCTACGACCCCGTCCCTTATCCCGCTGAAAGATATGGCCGACTCACCCACGAGGGGCGCGTACAGCATTGCGAACTGCCCTGGCTCGGGGACCTTCTGCGGGGACACCCTCATAACTAGGGTTACTGTGTCCTCGGCCTCCTTGATGACGTCCGCTATAACCGCCTTTATGGGTGTGAGTTTATGGGTAACTGAGTCCATCACTTCTTAACCACCTCCTTCACGGCCGTTATGATCCCCACGTTGAATGGGCAGAGGGAAGTGCACCTCCCGCACCCCACGCACCCGGTTATCCCGAACTGCTCGCGCCACCACACCAGCTTGTGCATCACGAACTGCCTGAGCCTCGCCGGTATCTTCTCCCTCGGGTTGTGTGAGGCCATGGCGGCGAAGTAGAGGGAGAGGCAGGTGTCCCACACCACCACCCTGCCGCCCTCATCTGGGCCCTCATGCACCTCCCTTATGTCGAAGCAGAAGCAGGTCGGGCACGATATCGAGCAGGAGCCGCAGCCAGCGCAGTTTCTTGATGCTCTCTCCCAGTCCTCCCAGGTAGCTTCCTTCAGTTCATCTGCGTGATGGTGGGGGGAGGGCTCAATTCTGGCCCTCTTCGTCGCCTTATTTACTATGTCATTGTACGTCTCAAGCGCCTCCTTCGGCGCCAGCTCATCGATCCCCACCGATACGAGGAGGGCCTTGCCCCTCTCGGTCAAGGGCCTCACTAGGAACCCGTCGCCGAGCCTCATATAGGCGAGGTCACCCACCCTGGCGTCTGGCCCTGTCCCGGCATCGGCGCAGAAGCATGTGGGGGAAGGGTTGGGGCACTCCTCAACAACCATGAAGAGGTTGCTTAGCTTTTCTGTAACGAGTGTGGGTGAGAACATCGATACTTTCCTAAGTATCTCAAGGGCGAAAGCATCGCACGGTCTTATGCCTATCAGCGCCACCGGTGTCCTGTCTGGCTCAACATACTCGAAGCGCGTGCCCTTGACCCTCAAGACGAGGGATGGTGTCTTCCTCAAGACATGCTTCGGGGGTACTGGAGGGGGTGTTGGAGGCTCGCTGAAGTGGCCCTCGACCTCGAACCACCCCCACTCGCTGGGGGCGTAGGTCGCGTAGCCGTCGCTTCTCAGCCTCCTAATCACTCTGTCAAGGAAGTCGGGACCTGCGTAGTAGATCACTTCTGCCGGTCACCCGATCATCCTTAATTTATGTAATTAAAAACTTCACTAGCATATACAACATGATCCAATCTTTATTTGTGCACAACAAGATTTCACCACCTAATATATCGGCTCGAAAGAAACCCATCAATGTAGAAACGCAGTATTAGGCCCGCCCATAGCAAGAAAAGTGCGTGTGGTTACTGCTTCAGGGCCCTTGCTGGGCGAAACGACTCTAGGTCAGGGTGTCTCACGCCCTTGCTGACCTCGTCGGCGATCAATTCCGCCAGATAGGGGGAGGTGCTGAGGCCGTAGTCGTTGAATCCGAAGGCGTAGTACACGGCATCCTCAGCGTTTAGTGACCAACCGATTATGGGGAGCCTATCAGCCGTTACGTCGACGTACGCTCCCCACACCCTCAGGATGTTCACTGCCCTCATTACAGGCATCAGCTTGACTGTTATTGTGCTGGCCTTCTCTATGAACTTGAGGCTGTCACTCACATCGAGTGACTGGTTCTCCTCCCCCATGTCGTCTATTGTTGCGACGAACTCCCTCCTGACCGTCTGCGTGAACCTGTAGGAGAACCTCATAACACGGACAGTCGCCTTCATAACGTACCTGAAGGGCTCCGTGACCAGGCCGCCAGCATAATGCGGCTTGACGAAGTCGTTGAACTTGTCGCCGACGCCGGAGGCGAGCTTCGGGGTCGCTGCCCCGGCTGCTAGAACTACGGCATCTGCCACATATTTTCTGCCGCTGCTCGTCCTCACGGCGATCGCGTCGTCCTCACGCTCTATCTTGGTGACTTCCTCATACGTTCTTGTTTCGGCACCGTTCAGCCTAGCTGCCGCTATCGATGCCCAGGTTATGGGCTGCGGCATCGCTTTGTAATCTTTCGGGGTTATGAAGGCAGCCCTAACAGCCTCGGGGTCAAGGAATGGGACATACTCAGTGACCTTCTCGGGGTCAGCCCTTAGTACCTCTGCCCCACCGCTCGACCATATGAGTGCTTCCTTCTCCAACCTCTCCGCGTCGCCATCGCTCATGGCTATCGCCACGTGGGGGCTCTCGTCGTCCATGAAGCGGTATGCGAACGGGATGCGCTGCTCAATGAACCTCTTCTTGAGTTCCTTAACCCTCTCTATGCTCCTCAGGGCTGCCCTCACGAGCACTGGGTGATGCTGCTGGGCTGTGAAGGAACCCGTCGACCTTCCTGTGGAGCCGTATGTGAAGTATCTCTTTTCGAGTAGCGTTACCTTGGCACCCCTCTCGGTTAGGTAGTACGCCGTCAGTGCCCCAACTATCCCGCCGCCTACTACGACAACCCTCACTCTTCCAGCACCTCCGGGTTATAGAATAGGCCCATTGGGACTGGCTGTAGCGGGGGCCTCTTCTTCGGCACTAACCTGTCCATGTCGAGGCTTATCCCCAGCTCCCTCATGCCCCTGGCCAGGTACCTCTGCATGTGCTGGAGGCATCCCCTTCCCTGGCAGTACCCGGTTGTTGCACTGCTTATCCTCCTGTAGGTGTCCGGGTCAGCAGTGCCTAGGAACCTCACCATGACCTTGAACGCCATCAGCATCTCCTCCTCCGTTATGTCCATACACCTGCACACTATCGCTGGGTGACCCCTGGACCCGCCCTCACTCATCTCGAATCACCTCCACGAACTTGACCTCTAAGGCGATCTCCTTGGGAACGATCACGTTGATAAGCACCGTGCCGTACTTGTGGCTCCTGATCACTGAGAACACCTCGCCCTCACCCAAGTACCTATGTCCCCTATCGTACAGCGCCACCCTCTCACCTTTCTTCGGTATAGGGAGTATCTCGTACGGCACGCTCACCAGCGCCTTCGCCGGGTCCTTTAGCACCTTCTTGCCGAACGGTATGTTCACTATGGTTATGGCGAGGCCGGGGCATGCCTGCGCGCAGAGGGTGCAGCCTGTGCAGGCCTCCCAGTTGACCCTGGGCTTGTCGTTCATTGTTGGCATGATCACGGCACCTGTTGGGCAGGCGTCCCTGCAGGGCGTGCACGGTATTTCCTCTATGCAGTCGAAGATCGGTACGGCTCTTGACTCGAGCACCTCGTCCGGCGGTATGTTGCCATGCCTCCTCAGGTCATCGAGGGTTACGTAGCCGGATTCGAGTGTCCTTTGTTCCTCTAGTCCAGGCATCATGAAGCACCTCCTTCGAGGGTTACCTTAAACAAGCCCTCACGTATGCGCCTGTAGTGGGGGCTTGAGCGGAACTCATCCAACCACTTGATGGCTTCCTTCATCCTCTTGACGTGCTCATCGCCGCCGAGCCCCGCCTTCATGGCAGCCGCTATGCCGGCCACCCTCCCCTCCATCATCGCCGTGCTGGCCTCCTCGATGCAGGACGCGTCCCCTGCAACGAAGACCCCAGGAACCGTTGTCTCGAGGTTCCTGTGCCTCAGCGGGACGTAGCCGCCGAGTTCGGGGACGAACTTTATGCCTGCCTCCATCAGCTCCAGCACCTCGATACTCGGGGTCAGGCCGACAGCCAGCCACACACCGTCAACCTCGATGTCTACTTCACTACCTTTTATGGGGTGGAAGTTGTCGTCGACTTTATAGATCGTCGCCCCCTCCACTCTCCCCTTACCGTAGGCCTCCCTTATGGTGTGCCTCATCAGTATCGGTATCCCCATCCTCCTTATCTTTGAGGAATGGACGAGGTACGCTGCCGATTTCTTGGCTATGTCTATGACCGCCTTAACCTTGATCCCTGCCTGGACTGCCTGATAAGCAACTATCACACCGACGTTACCCGCACCTATTATCAAGGGTTCATCAGCTGGCCTGATCCCGAAGACGTTCATGAGTGTCTGTGCGGCTCCGGCCCCCATGACCCCGGGGAGGTCGTTCCCAGGGAACACCAGGCTCCTCTCCATGGCGCCTGTGGCAACGATTATTGACTTTGCCCTTATCCTCAGTAGGGTGTACTTCCCTAGGCCGTCTGTCCTGAAAGCTGCTAGGGAGCCCTCCCTCCGGAAGTAGCCTATCACCTGAGTTGAGGGCATCACATCGACGTTCTCCCTGTCCCTTAGCTTGTCTGTGAGCATCTTCGCTATCTCGAACCCCCTCATCCCTGCAAAGGTCTCCTTAGTGCCGAAGAACTTGTGTGTCTGCTTCACGAGCTGTCCCCCTGGGACAGGTGACTGGTCCATGACGAGGACCCTCGCGCCCATGCCAGACGCCTCTAAGGCGGCGCTGAGGCCTGCGGGACCCGCACCGATTATTGCGGCGTCATACTCTAAGTCCTCCCTCTTCACGAGCATCTCCTTAGTTGGTAGAGGTAGTTCTGCGTCATGTCCCTCTTCGTACTCAACGACCATGCCGTCCTCGACCGGTGTTATGCATGTCCTTACGTGTGGGTAGCCATTCACCCTCATGAGGCACTGACTGCACTTACCGATCATGCAGAACGGGCCCCTCGGCCTGTGCCTCTCGGCAGAGTATCCGAACTTTATCACACCGGAGGCGTACAGGGCCGCCGCAACGGTCTCGGTCTCGAACGCCTTGACGGGTTTGCCATTGAAGTTAATTACTATAGGGCGGCCCCTGTCGAACTTCAGCACGGGGTGCTCGTATATTCTCCTATCCGTCTCAACTCACCCCCTAGCGATCTCGAGACACTTGTGATCGGTGCAATTAATTCGTTTAGTCCTAGATCATGGCACAACCTGCGTTATTACGTTATGTTAACTTGGAATTACTAATCAACTGATTTTAGTCCACCACCTAAACAATGTTCTCGAGGAAAGCAGGATGGCGGTGTTCGGCGCTGCCCTAATCGGTTCCTACCCGAGGAGCGAAAAGGTAGCCACCATCCACAGAAAGCTTATCAAAGGCGTTATAGGGATGGAGGAATTCGAGCGCCTAATAGGGGCGGAGACTGAGAGGCTCATAGGTACCTTCGTTAAGGCCGGCCTCGACTCCTTCACCGACGGGATGCTTAGGTGGGACGACATATTCAACCCACTAATAAGGTTCGTGGACGGTGTCGAGGTGAACGGGCTTGTGAGGTTCTACGACAATAACTTCTTCTTCAGGGCCCCTGTCGTAAAGTCCGATCCTTCCCTCAAAGATAGCGAACCGATTACGGCTTGGTGCAGAAAGGGTGTTGAGGTCCTGGAGAAACTCGGTGTGAAAGGACAGGTCACGCTTAAGCAGCCGTTACCCGGCCCAGCAACCATTGCCTCCGCCTCGATTGCTGAGGGTGAGGACGTTGAAGACCTTATTGATAAATGGTGGAGTGGTGTGCTCGAGCCACTGACTAAGGATCTCATTAAGGGGGGTTGTGTTCCGGAATTCCATGAACCTGAGATTGTCTGGGATTTGTCCAGGAGAGACTTGTGGGTTAAGGCTGTCGAACTTGTGGCCAGCGTTAATGAAGGTTGGTACGTTACGTACTTCCGGCCAGCGGATCCCGTAGTCGATATGCTGGCTAGGCTCGGTGAGGGCTTCGTTGTCGCCGTCGACGTAGTTTCTGGGACCGATGCAGGGAAGATGGTGAGTGCCGGAGTGAAGCGGTTGGCGCTGGGAGCCGTTGATGCCAGGAATACAAAGATGGAGAGATGCAGAGCTTTAGTCTCTTTAGCAAAGAGGGTCGCTGAGGATGGTGCTGAGGAAGTTTTCGTTGCCAACAATACGTTGCTTGATTTCCTACCCGAGCCCGTCGCTAGGAAGAAGGTCAGGTTCCTTGGGAGGGTGAAGAGGAGGCTCGTACGCGAGTCGGGGGTGTGAAGAAATGGTGTGGAGGAGTGTGGAGCTCCCCGTTCTCCCAACAACCGTGATCGGTTCCTACCCGAGGCCAAAGTGGTTGAGAGAGTTCATCGCCGGTTATAGGGAGAGGAGGTACAAGGAGGAGCAGATGAGGGAGGCGTTCGACGATGCGGTCATAGCCGTGCTCAATGACCATAGGGAGGCCGGTGTCGACATACCGTCGGATGGAGAGATGAGGAGGGATGAGATGGTTGAGTACTTTGCTGAGAGGATCGATGGTTTCAAGTTCTACGGCCCGGTGAGAGTCTGGGGCAATAACTACTTCCGTAAGCCGGCTGTCGTCTCTAAGCTTAGGTACAAGGGGCCGATGGTCGTAGATGAGTTCCTCTTCACTAGGAGGGTGACTTACTCCGAAGTAGTTAAGGTGACGATAACAGGGCCCTACACTATAGCGGACTGGTCGTTCAACGAGTACTATCCGAGCAAGGAGGACCTGGCTTTCGAGATTGCTAGAATAATAAACAGAGAGATAAAGGCCCTTGAGGAGGCAGGCGCCATATATGTTCAAGTCGATGAACCAGCGCTGACGACCCACCCCGAAGAAATAGAGTGGGCAATAGAGGCCGTGAACGAGGCCGTTAAGGGCGTGAACATCAAGGTCGGGCTCCACGTCTGCTACAGCGACTACGGCATCCTCAGGCCCTATTATGACAGATTAAACGTCTCTCAGTTCGCCCTGGAATTCGCTAACAGGGGGTTCAGGGATCTGGAGGTTCTGAAGGGCCTTAACAAGGAATTGGGCTTCGGGGTCGTCGACGTCCACAGCAGGAGGGTGGAGTCACCGGAGGAGGTCGCTGCGGCGATAAGGAAGGTCATGCAGTATGTGCCTCCCGAATGCCTCTTCATAAACCCAGACTGTGGGCTGAAGCTCCTGCCGAGGAGGATAGCGAGGCAGAAGCTGAGGGTGATGGTCGAGGGCACCAAGATCGTTAGGGAGGAGCTAAAGAGGAAGGGACTAGAGAGAGTGGAGTTAAGGAAGGAGCTCACGTGTCCGTAGGGTGGGCTCCGTGACCAAGAGGGCAGTTATAGTCACTGAGGACGGGGTTGACGATCTCGAGGCGCTATATGCCTACTACAGGCTCAGGGAGGAGGGATATGAAGTTCTCGTGGCTGCTGCTAGGAAATACGGTAAATATTTGACCTTCTCAGAGAGCGGTGAACCGGTTCCGGAGAGGAGAGTCCTCGTAACTAAGCACGGCATAGGGCTCGCCGTTGATGTGACGTTCTCGGAGGCGCTGGAAATAGAGTGGGATGCCTTAATACTCCCAGGTGGAAGGGGCCCGGACAGGGCCAGGAGGTACAGGGAGGCTGTAGAACTGGTTAAAAAGCTCGTCACCTCTGGGGTTCCGACAGCAGCGATATGTCACGGTCCCCAGCTACTCATATCTGCCGGTGTCTTGAAGGGGAGGAGGGTCACCGGGTATTGGGGGATCCGTGACGACCTCGTTAATGCTGGTGCTATGTATGTGGACGAGGATGTAGTCGTTGACGGGAACCTCGTGACCGCTAGGCACACGACTTTCGTAGCTGAGTGGATGCGCGAGTTCGTTAGGGTATTGAGGAAGGTGTAACGGTTTTTCCTTCCCCGAAACCACTCTAGACGGTCGCGGGGTAGGGGGGTTGAGGCCCAGTGACTATATAGCTTGCGGAGACGTTCGTGTGGCACACTACAGGTTCCCGGAGTGCGGGAGTACTCAGGATACCGCGAGAGACCTTAATGAGGAGGGCCCCGTCGCTGTTTCTTGTGACTCAATGAGTAAGGGGAGGGGTAGGCTGGGACGGAGATGGTGCGCTGGGAAAGGCGGTGCGTGGGTAACTGTGTCCGCGCAGTTACCGGCTGGATCGGCTCAGAGCATCCTACCTATAGCTGTTGGCGCTAGACTGGCTGAGTGGATGAGGAGCAGGTACGGTGTGGATGTGCGGGTTAAGTGGCCCAATGATCTCGTCATCGAGGACAGGAAGATCGGGGGAGTCCTCATCGAGGCAGTGGCAGGTGAGGAGACGAGGGTGTTAGTCGGGGTTGGTGTGAACGTCGCTAACAGTATCCCCGACGAGCTAAAGCCCTATGCCACGAGGCTAAGTGATTGGGTAAGCGACGCCTCTCCCGACGAGGTTGTTGAGGGCATCGTGTGCTCAGTTATCGCAGCATTGCGGGACGTCGTGGAGGGGCAGCGGACTATACTCGATCTGTGGAGAGAGCTCTCTGACACCTTAGGGAGGGAGGTCTGGGTCATACTCGATGATGGTGAGTTGAGGGGTGTGGCGATGGACATCGACGATGAGGGGGCTCTACTGATTAGGACAGATAGGGGAGTTCAAAGGGTTTTAGTTGGTGACGTTATTCACTTGCGCCCTGCCTAGTGCAGGAATGCCAGCGTGTATGTGCCTATCCCTATCAAGGCTGCACCGCCCGCCACTGATACCTTATAGGAGTTCCTCACCATCCACTCCTTGATTCCCTCAACCTTCGCGACGGCGGCAGCTACCGATACCAAGATTATGAAGAGGGGAAGGACGAATATGATATTATATATTGCTAGGAGGCCGAGCCTTGTGACCATGTCGTAACTTGATGCCAGGGAGGTGAAGAATAGATAGGGCCCCGCTGTGCAGGGAAGGAGCGTGAACGTGGCAGTGAGGCCCAGTGCGAACGCAGCCGCCGCTGAGGCAGCTGAGTATCTCTCGCCCTCACGGCAGACCTTACACTCTCCTCTATCCCTTAGGCCGCTATAGATCATCCAGGCGCCAGCGACGAAGGCTATGGCAGGAAACACGTACCTGGGTATTTTCTCGAAGATCGCGGAGAGGCCCACGCCCATGATGTAGTACCCTATGAATACGGCGGCAGTGAAGGATAGGCCCACTACTAATAACTTCCTTATCGGCCTCCCCCGCGTGGTGCCTGCTGCCACCGAGAGTAATATGACGGCATAGAGCGTGAGGAAGCACGGGTTGAAGGCGTCTATGGAGGCCAAGCCCACGGCAGTCAGTAACGCTGTTACTACGTTACTTTGGGGTGTGGGCAGCTCGGTGTTCCCGCCACCCTCGTTGTTGTGACTCGAACCTGTCAAGGTTTTCAGCGCTTCTAATATGTTGAGCGCTGCCTCATGAGCGAACGATCTGCCTCTGTCGTCAGTGCCCTCCTCACCCGCCCTCTTGGCCTGCTCTGAAGCATTCTCTAGCATGCTGAGCGAGCCTTTGTCAGGCGCTTTGTTACTTAGTAGCTCATCAACTATCTTCAGATAGGCGTTGAGGATCGTGTCCTTGGTCTCGTTCATTAGCTTCGCCATGCCGATTTCTCCAGCCGAGTCGAACATTATGTAGGAAGCATACGCGTATAGGTACGCAGCTACCAGCTTCGTGGCCGCCGACCTTAGCGTGGTGTCCTCGATCATCGCGGGCTTAACGAAGAGTCCCGTCATCAGCGTTTGGTTAGTCGCTACGTACCCCCTCAGGTACGGACCTAGGTAGATACTTACTCTGTTGCTGGGTTCGAAGCTTTCCCAGAACGTCTTATTTTCCATCTCGCCAATCACTATGCCGACAACGGCTCCTTCTCTCACAACAAGCGTGAAGGGCACAGCTCCGTAAGTAGCGTTAAGGGGGAGTCCAAGAAACGCATGAACGAGCTGGTAGAGCGTCGCACAGGACTCGTCAGTATTGATAGGGCAGAAGCCAAAGTTGCTAGGAAATTCTTCTTCCATGAATGCTTTGAGAGCTCTGCAATGCGGGCATAGTGTGGATCCATAGATTAGGTAGTATGGGTCAGGTACCTGGTAAGACAAGCCTATAAGTGGGCTTATAGTCAAAACGATGATAACTGCGGCTACGATTATTCTTTTATGTCCCACCACCGGACACCGTTGATGTAGTTCAAGGGAGGGTTTAAGGATAGTGTGTAAGAATTTCATTCTTGATTTTCGCATTTAATACCATAGCTCAATAAGATATTATCAACGTATTTGAGGAGCACATCAAGAGCAGGCCTCTGAGTGGGACCGATCCTTATTAATTCTTTTACTAGATCCTTAGTTTCCTCGGGTTGCCTCGCCTTACTTACCGCTTCTTCGAGGACATTTAGGTCATGTATTCGTAACTGTTTCAGTGACCCCTCATTAAGTTCATCCTCCAGTGCTCTCAACCGGTGTATTATCCCATCTCCTTGTGGTAGTTGCTCACTATAGATGACCTTCTCCGCTGCCGTAATAAGCTGACCAGGCGGTTCATCAAAAGACCTCGCAAGCCTGGTTATGTGCGGTGATCTTCTTTCTGACTTAAGAAGCGGGTGTCTCGATACGGCTATAAGGAGAGATTGAGTGCTGGGTATCTCTCCGGTAAGGAGTTCGTAAATCGTCAGTCCGAGAGAATAGGTGTCGTAGCTTGACGTAATGGCGCTACTGGCAGGGTAGAGCAGGCCCTCTGGCGGCATATATTCAGGGGTTCCGAATAGCCAGCCATCCCATGTAATGTTGATCGATGTGCCGAAGTCTGTTAGCACCGGCACGGGAAAACGCCCACCAGCTCTTACCAGGATATTATCTGGTTTTACGTCGCCGTGTACCCTTTCCCTTAGAGCTTCTGTGACGAACTTAACTGCCCCGACCATCTGCTTCACTGTGCAAAGGAACATCTTAGGTGAGGCAAGTATTATTCTTCGATTATCGATTATTGAGCCGCCCGAAACGTATTCCATCACTAAGTAGGGCGGATCCTTTCTATATTCCTCCGCGTTCTCGTATGGTCTTCCTCCAGATAGGTATCTAAGTACGGGCCTCATGTTGATGTCAAGTACCTTGACCACGTTGTGCGAGAACGTCGAAGAGGAATGACTTAATAGTCTCGCATAGCTCACTTCGAAAGCTCGCCTTACCTCCTCTGATAGAATCATTAACTCTCTTTGCGAGAGGAACTCACCCGAGATCGGCTTAATCACTTTTATTGCAACGTAATCCCCCTTATCATTTCTGCCGAGCCACACGCGCGAATATGCCCCCTCACCGAGGAGTTTGATAAGCTCATAAGCGTATAGGCGCATCCCGGGCGAGGGCTCAGTTGTGCTACCCGTGTCTTTTGCTGAGGTAGTCTTACGCCGCTTAAATAACGAAATAATGCCTGTATAGTTCTCCGATATTATATCCCTAACTGCTTGCTCGCCACGAATGGGCTCTTTCCTCATATTAGCCTCTCCTCAAACTATTTTTTTACCTCTACCAGCTTTATTTTTCCAGAAGAAATCTTATCAGTTTCCTTAATCTACTGCCCTCTATTATAACATAGATTACGAAGCCTATAGTCGCACCTAATATGAAGAGGTCTAGTTGTTGAGTAAGGATCAAATATGTAGCTATAAACACAGCGAATGAGAGAGACGCTGGTATTAATCTAGGTATCGGAGAGTTCTTTATGAAAAAGTAAAGGCCAGTAAGCGGGTCATCCGCCTTGGCAGCTGCGTATCTACCGTCCGGAACCTGGATAACTAGCCCATCCTTCCTAAGTCTATCAAGATGGTACTTGACCGTGGACGGTGACTTAAGACCTATCTTAGCCTGTATTTCCCTAACCCCCATGGGCTCCTTTGACGAGACTAGGAGGAGATATATCTGTAGCGCTGTGCCTGTGGGTAAGGTCGTTGCTTTCTTCTTCGCCATCACCTTAACCAAAAAATATCCCTCCTTACGAGCTATAAACTGGAGACGCCTAAGTAAAGGCTGTATAGAGAAGGAGACCCACGCCTAGGGCAGCGAGCAATGCTATGAGTGCTGCCATAAGGTTTCTCTCTACGCTTCCCTCCCACGCGTGCGCATTTCCCTTACCCGCGTAGACAGCACTTACGGATAGGTCCTTGGCATAAAGGGAACTCTCAGTATCTGTGGGTGTCACCATACTATATGATGGCGAGCTAGTCCGGGTAGTCGTGTGTGTAGATGATGTCTCGGCTGATTGAGCGAGACCGAATCTAACGTTATCCCAGAGACCGCTCTCACCTATAATGACCAGGTTATGTAAACCTAGGCCAGACGCATCTATCACTATCGACCTTATGCAGGAGGATTCGATGTTCTGAAGCCTCATTCCATAAGTGACGCCATTTGACACCGGTAGCATGACTGCAGTAAATAATTTCCCATCGGACCATCTGTACTCTCCCTTGTCCGTGCTAACGGCGAAGTCGAATAACGGTACTCTTGCTTGAAGAATTACCGGAGGACCTGTTATGTTAACTATTTTTCCTAGAACGGATATGTTATATCCGCTATCAATTCTAGTGACATTAATCAGAAACAGAAAATCTATAGTAAAATTCCCGTCCGGTGTTACCACTGTTGCTGTAGATGTGAGATTGAAAGTACCCTCACCCATACATGCATCGGCCGCATGGCTCAATGACGTCGTCACTACCATTGTCAGAGAGACTGCAAGGAAGAGCAGCGGCGTAATCCGTATCTTCATCACCCATTACCGCATAATACGGGACTATAAGGTAGATTAAGTTAAGGATGCGAAACCCTGTTCTAACTTCTCGAAAAGAGCCGCTTTCGTCTCTTTCTTCCTTTGCCGGATCTCATCATCATAAGTCTATACTGAAGACTTAACAATTTCTCACTTTCTAGAAGAGCTGATGATAGGTAAAGGAGCGCTAGGACAAACGCCAGTGAGACACCGATGCTGGCCGCAATGAATGTGTAAGCACTCTCGAACCAGGCCTTGACGACTATCACGGCAGCTGTGAATGGACTCGTTAGGAGGAGGGCCACCTGCCCAGCTGGTGAGAGGCTTGACAAGTCCACGAACATTAGTATGAAGGCGGGTATCATCACGACTATGCTCACAGGACCTATGTAGGTGCCGACAGCCCTCGAGTCAGGGGCTATTGACCCGAGGAGTATGCCCAGCGCTGCCACGGCCATCAAGGAGATGAATATCACTGTCCCAAAGAGCACCATCAAGGTAGGGTCAACGAAGCTCGCTGTGCCGAACCCGGTCGATGCCGCCCCACCACTCTCCGGTGCTGAGGCCATAGCCATTATGCTCCCTACGTAGACCGCGAAGCCGCCTATGAATGAGATCGTTGAGAGCGCCACAAGTATCATAGTCCCAACAAGCTTCGACAGCACTATATGAATTCTTGGCACGGGCAACGTTAGGAGTACCTCCATGGTCTTCTCCTCATTCTCCTTCGCCATGGATGTCGCTGCCATGCCCAGCGCCGAGGAAACGACAACTAGTGGGGCGAAGATGAGCATGAACATCGAGGACGCTATTGACTCAAGCACCCTCAGGTCGACCATCTCTCCCCTCATCATGACGAGTGACTCTATCCTCAGAGGACTGAAGGCGAACTCCGGCTTAACTCCCGCCTGCGTGAGAAGGTAGGACGAGAGCATGTCGGCCGCCGACCTCACGACACCCACCATCGCCGTCACTAGGGAAACGGCAGTCATGGACACGCCCTTAACTTTAGTATAGACCTCCACGTTGGCCGGGTCCTCCTCGCTTATGTTCTCCCCGAAGCCCTTCGGGATAACGACCACGAGGTCGTATCCTTGACTAAGGAGTTCCTCCGGCGAAGCGCTACAGCTTGTTGCGTAGGTGACGTTGCTCGCAACCTTTTCGAGGAAGCTCACATAGAGAGTGCTGTAGTTGCTTGCGTCCTCGTCGCACACTATGAGGTTAACTGCTTTTACTTTCTCCGTCACCTCCTGCACCATCTGCCCGGCACCAGCGGAGATCGCTATGCCCATTATCGAGAACAATATGAATGGCAGGATTATCGCGCCAACAACTATCTTGAGGTCGCGCAGGGTGTTCTTCACGTCCTTTATGATCAGCTCCTTAAGCATGGGCCACCACCTTCACGAACACCTCCTCAAGGTTCGATGCCCCGTACTCCTCTAGCAGCTCCTCTGGCTTGCCCACTAGTTTCAGCACGCCCTTGTCGATGAGGGCTACACGATCGCAGAGGTAGTGTACCTCAAGCATGTTGTGAGACGAGAGGAGAACGGAGACGCCGTGTTCCTTTGCGTACTGCTTGATCATTCTCCTAACGTGCACAGCATGGATCACGTCGAGGCCCGATGTCGGCTCATCCAGTATGGCGAGCTTCGGCTTGACCATGAGTGCCCTCGCCAACTGCAGCCTTCTCTTCATACCCTTAGAGTACGTCCGGACCTGCCTGTCGATTGCGTCGCCGAGCCCAGCGATCTTTATGCCTTCCTCAACGGCCTCAAGGCCTGCCCTGTATATTTTCGCCATTAGCTCCAGATACTCCCTCCCCGTGAGGTACGGGTAAGCGCCCGCCTCCTCGGGCAGGTACGACATCAGCTTCCGGATCTCGTCCCTCTCAGTAACGACATCGTGGCCCAGCACCTCGACCCTGCCTGAGGTAGGTGTTAGGAGTGTCGCCAGTATGCGGAGAGTCGTAGTCTTTCCTGCGCCGTTAGGGCCTACGAGCCCGAATATCTCGCCCTGTTTCACAGTGAACGATATCCCCCTCAGCGCTAGGACGTCCCCGTATCTCTTGACGAGGTTCTCTACAATGACGACGTCTACCATGACCTACCTGACCATAGGCGGTATGCGGACAAGCAAATTAGTTTTGCCGAATGCTCCTCCGGTAGAACAGGAGTTCCTTAATGATGACAAGAAGCAGGTCTTCGCCGACCTTCTCAACAAGACCCTGTGGCAAGGACCTCAGCACTTTATAGGGGGAAGGGATCTCCCAGTATGAAGTGATTACCCAGAGTACTGAGTCGAGGTGAAGCGGGGGAACGCCGCTAATCTCCGCCACAATCCCCCACGCTCTCGCAACGATTCTGTGCTTTCTCATCAGGTCCTCAATGCTCGCTGCTCCCTCTATCACGCCTGAGAGTATTGATGCCCTGGCCACCCTCCTATCGACGGGTATCGGTATGCTCATCGGCAGTGCCTCTCGGTGACCTGCTGCCCTCCTCCCATAGTACGCCATCTTCACAGAGAATACGACGGTCTTCTTGTCTCTCTGTGTTCTCAGGCACCTAGCTGTCTCGTGCCAGAGGCCGACGTAATCACCTACCCTTATGAGGTTTTCCAATCTTACGCAGCGCCTCAGTGCATCCAGTCTGTTAAGCTTCTGCCTTACCCCGAACCTGTGTACAGAACTGGTGAACCCCTTCACAGACTCGATTAGCTGCTCCCAGCCCCTGGGGCAGCTCCTTGTTATGTGCTCGGCGAAAAGAGCCCAGTACCTCTCCCCCTTCATGGGGAGCATGTAGCTCACCAAGGCGTTAGTATAGAGCGCCGTAGCTGCGGTGCCGGGGCATATGGCCTCTATTGTTTTCGCTGACCTCATCTGCGGGTCCTCGTCCTCGAAGGCCGTCACACCCCGTAAGCCGACGCTCCCGAATAGGTTCCCCAGTTCCCTGGCCCTGGCTTCGTTTATGAGCAATCTATATCTCCCTCCTCATCTCCCTTACTGGATGATGAGTTTTCGGGGAGAGTGATCGGTGATGAGGCGGTTACTCGCTGATACCGATCTCAGCCACTAAGCATTAGCTCAACGTAAGCAGGGAGGAACAGGAGCACCGACAGAAGCTCGGGTATTGCTGCCCCCGGCGGTACCCTTGCTGCGAAGTGTAGGGCCCAAACAGCGATCGCTGTCACCACTGCTATCGCTGCCCATACCCTCTTCCGCTTCACCGCGTACAGGAGTAGGAACGTGATAATTGCTATGAAGAAGAGCGCCGACACTAAGAAATGTAAGTGATCGAACCTAACGCCGTATACCTCATCATAAACAGCGACGAGCTGGAGGAAGAAGGCAGCTGAGAGAAGCGTCCCTGACAACGCGTGGTCCTTCTCCCACAGGTACGCGACCGCCTGGATAATGAGCAGGAACGACGTTATTGTGAGGCCGAGGTTAAAGATCGGGGCCGACGGGGACCTGGTGGCGTGGCCGAGGTCGCTGAGGGCGTTCTTGCAGGGGCTGAAACCCGGGTACATCGAGGCGGAGATCGCTATGGCTAGGAAGGGAGTCGTTATCGTTATGATCACAAAGAGATAACTTATTCTCATTAATTCATCCCTCCTTTATTCTCCTGTGTCAACAATTATTTTCATAATTAAGTTCTTAAGGAAACTTTATGCGAACAAGTCGTTACATTAAAGTATCGTCCTCACCTCCCCATAACGCACTCGAGCTATCCTGGCTCGATGAATACCTCATCCATTCATGCACTATGGGCCTGTCCGTCCCGCCTATTTTGAAGTCCGCTAGGTCTATCCTAACTAGGGCCGGAAGGGGCGTCATCATCCCGAGCACTATAGCCTCACCGTTGTTGAGCGAGGGAAGGAGCTCGCTGAGTTCCTCGCTGAGGTTCTCGCTAGCCGCCCTCACCTGCCTTAGGTCGTCCGGCGACACTATCCTCAAGATTATCTTGTTGTTCGTCTGGGAGAGGGCCTCCTCATCAAGGCCTCTCGGCCTCTGTGACACGAGTACCATGCCGACGCCGAACTTCCTGCCCTCTCTCGCTACCTTGGCAACGTATTGCTTGGTCATCGTCGACCTGTTGGCTGGTATCAGGGTGTGGGCCTCCTCGATTACCAGGAGCACCGGTACTGGGTACCCCCTTACCCCACCGCTGTTTACGTAGTTTTTCCTCTCGTACAGCAGTTTCTTTATGAAGAACGATGCCACGACATCCTGGGTCTCCTCAGTGAGCTCCCCTATTGGCAGCACGTTTATCTTTCCGGGAACCACCATTGCCTCAAGGTCGTGGGGTGCCGAATTATCAAGGAGGGTGAAGTCCCTGGCACCCTCGCCGTAGTACCTGCTCCGGAACGTGTCAAGCTTTAGGAAGACATCAATTACTGAGTTCCTGTCATTTCCCTTGACGTCAGCCCACTTACCATCAAGTGTTCTGTATTTGTTCTCTAGCGCCATCCTCCTCGCATATTCGTAGAGGAGGTCGAAGAACTCGTCGGTCCTCGCCTGCGCGGCGTCGTGTCTGGCGGCATCATACGCGAACTTGAAGTAGAGGCGCTGCTTACTGGCGCCCGGCCCTATGCCTATGAGCTGGTAGTAGTCGTCGATCGTGAGGGCCGCTGGATGTATCCTGGGCGGTATTATGTGTACCTTCTCCCGCAGCTCCTCTGCCTGGGCCAGTGACCTGTACTCCGAGTGAGGATCCACGATCAGCACTGTGCCCTTCAGGCCCTCAACGATCCTCCTAGCCAATATCGCCACGGTGTTTGATTTACCCGCGCCTGTGACGGCGAGTATCGCTAGGTGCCTACTAACCAGACTCTCGACATTGACGTAGTACTCCACCCTGCCCCCGTAACCAAGTAGGGTGCCGAGGCGGACACACACGTTGTACGACCTCCCCCCTAACTCCCTGATGCAGTCACTCCTCTGCCTCCCGAATATCATGGCCAGCACAGAATCATCCGCAGGCACGACCTCAGACCCGGGGGGCGGAGGGGTCTTCGGGCGCCTGGGCTCCCCCTCTTCTATTATGGAGCGTATGAACGTAAGGAGCTTTGCCTGTCCAAGCATGTAGTGCCTGTCACCTACACCCATCCGGACCGCCGTAACGACTATGTCCATGGATCTCGTGTCAGGCGGAAGGAGGGGGTTACCCATTACCGACTTCTCTACGAGGGCGAGAACGTCCCCTTCCGGGTGCCTCACAACAACGTACTCTCCCACCCTCGGAGGTGTTGGCGATATGAAGTATATTGATGAGTGCGTGGCCTCCCCTATAACGTACGCCCGGTTCTGGTTCATGTCTTGAGCCATACACCCATCCCCTCCCTACCGGTGAGTCTGGGGCCTATGCCCAAGAAATCAAGGACCCTCCTCAGGTCTTCATGCCTGATTCTGCAGTGAGCGTCCGCAACAGTGAGTGGGTACGGGTACCCCTCAGGGCTGAGCGTGAGCATGGCCTCAACTACATCCTCCACTACCTCCTCGGGGTCGCCACCGCGGAGCGGTATCTCGACCCTCAGTGCCGGCGCCGTCGGTGATAGCTTGACGTAGGTGATCGCTATGTTTACACCTCGGTAGAAATCCAGCAAGCCGAGCTCCCTAGGGGGTTCGGCAGCGTGTTCTGTGGCTCCCTCGACATGTACACCGCCGCCGTGCTGCGGTGGTAGGACGGCGTAGCCCGGCGTGTCGGCCAGATCAAAGAAAGTTATGTCGCTGAGCCTCCTCGCCCTCGGTGTCTCAATAGTCTCTTTGAGGAGCCTCCTAACGTATCTGTCGTAGAAGTGGGAAGAGATACCCCTCTTAGCGACATACGCCACCGTTGCCCCTCTCCGCCAGGCCTCATCAAGGGCCTGCCTCAAGGCCGCCAGCTTCTCTAGGTACGTGAACAGCAGGACAGGCTTAATGAGTTCCTCGCTGAGGGCGTGGGGGTTGACCGAGTCTATTACAAGGAGGGGCCTCTGCCTAAGTATACTGTCTCTCCCAACCTCCTCTCTCAGGCCCTGCTCCACGAGCTCTAGGGGGTCGATGCCTGTGCTCTCGCGGAACTGGGCAGCCATCTCCCTCAGTGAGGCTCTGCCGAGCACAGGCGCTGGCCTCATTAGGATTGCCAGGAGCGAGCCGTCCACGAGCACTAGGCTGGGGTCTTGCCTGATTATCGCCTCCCTTAGGGCCTTAACCTCGAGGATCTCCCTCGCTAGGTGGGTGACGCTCTCCATCTCCTTACCTATGACTACATCAATATCCGCCAGTTCTATGGGCTCGGATTCCGAGTAACCGTTCCCCACCCGCCTAAAACCGACCGCGACAGACGTCACGGCATATATGAGCATGTTCCTTAGGTCTAGGCTAACTAGTGAGCCGTCGACTCCGACAACCGATGAGGGCGGGTGCCCGCCATTGATCGGTACCCACATCTGCGTCAGCGCTGTTCTGAGTAGTTCAGCGAACTCTGACGTCATCCCGAAGAAACTCCTGAGGCGCCACTTCTTTCTCCCAGCAGCCTCTATCAATGATCTGTTCAAGAGATGGCCGCCCACTAAGTAATTAGGACAGTATGCCCGAATAAGCTGTTATTGCTCCTCACGTGGATCCCCGGGATTCATAGGTAATACTTACGCTGTCTGACCAACCGCTTCCCCGACCCCGACATACCTTATCTCCGAGTCGGAGCCAGGCCTCTTAATCACCCTGATCACCAGGTCTGCGGCGTCCTCAACCCTCTCCTCATGCGTGACCACGAGCAACTGCCTAACTATTCTCCCGCCACGGAACTCCTTGAGGAGCTCGACGAAGAGCTCTCTCCTCTCGCTGTCGAGGTGTATGGTCGGCTCGTCTAGTATGAGGAACCCGGCAGCCCTACCTAACACCGCCGCCCTCAGCGCTAGGAGCAGGGCTATAGACAGAGCAACCTTCTCGCCACCGGAGAGTGAAGTGAACGGTGCCTGCACTCCCCCGCGGATTAGGGTTATGCTGAAGTCCTTCCCCACCTTCACGGAGTCGAACTCTATCCCGAGCCTCGCTAGGTAGTCCGTTAGGAGCGTCTCCACAGCCTCCCTAGCCCTCTCCCTAATCATTGCCGGGGCCTTCTCCCTGTGGAGCACGTTATCCTTGATCCAGGCCAGCACAGCGAGCTTCCTAGCAACCCTGCCCAGCTCCTCGGCCTGCGCACTCAGGTCCTCTATCTCCCTCTCTTTCTCGGCGACCTCCTCCTCCATACCCCTTATCTCGGCCTCGACAGCGCTGAGAGCTTTCTCCTCCTCAAGCACCTCTCCCTCCTTCTCCCTCATGAGGCCCTCCTTCATCTCCAGGCTTTTGAGGAACTCCCTTAGGCTCTCCAGCCTCTCCCTCAGACCCTGCACCTCCGACTCAATCATCTCTGCCTCGGAGGCAAGGCGGTTTTCCTGCTCCCTCAGCGCGGTCAGCTTCTCCCTAAGCCTCCTAATCCTCTGCACAGCCTCCCTTGCCTCGGGGGCCACCGCCTTACCATATAATTCAATTATCTCTCCCTCATGGACCTCCTTGCCGAGAATCTCGGACGCCCTTGCCAGTGTGTTGGCGAGGGACTTGCGCCTTTCCTCAAGCTTTTGCTTAATGCTCTCCACCTCCCCCTTCATTTCCTCGATCACCGTCTCTGACGGGTGCTTTCCGAGCAGTCCGTGGAGCCTCTCCATGGTCTTAGAGAGCCTCGAGAGCTTCTCGACCTTCTCCCTCAGCGCCGCTATCCTGTTGCTGAGCTCGTTGAGCGCTGACTCAGCCGCGACCTCCTCGTCTGATAGCCTCGTTATGGCCGCCTTGATATCTGATGCCCTCTCCTCAAGGGGTCTGGCCTCGGCAAGCATCCTCTCCAGCTTGTGCAGGTGTTCTCTCTCACTCTTTGCGTCAGCCATCCTCCTCTCGAGGTCCGCCTCCGCCTTACGAAGCTCGGCTAATGAACCAGTTATCTCCTCTAGCTCCTGTGCGTAACCCCTCCTAAGCTCCTCAGCCCGCTCCCTACTCAGGTCATGACCGCATAGGGGACACCGCATTATGCCTGGCCTAAGCAGGGAAATCTTCCTCTTGACCTCCTCCGCCATGGCGGTGAGGGCTGCCCTCTCCTCAGCCACCCTCTTCAACGCCTCACCGATCTCCTCGATCTCGGCCTCCAGTTCGGCCAGCCTCTTATTTATGGCCTCATACGCCTCGGCCACGCTCCCGAATCCCTGACCTGCTACAGAAGAAGCTCTCTTGAGGGCCTCCTCTACGTTTTTGGTTATGTCCGCTAGCTCGGCCTCCAGCTCCTTCCTCCGCCTCCTCGAGTTCTCTAGCGAAGCCGCTACTCCCTGCCTCTTCTCGATCATTTCCTGCAGCATGTCCTCAGCAGCCCGCAGTTCGGCCTCAGCCTCCTCCGGGCTTATGCCGAGATCGCCTGCCAGCTTCGCCGCCGTGGACCAGAGGGTCTCGGCGCTCCTTAGGCGATCCGTGAGCTGCTCTAGCTCCTCTTCGAGGGTTCTCAGTTCGTTGACTAGCTTCGAAGCCTCGCTGAGAACGGGGAGGGCGTCCGCCAGCTTCTCGAATTCGGCGAGCTCGCTCACCCTCTTCTCAATGTTTTCCCTCTGTTTGCGGATGTTCTGGAGCTCTGCCGCTATCGTTCTCAGCCTGGCCTCCCTGTCCTCGATCTGCTTACGTATTGCCGCCGCCTCCTCTGCTTTCTTGCGGAGGGCCTCGACCTCTGCCCTAACCGCGTCGAGCTCGCTCCTTAGCTTCTTTAGGCGGGCCTCCCTTTGCTTCTTCTCAACGACCTTCTGCCCTATCTCCTTGCGCCTCGCCCTAACCCTCTCCTTCAGCTCCTCGATCCTCGCCTTAACACGTTCCGCCTCCCTAGCGACCGCCCTCCTCTCCGTTACCCTGTAGGTTGCTCCGCTGGCTGTGCCTACCTGAACGAGGTCGTTGAATTTCTCGTAGGCTTTTTGGTAGGTGTCGAGCCCGAGTATCTTGTCAATGGTCTCCAGCCTGTCCCTGGGCTGCTCCATGAGGAGTCTGGTGAGTTCACCCTGCCTTATTATCGATGTCCTCACCACCGTGTCGACGCTCACGCCTAGGTAGTGCTCGAGCCTAGACCTGACCCCCGTCTGTGAGTTCGCAGCGTCAACAACCCTCCCTCTTAGCTTGTCCAGCACCTTCAAAGAGTACGTTGCCGGCTTGCCGAAGGGCTTCCTCACACGCACCTGCATTACTCTGTGCTCGTCCTCAAGCTCGAGCAACACACCCATCCCGTGGGCCCTGTGGCGGGCGTTCACGAGGTCGTCCAGTGACGAGCCTCTTGGCCTGGCCCCGACCTTGAGTGCGAAGTATATGG
>JALSOP010000121.1 GCA_026986435.1 Desulfurococcales archaeon | reverse complement strand
CAACACCGCAACAGCGAAGAAGATGGGCACAGAATCAACAGGGAACGCGGGCTGGGTATTCCCCCACCCCTGGGCCCTCCGGGTAGAGGCAGGCGACATGGCGGACGCAAGCATAGACGACCTAGCCAGGGAGCTCGGGAACGGCATCATAATAAACAATAACTGGTACACCAGGTTCCAGTCATACGTCGAGGGCATATTCTCCACAGTAACAAGGGACGCGGCGCTGGTAGTTAAGAACGGGGAGGTCGTCGGCACAATAACGACGAGGATAAGGATAGCGGGGAAGATGGTCGAGCTACTCAAGAACATCGACGCAGTAGGCAAGACCATCCACAAGGTCAGGTGGTGGGAGGTAAGACTACCAACTAAAGCACCTTATATATTCATAAGGAAAGTGAGTCTGACAAAGCCTTTCGCTTAACGGTCTCAAACCTTTTTAGTCACGCAACCGTGATCTCATAAAAAACCATTTTTGATTCAGGTAAGTAAATATGGTTGATTCGTTTGGATAAGGCACATTAAAGCAATTCTTATTAGGAGGCGGAGAGCCTAGATCAACGAGGTATTAGCCATGAAATGGATCGGTGCCCTAATAGTTCTCATAGCATTATCGGCGCTACCGGCCTCACACATAATTAGTCAGGCAGAGGACGGGGGGTCATGGTTCGCCACAATCGGCGGCCTAGACGATGATCAGGGCTGGTTCGGGATCGCTGTAAAGGGGGACACAGTTGCGGCAGTGGGTGAGACGAGCAGCTTCGGCTCCGGCTCCAGCGACGGGCTGGTGGCCGTGATGAGTAAGGACGGGGCACTCAAGTGGGCGGCAACTATAGGGGGTTCATCGAGCGATAACCTGAGGGGTGTCGCGATCGATGAGAACGGCAGCGTCTACGTCGTAGGTATGGGGAGGTCCTTCGGCGCAGGCTCCGTGGACGGGATAGTCGCCAAGCTCGACGAGTACGGGAACACTGAGTGGATCCAGTACGTGGGGAGCGATAAGCTGGACGCATTCTGGAGCGCCGCCGTCGACAGCAACGGGTCACTGGTGGCTGTCGGCTACACCATGGGCTTCAACGCCAGCAAGCTTGACGCCCTCGTCGCTAAGTTCGCGCCCGACGGGAGGCTTGAGTGGGCTGAGAGGATAGGGGGTGACCTCTACGAGTTCGGGTGGGCGGTTGCCGTGGACAGCAACGGTAGCATATACGTGGGCGGCCAGACATCGAGTGCAGGGGCCGGATCCTATGACGGGCTACTCGTGAAGCTGGGCCCGGATGGGAGGATACAGTGGGCCGTGGCGATCGGCGGGCCCTCGGCAGACGCTATCCAGGCGATCAAGCCATGCCCCGACGGGTCAGTCATATTCGCTGGTAACACGATGAGCGCAGGCGCCGGGAAGTACGACGCGTTCGTGGGGAAGTACGTGCCGGGGCAGGGAATCGCGTGGCTAATAATATTTGGTGGCCCCGACAACGACTTCCCCTACGGGCTGGACATAGCCCCCAACGGCGACATATATGTCGCCGGCTACACGTACTCCTACATAACAGGTGATCAGGGCAAGGGAGACGCGTTCGTTGCGGTGATTAAGGAGGGCGGCGGCCTGAAGAGCTTCGTCCACTTAGGCGGCCCCTACACGGAGTTCGCCTACGCCGTAGCCGCTGACGACGAGGGCAACGCCTACATCACTGGCAAGGTCGATTCCTTCGGTGCAGGCGGCCTGGACATGATGGTGGCCAAGCTAACACCGCAGTTCCTGTCAGGGCCATCGAACCTTAAGTGGACGAAGCAGGAGTTCCCGATCGACGTTAACGCCTCCCTGGCCTTCCCCGCAGTGAGTAGGTCAGGCCTTAACCTAACAACAGCCACACTGGACACGGAGTTCGTGACCCCGATAATAACCGATCCGGGGATCACCGCCCTCCACTGGATACCTGAGGAGCACATAGCCACGGTCTCCGGTCTCCCTCCCTACGCCGTGACTGTGACCGAGACACAGACGGTGACGGAGACAACGACGCAGACACAGACACTCACCACAACAACCACGGAGACACAGATAGTGGTCTCAACAACCACGGAGACGACGACGGAGACAACGACTCATGAGGTCACCAAGACGGAGACCGTCACGACAACACAGACGCAGACGACAACGGCGACCGAAACAGTCACGACAACTCAGACGCTCACCACAACCCAAACAACTACGGAGACTACCTCAGTCCCCACGACCACGACAGCTATTAAGGAGGTCGCCTCACCGACAGCGCTCACCGCTACGGCGATAGTGGGGCTCCTGATAGGGATCGGGATAGGCTTCGCTGTGTTCAGGAAGAAGTAGGTTTCCGAACAATAGTTTTTGTTCGTAATAAGCCCGGGAAACACCCGCCACAGATCCTTTTTAGTCGCCGATCAGCTATTTGGTTAAGGTGCGAATAATGCGTAAGTCCTTCATCTTGAGAGCACTAGCCTTAGCGGTAATAGTTGCCATAGTGGCACCCCTCATAACCCCGGCGACCGCCCAGACAGGCGAAGATGATGCCGTCAAGAAGATAGCGCCGCAGCTGATGAGCGCCCTAAGCAGTAAGGAGCCGGTCGAGGTCGTCGTACTCCTTAGGGAGGCGCCGGATGAGTACCTCCTAACGGAGAGGTCAGTCGGGGGCAGAAACGCTGTTATTGGGGCCCTCAGGTACTGGGCCAGGGGCACGCAGGAGCCCGTGGTCAGACTCATCAAGTCCCTTGGGGGAGAGGTCCTCAACAGGTTCTGGATCACTAACGCGATCGTGGCCAGGGTGCCGGGCGACTCCCTCCTCAGGATTGCCTCAGACCCTGCTGTTAGGGAGGTCATACCTAACTACGTGATCGAGCTGAGGGAGCCAACGAACCCGGAGCCGGCGCAGGGCGGTAGGGTGAGGTCCTGGGGCATAGACAAGATAGAGGCTGAGAAGGTCTGGGATATGGGCTATAACGGCACCGGCGTCAGGGTGGCGGTTCTCGACACCGGTGTAGATATCTCCCATGAGGCCCTGAGGGGGAAGATGCTGACACTCGACCCCAACTCCCCCTACTACCCCGGTGGCTGGATGGAGTTCGACTCAGCCGGTAACCCCGTGCCGTCAGCACCCCACGACACCCAGGGCCACGGAACCCACACAAGCGGGACAGTGCTGGGTGGGGACGGGAAGAACATAGTGATCGGTGTGGCGCCGGGTGCTACACTGATGCACGGGCTGGTCCTACCGTACGGGAGGGGGACATTCGCACAGATCATCGGAGGCATAGAGTGGGCCGTCGACCCATACTACATAGATGTTGAGACAGGGCAGAGGGTCTACACAGGGAAGCCCGCCAACATAATATCCATGAGCTTCGGGGCCAGGAACTACTTCGGGAACGAGTTCCTCGAGCCAATAAAGCACGCCCTCATGGCGAACGTAATCCCCGTCGCCGCCGCAGGCAACTCGGGGCCGGGGACGATCGACAACCCCGGCAACATATGGGGAGTCTTCGCTGTGGGGGCAACCGATGAAGATGATGAGCCCGCTTACTTCTCTGGCGGTATGGTTGTTAACTGGCCTAACCCGCCCGCCGACTGGCCCTTCAACAACACCTACCCCAGCACCTACATAAAGCCGGACTTCAGCGCCCCAGGAGTGCACATTATCTCCTCAGTACCCGGAGGGGGCTACGAGGCGTGGTCAGGCACCTCAATGGCCACACCCCACGTGGCCGGCGTGATAGCGCTCATACTCCAGGCCACCAAGTGGTACGAGTCACCACCTCAGGACCTCCCCGAACTCGTCTATAAGGTCCTCGCCCTCTCCTCCGTCGACCTCGGTAAGCCGGGGCAGGACACGAGGTACGGGTGGGGCAGGGTCGACGCATACGCGGCCGTCCTCACAGCCCTCCAGTTCGCCAAGATAAGCGGCGTCAGTGGGAGGGTGATCGATACCTATAGTGGGGAGCCGGTGGCGAAGGCGAACGTCAGCGTTTACACCCTCGATGGGGAACTCGTTGCCAACGTCCTCACTAATGGGTCAGGCTACTTCAAGGTAGGCCTCGACCCCGGAACTTACAGGGTAGTGATCGATAGGTTCGGGTACGTTCACTACGAGACTACAGTGGAGGTGAAGATACTCAACGGCACCCTAGCGGGGGCCGTGCTCGACGAGGAGACAGGGGAGCCCATAGGTGGGGCAACTGTTGAGGTGCTCGAGACGGGTGCCACAGCGAGGACAGGGCCGGACGGGGGCTTCAGCATATCCCTCCTACCGGGCAGGTACCATGTGAGGGTCAGCGCCAGCGGCTACTACCCAGTGACCGAGCTGGTGGAGGTGGACGAGAACGAGACAACCATCGTGGACTTCAGGCTCTACCCATCAACCACCCCCGTCGTCCTAGAGGTCACTGTTAGGAACGAGCTCACGGGAGACCCAATAGTAGGGGCTAACGTGAGCATACCGTCGGCAGGCGTGTGGAACCTCACTGACTCGTCCGGCACAGCCACCCTTAAGGGGTACCCGCCAGGCACTTACAAGGTGGTTGTTGAGGCGCCCGGTATGGTTACTAGGGAGTACCAGGTCCTCATAGGCCCTGGCGTGACAGCCCTTAAGGCAAACACTACCTGGCACGTCGGCATCCTGACCTACTCACCTGAGGACTACGGCAAGGACATCAAGTCAGCCCTCATGTACTACGGCTACCCATCCTACGCCATAGACATAATCGCGCCGAACCAGGATATCCCGGAGGGGCTCTCCGCCCTCATAATAAACTACGTCGGCACGGACCCGGGCGAGACCTACTGGGCCTCCTTAGTGGATGAACTAACGAAGAACGGGACATCCCTAATACTGCTAGACGCGTGGGGCGACTACTACTCCTTCGCCGGGTACCTCATGAGCAAGTACTCAACAGCCATAACATCGAAGGGGTACCCAGCCCCCACGTCGAGGGTACAGGACTACGTCCAGGGCGCCTCCCTTAAGGTAACAGCACCCGACCACCCCATCTTCTACGGCATAAGCCTGGGCGAGGACTCGGAGATACCGGTGGCGACCTCCCCAACCGACAGGGCCGACTTCGCCGCCTACCCAGCCTTCGAGGACCCGACCGGCAAGCTACAGGTCCTTGCAAGGCTCTACGCTGGGACAACGGACTACGGGGCCTCAGTGGCTGTGTGGGAGGGCGACGGGGTTAGGTGGGTATACCTAAGCGTCGGCGGGTCCTACCAGTGGAACAGGTACATGGAGAAGGGCGCTGACTGCCAGTACTCCGAAGGGGTTAGGAGGCTCCTGTTCAACGCCCTCATCTACTCAGTCGGCGGCGACCCAGCCAGCATAGCGCCGTCGGCTGAGGAGGCAGAGAAGAGTGAGAAGGCGGTGGTCGCGCCAGAGTACTACACGGAGCTAACCATAGGCTTAGCGAGGAAGCCGTTCGGCTGGGTCGAGGGGGTAGTGACTGCTGGCGATACCGGGAAGCCGGTGGAGGGGGCTAGAGTATACCTCGAGGGGGAGCCGGTGGAGGTGTTCACGAACTCGACAGGGTGGTTCAGGCTCTGGCTACCTGAGGGTGAGTACGAGCTTAAGGCGTACGCGCCCGGCTACTTCGTCAAGGCATTCAACGTGACCGTATCCGCCGGCGAGGTCACTCACTCAAGCATCACCTTAACAGCTGCCCCCAGGGCCGCGGTGATGCTTGACTTCGGCAACCAGATAAGCAAGTTCCTGACCAGCAGGGGGTGGTACGCCGAGCCCTTCGATGACTGGGAGAAGCTCCTCGACGCGATAATGAACCGCAGCTTCGACGTCCTCATCATAGCCGGGCAGTACATGGGGTCATACGACTATTGGCCGAATAAGGAGGAGTTCGAGAAGGTGCTCAACGCTACCGAGGAAAGGGGGATGGGTGTGGTTTTCCTCAGCAACTACTTCGAGTACAGGTACATGAGGGCCTACCCGTACGGGATAAGCCTGCTCTACTACTACGAGAAGGACCCGGCCCTGATCGGCGCCGACTTCGATAAGGGGATAGTGTACTACGTCGTCGAGAAAGAACACCCAATACTCAAGGGTTACGGGGTGGGCGAGAAGATACCCCTCATAGAGGGAGGCGACTACGACTTCGCCTGGTTCGAGAAGTGGGGAGGCGAGACAATAGCCTCCATAGGGGCCGAGACAGCGGGTGTGAAGGGCGGCGGCATAGGTATTAAGGTAACGGATGCTGGCACGAGGTGGGTGCTCCTGGCCGGCCTAGCCCCGGAGCAGTGGACGAACATGGAGGACTGGACGGATGACGCAAAGAACATACTCTACAACGCGGTGGTGTGGGCGGCGGTCAAGCCCCTCACCATAGAGACCACTGAGAAGACCGTGAAGGTTGGGGACGAGGTCAGCATAACTGTGGCAGGCGCGAAGGGCGTGAACATTACTGTATCGCTCGACAACCAAGTAATATACGAGGGGCCCGTACAGGGAGGAGGGATCAACTTAACCATCACCGTGCCCCACATACCGATGGGAGAGCACAGAATAGTTGCTTACTCAGAGGGGAAGTACTACGGCGAACTAACGATAACTGTCGTGCCTAACCTCTCGGCAACAGCAGAGAAGGGCGGCGGCGCCCGCTGGCTAATCATAAACATGACGGGAGGGCCGTCCTCGAGCCCGTTGGCCATAAGCATAAACGACAACACCATAACCACCGCTATCACATCCCCGAACGGCGACTTATCAGCCAACATAACGGTGCCTGACTACATACCCGGGGGCAGGCACCTGGTCAAGGCCGTAGCACCCAACGGGGAGACCGTCGCTGAGGCCGAGGTGATCCTGCAGGGCTCGCCGACCCATGAGGGACTCAACAAGATCAGTAACTCGCTTCAAGGGATCAGGGCCGACCTCTCGAGCCTGAGGGCCCTCACAGAAAGCGTTGTCGAGGAGGGCGTGGCTAACCTCACCTCAGCGATCAAGTCCGTTGCTGAGGACCTCCTCGGAACGATCAACGTGACCTACGCATCGCTAGCCGAAGAGATGGAGGGGCTCGGCGGGAACCTGAGCGTCGTTAATGAGGCTGTGAAGGAGAGCGGCGCTAAGCTTGACGAAGTAAAGCAGGGCCTAACAACCATAAGCGGTGAGATAACCGACCTAAGAAGTGCTGTGATCGATGTTAAGAGGGTGAGTGAGTCGTACGCACCCCACATACCAGCACTCTACGCCGCAACAGCGCTGGCAGCGCTGGCGTTCATAGCATCACTCGCTACCCTCATAGCCACGCGCAGGAAGTAAGGACAGTGAGGGATTGCCTGATCATCCATAACACGTAACTCACTTAGACCCCGTTTTTATTTGCCATCGTTTGCAGAGTCCTCAATGCGGGCCTGCGATATTGGGCCAGTCATCCTAACGATTATTAATCACTAATAGAATATTCAGCTAAGGTGCAGTATGCAATGTCCATAATAAGCAAGGCAATCGCCTTAGCAGTAATTGCTGTGGTCGCTGTGGGGGCAGCGCTCACCCTAACACCAAAGATAGGCGGGACACCGGCCATCGACACGGCCACGACCACAACGACCTCGGGACCGCCCGCAGGGCACACAACAAGCACATACTACACAGCCACGTCAGGGATCACCACCACGACCGATGAGGGGGCTGTTCCGCAGAGTAATGCGTGGGCCATTACCGATGAGGTAGGTGGCCTGTGGCTCACTTCGGAGCCGCCTGAGCTACCTCGTGAATCCCCTGTCTACGTTAACGGGTCGTTCATGGACTTTCACAGCATTAGGGCCGTGTTCAACCTAAGCGTTGGGGACGAGTCCTCGAACTTCGTTATCTCATGGAGAATGAGCCGCGGCCCCTACACAGCCACCTGCTACAACTACTTCAACGGCGAATACGTTGAGCGGGACGTGAGCGACGCCCTCATACTGAACACACAGTACGTCTTCGATGACGGGTACTGGTTCAACGCGACGGTCTACCTCCCCAACGCCAGCATGATATGGGCATTCAACAACCCCCCACTAATACGCTTTGATATCCACGCGACCCCGCACGGGGCACAGCACGATGTGCTGGGGGCGGTGATCGAGAGCAGCGACCCCGGCAACCAAGGGCGGTGGAGCAGCTCACAACCGCTCCTCAGCCCTGATGAGGCGAGTAAGTGCAATCCGGTGGTCGACGGTTCCCCAGAGGCATACTCCCTCATCCAGCACCTCGGCCCATGGCTAAACCTCCAGCTAACGACGCTCCTAGAGCCGCTAGAGGGCGTTCAGGCCCTCTCATACCTGGGCGAGAAGCAGACAGAGCACTTCACATCATCGGACGACCTCCTCTACCATGAGGGAGTGGTGAGGATGACGTACCTAGGCACAGAGGAGTACCCGGGAACCGGTGTGGTGATGCACATCTACAACGTGAGCTTCACAACCGACACAGGCAACCTGGTGGTGTGGATGAAGGTAGCGGCGGAGTCAATAATCCCGATAGAGTACCACGCGAGGTACCCGAAAGGCGAGGTCCTCCAGGGAACACCGGTCAGCATCGACATCAAGGTCCTCAACGCCGAGCTAGGGCCGCCGCTATCGCCTGAGTGAGTCAGGCCAGTCAAGAAGAACAAGGTCTTTTGAGAGAAAAAGAACTATGCCGGGAGCGGCTGGTGACACTTGGCGACTCCCGGCGGACCCACAAACGGGGCTAGGTTATGAAGCCCAGCGGGCCAAGCTTCTGCGGGTTTACTATTGCCAGCAGTATCTGAGCTACCTCACGCCCGGCGGAGCTGAGCTTATTGAGGAGGAGCTGGTACACCGTGTATATTGTCTCTGGGGTCACCCTGGAAAGGGAATCGACGTAGTCTATCGGCGCCGGGAGGCCTGTGGACTCACTGACCGCCGCCAGGCCTGCCAGGACCTCGCCCACGTCAATGCCGATGGGTAGCGCAACCTCTACCTTAGTGGCGGCGGGGAAGAGGACGTGGTGCGGGCGGTAGAAAGCCACCACGACGCCGCCGAAGTGATCGTCGTTGGAGACCCACCTAAGCCACTCGATCCTCCACCCGAGCTCCTTCGGCGCGTTGGGGCGGAACCCTTCATAGATCTCCCTATACGTGCCGGCGACGAAGTACTCGCCCTCCTCCAGCACGGCGCTCATGAGGGCCCTATCAGTCAGCTCAGGCCCTAGGCCTTCAGCGACCACTATGTCCCTTGAGAAGCTCCTCTTCAGGACCCCTATTACCGGGATCCCGCGGGCCAGCGCCTCCTGAATAAGTTCCCTCGACTTCTCTATCGCCTTCACAACGGTCTCCTCACCAGACGCCCTCCTT
>JALSOP010000120.1 GCA_026986435.1 Desulfurococcales archaeon | reverse complement strand
GATGTCCCCGCACTCGTCTAGCTCCCGCCTAATCTTCCTCAGTAGGGTCAAGAGCTGTGCTTTGGTGCAGCTCATTTGGTTGTCCCTGGCTCGGGTCGTAAGCCCCCACTTAAGGATCTCTAGAGGTGATGCAAGTAGGGAGGGGGAGGTGGGCGAATGTGAGGGTTGAGTTATAGTTTCTTGTTGTGTATGTTTTTGTGGGGGGTTTGTTGGCTAAGAAGGTTGTTAAGAGGAGGTCTAAGAGGGGGAGGAGGTTGAGGCATGTTAAGATTGTGAAGCCTGTGAGGCCTCGGGGCTCCTTGAAGAAGCGGAGAAAGAAGAAGCGGTGAGCGGGGTTTGCTTCGGTCGGTGTTTGTTGACGCTAATGTCTTCCTTGATGTTATGTGGGGGAGGCGTGAGTCCTCTAGAAAGATGCTTGAGGCTCTCGGCTCTGCTGGGGTCGAGATCTTCACCTCCTACATGGTTGTTCTGGAACTGATTGATAAGGAGCAGGAGAGGATTTTCTCCTTCAAAATGCTGGAGAGAGGGATGACCCTTGACTGGATATTGAGGAACAGGAGGAATAGGAGACTAACAAAGGAGGAGAGAAGGGACGCAATTAACAAGGTCTTCAAGATACTTGACGACTACGGGGTTCACCTGATAGTGCCGAGGGATGAGACTGTGTGGAAGAAAGCTGCCCTCATAATGGAGGACCTTAATGTGGAATCAAACGACGCCCTCCACATAGCATCAGCACTGAGCGCTGATTGTGATGCGTTCATTACTAGAGACGAACGCCTCGGGAACCAAGTAAACCAACTTGAGAATATAAGGTGGCTAAAACCTGAGGAAGTCCTAGAGGAATTACTCCCCCACAGATCAAATTAGATGAAAATGTGGTATTGGTTTGGTGTTACCTTCGCGTGAGTGTTAGGAGGCGGTTTATTGTTGCGGTGTTAATAAGTACTGTAGTCATGGCCAGCGCCAGAATTATTGTTATGTTTGCTGTTATTGCTCCGCTCCACACTACCTTACCGCCTGTTATGTAGTATACCTTGAGTAGGGGGCGGTCAAGCCCGCTTAGCCAGTACACTGTCGCAAATATCTTGAGCAACACCAGGGCGTAGGTTAGGGCCTTCCTGAAGCTCCCTTCTCTCTCATAAACCTTAATGAAGGTGAGTGTAGCTGCTGCGACTGCGATTCCCCATGCCCCAGCTACTGCTACGGCTTCCACACTATCACCCTGAGTATCCACCCCAGGTTCATCCAGGCTGCGAGCCACTGCAGCATCGGTATGGCGTAGGCCGCTGCCCCCGCCACCCTCTCCCACACCCTCACTATGGTGTAGAGTATCAGGCCCTGGGCCAGGAAGTAGGCTGGGCCCAGCACGCTCAGCCCCAGCGCCGTTATAGGGCTGGCCTCCCTCAGCCCCAGCACGTACACACCATATAGGGTAGTTAGGGCGTCAGCCAGGACAGTAACAAAAACAAGGTTACGGGCCCGCAGGAGCGAAGACAATGTTGCCACCCCCTAGGGCCCAACCCATCAGTAGCCCGAGGCCGAAGATCAGCAGCACTATGATCAGCCTCGGCACGGCCAGCCGCAGCAACTCGATCCTTGTGGTCACTCTTTCTGCCTCGATTAACGGGGTTATCCTCGCTAGGATACTCGCTATCTTTTGCCTGTAGAGCCTCAGGAGGTGGGCGCTGGCCAGTAGTTCTGCCGCTGCGTGCGTGTCTACCCCTAGCGTCTCCTTTATCTCTTCTAGGGTCTTCACGGCCTCCTTATCCACCTTCACCTGTATCGGTATGTTCTCTAGCTTGGCCGCCTCTACTGGGCTCATCCCCAGCGGGCCCACTGTCGGGATCGCCGTTATTGTTGGTGGGTTCACCGCCTTCGCAGTAAGGACGTGTGTCTCCATGTTCGGGGTCGTCAGCTTGCTTAGCACGTTACCCATCATGTATATGGCGTAATTGAGCAGCAGTATGACTGGGATCATGAAGTCGATGTTAAAGCCTATCTCGGGTGTGGCCAGCACTATGCCGTAGTACCCCCACAGGAAGCCGACCATCCAACCAGCCAGCACGCGCCAGCCCAGCGCGTAGGGCGTGAACACGCGGGGCACTACTGCCGACTCTAGTATGCTTATCAGCTTAGGCTTAAGCACTGGCGAGTATATCACGCCCTCAGGGGTCGTTATAGTGTAGCCCTTCTCAGTCGACTTGATCTCA
>JALSOP010000119.1 GCA_026986435.1 Desulfurococcales archaeon | reverse complement strand
TGTACTAGACCCATTTATCTACCATTCTCTCTACAGCTACCTAAGAAACATCCCAGACCCATTCGACGCTTCCAAGAAGCTGGTCTCCAGGAAAGACTTTAAGGGTCAACTAGTCGAGAGTATCGTGGCCTCACACCTTCTACTATCCCAACAGCTATTCGAGAGGGTTCCATCAGTAGACTACGTAAAGGTACTCATGTACAGGAAGAGCCCGCATAACGGCAAAGAAAAAGAGACGGACTTCGTGCTCTGCATCAAAAAGCGAGGGCGGAGCTACCGGTTCATAATAGAGGCAAAATACAGGAGAACACCAGCCCACATAATCCCAGAGCCAGGTAAAATAGTTCTAACAAAGGACACCCTAAAAACCAAGAACAACATCGTATACATACCAGTACCACTCTTCTTGCTCATCTTCTAAATTGCGCTCATAGCATCTACCATTCGACGCATACGCAGCACAGAATAAGGAAACTCAAGACTTGCGGTGAACAAAAGGAATGGCTGTGAGAGTCTACTTCACCACTATTTGTGTAGAGAGTGCGATGAGCGATATCGTGTTTGACATATAAGCTGAATTCTAGGATTTCTCGTAGAACGCACTATTGGGTGTTCGATGCTGCCATGAATGGCATTGACCCCGAGACTAATATCAGGTCATATTCAGGGCTTCGTAATTATAGAATCTGGTCTCCTGGTCTGTCTTGAATAGGTCTACTAGCTTAGGGTCCACAATCTCCAGCAACTTCAAATTCGATATTCATATCTGGATGTAATGTGATATATTGGTAAATCCTGATGCACATAAAACTCCCTTATCTATATGCTTGGATTAGAAAGCGGTATATAAGTTTGGTGGGCCCGCGGGGACTCGAACCCCGGACCTCCGCCGTGTGAGGGCGGCGTCCTAACCAGGCTAGACGACGGGCCCGTTGATTCCTTAATGAGGCGGTTTTTAGGTTTTCTTTGGTTGCACGTGCTACTCCTTTTTGTATAGTACATAGACAAAGATACCCCCAATCCAGCGTCCCTATTGCCTGTGTTATTTAGGTACGGCATTGTTATCTGGACTTGCCAGGCCTCCTGACCTCTCCCTCCGAAGTTTCCCAAACGTTGGAGGATCTGGTCAAGTGTTTGTCCTCGTTAAGATTGTTCTGTATTTGTTAATAACTCTGTGTAATACATCGTAATACAGTAGAAAAAATTACATAAACAGATTTACTTAGCATAAAGAATCCCGTGGCCAGGTAGTTATCGTCAATAACCACGCGTAGCAACTAGGTTGGGAGACCGTTTGAGTCACTACGTAGCGTGGTCGAAGAGGGCGGCAGTCGCTACGGAGGAACCCCACGCATCAACAGTGGCAGCTGATATTATTAGGGGAGGCGGTAACGCCGTCGACGCTGCCATCGCAGCGTCTTTTGCCCTGGCTGTGACGATCCCCCATCTCGGGGGATTAGGTGGTGACTTCTTCGCGTTAGTGAAGGTCCCGACTGATGGAGTCTACTTCGTGAACGGCTCCGGGTACTCGCCAGCGGGCTTAGAGGCTGAGAGAGGGCACCGACTGAGGGGTCCCGAGGCGATTACTGTGCCGGGGATGGTTGCTGGACTTTATAAGCTCTGGAAGGTGCTTGGCTCACTTGATTGGGCCGAGCTCGTCAGTCCTGCAGTAAGGCTTGCTAGGGACGGTTTCCCCGCCTCGAGAACGTTCGCCGAGGGTATCAAGGCTGCCGAGGGTAAACTAGCAGCTGACCCCGGCTCGAGGCAGACGTACTTGGTGGCTGAGGTGGTTGAGGGCTCGCTCATCAGGTTCCCGAGACTGGCTAAGGCGCTTGAGCTCATAGCTGAGGACCCGAGGAGCTTCTACGAGGGCGCCATAGCTGAGGCGATGGCGGAGTACGCTTCATCGAGGGGTAGCCCCCTCAACCTAGATGACCTGAGGTCGTATGATGCGGAGAAAGGTCATCCCCTAATAACAACTTACAGAGGTTGGGTAATCTACGAGATGCCCCCGAATACCCAAGGAGCAACAGCTCTCCACATACTGAAACTCCTGGAGGGCCTTGAGCCCCCGAGGAACCCGCTCGGAGGAGAGAGGGTTAAGGCCGTGCTGGAGGCAGCCAGGCCAGCGTACGCGTGGAGGGACCTGAATCTTGGTGACCCGAGGTACATGAGAGTGGCCGTGGCCGAGTTACTCAGTAAGCGCGTCCTCGAGGAAATCAGGCGCTTGGGTAACGCTCCGGGAGCCGGTGGTG
>JALSOP010000118.1 GCA_026986435.1 Desulfurococcales archaeon | reverse complement strand
ATCCTTGTACATACTATCAGCTATCGCTAACATAGTTATGCTACCGCCGTTAGAAATGGTCACGGACTGATCCTGATCTTGGGCAATGTCATAGATGTGTAGCTCCGGGTTCCCATAAGACCTTTGGATAACATAAGCCACAATGACGGGATCTTCCCTCGGCATGCCTAACAGGACAGAGTCTCCTGCGCTGATATTCTTCGAGTTGACGAATCGATGGGGGCCTGGATCATAATCGTAGATGTGTATATAATTCCCGTCCCCCACAGCAGCCCTTGCCCCATCATAGCTAAGGGACACCCCTATGGGAGAGCCTGAGAGAGAGTAGTAACCAATTTGATTACCTTCCTTATCAAAGAACTTCACGACATCATTAATCGAGCCGGAGAAAGCCGCTACAACAATACTACCGTTATTGGACACAGCTACAAAACCGCCCCTATCGCTCACGCTGGCCTCCCATGTGAGCGAAAGAGATGGTACACCGCCAGCAACAGTAGCATGGACTAGTTGATAAGAAATGATTAACGCGGCGATTAGGGCTACTATCCAGATCTTCATTAAGGAGACTCCCTTGTGAATGAGTATTAATGACGGCAAAATAAGTATTCTCATCAAAACATATCACGTAACGAAAATCAGCAGCACTGGATCTGTCCAATCCTTCCTGTCTTCTTATGCGTCGGTTGAGTCCTGGAAGCAGGAACATTTCGTGATTCGTGCGGGGTGAAGAGTTTTAGGCACATAAGCAAGGTTTGGCACGGCCGAGGTTATCTCGATTGAGGAGAGTAGTTGTAGTTGGTGCTGGGATTGTAGGTGTGTCAGTGGCGAGGTGGTTGACGAGGTTCGAGGGCCTCGAGGTTGTGGTGGTTGATAAGGAGCCAGATGTGGGGTGGGGCGTGACTAAGGCGAACACCTCGATCATTCACCCATGCCATGAGGAGGACCCGGACAGGTGGCCTGTGAGGGCGAGGCTCTGTGTGAGGGGTCACAGGCTCTGGTATGACTGGGTTAGGGAGCTCGACATACCTTCTAGGTGGCCCGGTGAGGTCATAGTCGCTAGGACTGAGGAGGAGCTGGGCCGTATCAGCAAGTACGTTGATGTGGCCAGGAGGCTCAGCGTGCCGGGAGTGAGGTTCGTTGATAGGGAGGAACTCATCGGGGTGGAGCCCGCGGTCAACCCCGACAATGTCGGCGGGTTGCTGGCGAAGACGGCCGGCCTGATCAGCCCTATGAAGGCCGCAATAGCCATTGCGGAGAACGCAGCCGCTAACGGCGCTAAGTTCCTTCTAGGGACCAGGGTGAGGGACATCATCGTGGAGGGCGGCGCCGTGAGGGGCGTCGTGACCGACAGGGGCGTGCTCGAGGCCGACGTCGTCGTCAACGCGGCCGGTGTGTGGGCTGATAAGGTGGCTGAGATGGCCGGGGTTAGGGATTACCGCATAAGGCCGAGGCGTGGGCAGTACGCGGTCTTCAGCGATAAGGTCGGGCCCAAGCCCAGGCTAATACTCCACACCGCCCCGACGCCGAAGACGAAGGGAGTCTACGCTATCACGACCGTGGACGGGAACCTCATGGTCGGGCCAACGGCCGAGGACCTCCCCGATGATGCCAGAGAGGCGAGGGAGGTGACAGCCGAGGGCATTGACTTCCTCCTCGAGCAGGCGTCGAAGATCCTTAAGTCCCTTCCCCCGAGGAAGAGGATAATAAGGACGTTCGCTGGCATAAGGCCCGAGCCGACCGGCGGGGACTTCATCATAAGGTTCCACGAGGAACCCTGGGGCTTCGTGGAGGCCGCCGGCATCAGGTCGCCGGGCCTGACAGCCGCCCCGGCAATAGGTGAGGAGGTTGCGAGGCTCGTGAGAGAGGCCCTAGGCGGGCTGGTGGAGAGGGCTGACTGGGTGGCGGTGAGGGAGGGCATACCCCACCCCGCCACTATGCCGAGGCAGGAGAGGGACGCCCTCATTAGGGCGGTGCCGGAGTACGGGAGAATAATCTGCGCCTGCAGGAAGGTGAGCGAGGGCGAGGTCATCGAGGCAATAGAGAGGGCGAGGGCCCTGGGGGCGGGCCTGACCCTCGACGGCATAAAGTTCCGTGTTGGGGCGATGTACGGGGACTGCCAGGGGAGTCAGTGCAGGGCACACATAGCCTACCTCATATGGAGGAGGTACGGTGTCCCGCCCTGGGAGCTCATGCTCAACAGGGAGGGCTCGAGGTACGCCCTCGCCCCCATAAAGGCGCTCCTAAGGGGTGGC
>JALSOP010000117.1 GCA_026986435.1 Desulfurococcales archaeon | reverse complement strand
AGTCCGCCGCCTCAGCAACCCTCTCGTACGCCTCGACACCGCCAATGAGGTACGCCGCCCTCAGGAGGGCCCCGAAGAAAGTGTTGGGTGAGGGAAGCGAGGCCGGTCTTGACTGGTATGAGTAAGGCAGCCTCATACCCATCGTGATCGGGGTTACGTCAACTACAACAGCCCTCATTCCCTCACCTATCACTCCTCGTCGGGGATGGCCGACTTCAGGTACTCCCTAACAACCTCCGCCGCTTTCTGGAACGCATCCGGCACGGTGTCGAAGCAGGAGATGTTTACTCGTCCCTCGCTCCCGCCCGCGCACCCCCCACCGACGACGATCAGGTGTGCATCAACCCCCATGAGGTCCGTGTACGCCTTCAGGTCCTTCTTGACTAGCTCGACGTATTTTTCGCTCGATCCCTCCAGGCTCGGGTCGGGTGGGGTGTACACCCCCTTAACCACGGCCAAAACAGCCGTGTCCTGGGCGATCACTGTGAGCGACCTCGCCTTCATTGACCCGAAGCGGCGGTAGACCCCATCGCTTATGGCCTTGACGACTGCCTCAGCCCTCTCTATGACCTTTTTCTTACTTATGAAGTATCCCTTCGGCTCGCTTCCCCCGTAGCCTATGTCGTCGTAGCCTATGAGGTGGGCGTCCAGGGTTATTACCCCCGCGAACCTCCCGCTTACGTGCTCAACCCTGAAAGGCTGCTGGCCGGAGAGCTTCTCCCCGGCCTCTCCCTTAGCTCCCCTGCGGACGTCGTGCCTAGCGAACTGGATGTGGTATACGGAGGCGTTCTCTAGGTCCTCGTACACGGGCTTTACCATGCTCACGTGGAGCCTGCTGAACCTTATGACCGACCTGTTCCCTTCGGCTAGCATGAACCCCGAGACGTCCTCCATGACGCACTTGCGGAGGCCCTCGAGGAAGTCGTCGCTGGTTCCCACGTCCTCTTTCATGTCTCTGGATGTGTTCCAGTGGGTGAAGATCCCTCTCCTGCAGAGCCCCCCGAGCGGTAGTCCCTTAGACACCGCTATGTCTCTTAGGGCCTCCTTCACGTACCTCCTCACCGCGTTCCCCGATATTATGGGTACGTTGGTGTAGAGGCGCCCTCCCCAGTATATGTCCGCTTTCTTGTGCTCGGTGTACTCGCCCGTCACTAACTCGTGGGACGGGCTGGCGGCGTTGATCACGAACCTGTAGGCTAGTGAGAGGGTAACTGGGTGTTTCCACGTGAGCGCTCTTTTCCCACTCATTTTTCGCCACCCTCGCACCTGACGTAGGGCAGGAGCCCGGGCGCGAGGCCTAGGAGGGCCAGGGTTGTAACTATATCTTTAAAGAACTTCGTGTCCTTACCTCCTCTGCCGGCGTCAGTTGCTAGCGCTCCCTCGACCTCGACGAGGAAGGCCTCAATACCCTTCTCTGGGCTGGGCTGTGCCCTCTCGCCCCTATCTCTCCTTAGGGTTGGGTTGGCGAGTTCGTGGACTATTCTTTGGTGCAGTGCCTTAGCGTATTCTTCGATGTCCCCGCAGCCGCTCCCCTCCGGCGGGATCTTGGCTATTCCAGAGCTGGATATGCTGCGCAGCGCGGTCTTGAGGCCGTCTGGGGTCCCGTACCTCCTCACGAGTTTGTAGAGGGCCTGCTTTAGGCACCCCGTGTCCCCGCACCTCGCTATCTCGTCGTGTACGTAGTCCTTGTTCGCCGCCGCTATCCGGAGCAGGTATATTATCGCCGCGGCTTTCTCGAGCAGGAACTGCGTTATGTTTCTCTCGCTGATGAGTTGGTTCGGGAGAGAATCCCCCATGCCCGGGCGACCTCTGTTATTAATCCATTTACTGCCAAATAAGCTTCACTTCCTCCACCGCAGCCCGCACCCCTCCCTTCCTCGGTGCCTTGGTGAGTAATTAGTTCTGTTCACATGCTCCGCCATTACTCACCCCCGCGCCCAGGGGCAGAACCTCCTGTAGGGGCAGTTGACGCATCTCCTGCCGTCATGGACAGGCTCCGGGGGCTCCTCGCTCCGGGCCGCTTTCCTGATCTCTCCAGCGGCCCTCAGTATCTTGGGCGCTGTTCTTTCCCACTCTACCTCATCGTAGCTCGTCGATGACGCCGCCACGGCCACCACGGCTTTCCCAAGTGCCTCTTTAGCCAGTAACGCGTAGGCCGTGAGCTGCGCCACCACATGGTCTCCCCTGGCCCACGGGGAGCTCGTCTTCCACTCCACCACGACAGCCTTATCGTGGGTTACTATGAGGAGGTCGGGCGATCCCTTTA
>JALSOP010000116.1 GCA_026986435.1 Desulfurococcales archaeon | reverse complement strand
AAACGTCCTTATCCAGCTAATACTCGTAGTTTCTGCTACAATGGCACCACTGCTAGTCTTTGGATTAGGCCTAGCATATCCAAGCATGGTTGCATCGTCTCGAAAGACAATGGTAGAGAACGAGCTACCATTTTTCATGTCTTACGCAGCCACTATGGCAAGGGGAGGTGTCAGCATAGATAAGGTCATCGAAAGGGTTGCCGAACTAAAGATATTCAAGGCAATGAGAGACGAGGCCAGAAGAATGCTTTCAAAAATCAGATTCTTCGGAGCCGACCCCATAACAGCAATAGATGAAGTAGTAAGGTACCATCCAAGCACAAAATTCAGGGACATCATGCTCGGCTATATAACAACACTAAAGACAGGCGGTGACACCGTACATTACCTTGAACTAAGGACTCAGGAGCTATTTAGCCAAAGAACAAGAGAAATAAGGGAGCTTACAGAGAGGTTAGGTTCGTTTCTGGAACTCTACATAGTTATTGGAGTCATCGCTTCCATCACTCTCTTCGTATTCTTCGCTGTTACAGGGGCTGTGTCCTCGGCAGCCGCGGGCACCGGGGCCTCTGCACTTAGAATGCCTGCCATGGACTTATCCATGCCAATACTGTATAACTTTGTTGTGCTTCCGATGCTCGGCATGATGGTTTTATTAATGGCCCATTACTCTCAACCAAGAACCCCTATAGGGTATCCCGGACCCTACATAGTACTATTAATAACCCTCCCAATGGCAGCCATAGTATTTATAGTCGCCCTTTGGACCACAGGAGGGTTTGAGCTATTCTCTGGTCACATAACACTAAATGTCGTCAGCTCAGCAACGATCTCTATGACTATGGCCGTTCTCACAGCCTCAATACCGCCTTGGATTGTATGGATAAAGGACACAAGAGGTATGAAGGGCCTTATCAAATCGACAGCCGATTTCTTAAGGGATATGGCGGAGGTAAGGAAGACCGGGCTCTCACCAGAGAAGTGCTTTATATCTCTATCAAGTAGAGACTATAGAAACTTAACACCTGTCGTGAAGAGGGCTGCTGCAGCATTATCTTTAGGAATGAGCTTAGAGCATGCCCTAGCTAAGGCACTTAAGGGAATACGTGAGTGGTTCGTCGTAGCTGTCTTCAGACTTCTTGCTGACTCTATAGTGGTCGGGGGAGGGTCACCAGAGATTATGGACACCCTTGCTAGATTCACGCAAAGCCTCGCAGAGTCCGAGGAGCTCCTAAGAAGAAGGCTTAAGTACTACGTGGTCTTACCCTATTTCGGAATAATACTGCTTGCCTCAACTCCAATAATGATAATGAATTTACTCATAGGCGCTACTGGTGCAGCAGGGAACGCTATGATGGCACCCATGCTGCTGGTCCTTGGACTAGGCACACTCATAAATGCGTATGTAATGGGCCTGGTTGCTGGAAAGACAAGCGAGATGAGCATAGCAGCAGGCTTCAAACACGCAACGTTAATGAGTATAATAGCCGCTGCAACAACGGTTCTGACAACGGCCACGCTCAGCTGATCCATTAACCCAGCCCATAACTTAATTTTGTTCATAAGACAATACCTTAACGGGATAGTGACTTGATATCACCTAAGAAGGGGATTTCGTCGCTACTCGTCTACGTGTTAATAATAGGTGTCACACTAACTATAATAATAGGGTTTATTGGATACGCATTGAGCGTGTGGTCACATCAAGGTACATACAAAACACTACTCATATATCCAGATACAAGAATTGACACAGAGAACAACACCCTAATTCTACACATAACGAACAAAGGCTCTGTAACAGCTCAAATTTACAAAATAATAATTCAGAACAGTGAAGTTATAGAAACAACGATAATAATAAGACCCGGAGATAACGTTGAGGTGACGATTCCATTAAATAAAACATACAAACCTGGCAACTCATACATTATTGAAATATACACAAAGGAAGGGGACGTACTCAAACAACCTATATACATACCAATAAAGGCAGAATGAGCAACAATCCAATCCAAAGACGTAAACATACACCTATGTTATTTCATTCATATTAGAACAAAATTCTCGGAATATTTTACGGTTTACCCATTCAAGCAAAATTAACTATATAAAGATCAGATAACAGAGAACATGGTGAATCCATTATGAAGGCTAGGAAGGGTATCTCGCCTGTGCTCGCGACGGTCATCATAATAGCAGTGACGCTAGTGATTGCAATAGGTGTGATAGGGTGGATAATGGGCATATGGGGAAGCTTTGGAACAACAGAATCGCTGCAGGTATTCCCTGACTCCTACATAAACGCTTCAAGTAAGTCACTCAGCCTTCACATAAAGAACACAGGTACGGCATCAGCTGTGATCTATAAGATAGAGATAGTTGGCACTACAGACACTGTGGCCTCAACGATTACTATCTCTCCTGGCCAAGACACAACTGTCGACATAACCCTCGGTGCAACATACACACCTGGAACATACTACACCGTTAAGATATACACTCAGGCTGGTAACATCTACACTGCACAGGTAAGAGCGCAGTAATAAGGTACTCTATGATGAATAATGCGAAGCGCACACTTTTTTCGCTTTTTGCACAAAAACTGCACTATGAAGTGTACGTTATATTAGTAACAACACTAGTGTTCGCTTTTCTTGCGTACTCATCACGGTATCTGACGTCACTCGTCCCGCTATACCTTGACGAGAAAGTGTACATACAATGCGGAATAAAATACATAAATGGATTACCACCAGTACTGTGTAATTTCGAACATCCCCCGCTAGGAAAGTACGTAATTGGCCTATTTGTATCAGTTAACGCAGGAATGCTACTGCTCGTATTGAATTATTTTCTTTCTTTGTTTATATTATATAAAATTATTTACGCGATAACTGACAATAGAGAAACATCATTGTACGCTATGTTGATGATAGGTTTTGACACGTTATTCATGTTCACGTATATGCACTATCTGCTTGATCCAATAGCCTTTACGTTCTTATTGATGGCTATATACCTATGCATAATAACGGTAAAGAACGTAAAGAGAAAGAGCCCGAGCAAGTACAAAGACACGGTCTTTCTCAGTGTATTTCTGGGGCTTGCACTAGCAACAAAGTGGCAGACAGCCTATACATTACTCGGTATATTAATTATAATCTTCTGGACATATTTTAAATATTTTAATTTAAAATTGAGTTTTTCAAAAATAATCAAACTAGCTATTATTTTCGCATTAGTTTACTCGTCAACATTCATGATGGACTTAACACTTGGTATAATGGAACCCATAAATCATAATATTATGGCATTGACCTATATGTCATATCGGCATGGTCTCTCTCCACCTCTAGCTGTGATAGGCGTGATAAAGCTATTGAGCAGGATAGAGGTCTGGAGGCTTGCTTCATTTGTCATCATGTACGTTACTACTACATCAGTAGCACCAAACACAACGTCCCTTATATTACTCAACTCGACATCTGTTGAACCCCATGCCAGAGTATTCATGCGAGTCGGTGTAGGTGTCCCCAGTGTGTTATGGCCGATTTTATTCCCGGTATACCTACTAGTAATAAAGACCAGACTTGAGAGAGGTCGCTTCAGAGAACTGGACCCGTTGATAATAATTACATCCACGTCGCTGCTTAACCTACTTAATGGCCCACTTGACTGGTACTACGTATATGTTATACCTTTTCTCTACATCGTCGCGGTTTACTATGTGTTATCATACCAGAGAGGTAGGTACATAGCGATGGCCCTATTACTTGTACAGCTGATTCAATGCCTCCTTTTCTTCTCCGGGTTGATTCCATATGCTGAGGAAGTATCCATATGATATGGTGCTATGAGGGTACACAGCACTGTTAATCTTACGTTAATATACCGTGAGGAACCAAGACAGATTGGTGGTTTAATGAGTTACCCCGAGGAACTACTTAAGGCCCTTGAGATAACTAAGAGGCACAATGTCTGGCGCAGGTTTGAGTGCATTAATCTCATAGCATCCGAGAATGTTATGTCCCCTCTAGCCGAGGCCGCTTACTTCACCGACATGATGCATAGATACGCCGAGGGCAAACCGAGGAAGAGGTACTACCAGGGCAACATATACACCGACGAGATCGAGCTCCTGGTCATGGATCTGATGAAGAAACTCCTTCGGGTTGAGTACGTCGAGCCAAGGCCTATCAGCGGTACGATAGCGAACGCTACAGTGTTCCGCAACCTCGGCGGCCCAGGCGATAAGGCTGTTATTGCTCCGGTGCAAGCCGGTGCCCACGTCTCACACACTAAGTTCGGGACCCTGGGCGCTCTCGGGATCCAGCATATTGAGATGCCTTATGATCAAGAGAACTGGAATATCGACGTTGACAAGGCCGTTAAGCTCATTGAGGAGGTGAAGCCCAAGTTCGTCACGCTGGGCGCCAGCGTTTACCTCTTCCCGCATCCGACTAAGGAAATAGCTGAGGCCGCCCACGCTGTGGGTGCTAGGGTCGTTCACGACGTTGCCCACGTTCTTGGACTGATCGTGGGGAAGAGGTGGCCTAACCCGATCCATGAGGGCGCCGACGTGGCCACGTCATCCACCCATAAGACGTTCCCGGGACCGCAGGGAGGCATAATCTTCACGAACTCCAAGGAAATATACAAGGCCGTGTCAAAGACCATATTCCCGTGGTTCCTAAGCAACCACCACCTTCACAGACTACCCGCCATGGCAGTAACTGCGGTGGAGATGGAGCACTTCGGCGAGGCCTACGCCGATCAAATAATAAGGAACGCGAAGGCGTTCGCCGAGGCCCTGATGGAGGAGGGCTTCAAGGTACAGGCAGAGCACCTAGGCTTCACCAAGTCTCACACAATCGTCGTCGACGTGAGAGACCTCGGGAGAGGGGCTAAGGTGGCGAAGCTCCTCGAGGAAGCGAACATCATAGTGAACAAGAACCTCCTGCCATGGGACCCGCCGGAGGCGGTGAAGGACCCGAGCGGCATAAGGATCGGCGTGCAGGAGATGACCAGGTTCGGGATGAAGGAGAGCGACTTCAAGGAGGTGGCGAAATTCTTCCGGGAGGTCATCATCGAGGGCAATGACCCGAAGGCTGTGGGCGAGAAGGTCAAGGAGTTCAGGAAGAACTTCCTCGAGGTAAAGTACGCGTTCCCGATACCGAAGGAGTTCGAGGAGAGCCCGATCAAGGTGCCGATGCTGCTATGACGGACGCCACCCTAATACCCTGGACACGGTTTTTATCAGGCACAAAAACCAGGATACTTATTCTCCCTACCGGGAGCTTAGAACAGCACGGGCCTCACCTACCGTTATGGACGGACACGCTCATAGCATGGAAGCTCGCCCTCAAGGCAGCAGAGAATCTGGAAAACGAGGATGTGGAAGCACCCGTCCTACCCCCCATACCCTACGGCATCAGCTACATGTGGAACAATAATGAAGGAACCATCAGCGTTAAACAGGACACGTTCGTCAAGTACCTGATTGATGCTGCTGTGTCAGCCCTCAGGTGGGGTACCCACCTAGTGATCCTTAACGGACACGGAGGAAACGTCGACGCCGCCAAATACGCCGCTAGGGAGATAGCACAACTAAGCAACAAGCCCGTCGCCGTAGTCAATTGGTGGGAACTAGTAAGGGACGTAATCGAGGGTGTTTGCGAGACAAGCTTCTTCCACGCCGACGAGTGCGAAACAAGCGTGGCCGCCTACCTAGGGATCCCCATCACAGGAAGGCCAAGACCATCGCCCCAACCATTCCGAAGGAGGCAACCTGGGGGAGTCCATGTCTATATGCCAGAGCATGAACTGAGACACGAACCTGGCTCCTTCGGCTCCCCTGACAAGTACTCAGCCGAGAAGGGCAGGAAGATAGTCAAAGAATTCGTGAAGAGGTTCACTGCTTTCGTTACGGACTTCATCAAGCAAAGATGAACAAGTTACTCTACTAACCTATACTCCCGGCCAGCATACAGGTAAACCCTGCCCTCCCTCATGAGTTCGTCGAGCAGCATCTTCTCGCCCGATGAAAGCTTCCTCGCCATGGTAACAGGTAGCGGGAACTTTCTCTTAAACCTCTCCAGGAACCCCGGATCAACAACGTACTGCCCAACTATCACCACATCACCCCTCACTACATACGTCTCGAGCGGAGAGGAAGCTATGGCCCTGGCCCTCGATACCGGTACTATGCCTATCTCCTTAACCTCAGCAATCAGCCTATCACCGCCCTTCGCACCCTTATCGACGCTGGTCTGCATCCTCCGACTCTGAAGCCCCATCAGCAACTCCCGGACCTGCTCCTCAAGCTTCTCAACCCTCGCCATGAGCTCCTCCAACTCCCTCCTTAGCTCACTCACTTCGTTGTTGAGCATTGCGTAACCTTCTTCAGCCCCCTTTAAGGTTATGCCGTATGTGCTCGGAGGCGCTACCCTTGCCACATAGCCCTTAGAGGATCTGACGACGTATCCCTCCTCCCTTAGCCTATATATTATTCTTCTAACCTCCCAAAGAGGCATCCCCAAAGCATCAGCTATCTCCCTAGGCGTCACACCTGGGTTATCCCTGATGAACGCCAGCACCATGTTAAGGGCTTCGTCGTCCCTGCTCATCTCTGCCCACACTAAAATTTTATGGTTACTAAGAAAATTAGGTTCGGTGAACTGGGACGCCCAGGAGAGAGGAATTAATAAGGACAATACTAGAGGAAGTGGAGCTCAGCGCAGATCCCTGGAGAAAGATGGCGTTCTACTCGGACAGAGAGGTCGTGGCGATCATGGACGAGGTCTACGCGAGGTGGGAAGAAAGCGGGAGAATAGGGGAGCCCCTGGACTACGCTACCGACGAAGAACTTGAGGTGCTGGCCAAGAAGGCTGAGGCCGTCAGGGGCGTGGTATCGAGAGGTGACATCAACCAGGTCATGCTGAGGGCTGCCTACGGAGCCGTGAAGTGGAAGGATGAGGAAGAGGAGTAACTCACCTCTTCTTCCTCGGGCAGATGCGGTCCTTCGGCGCTGCCTTGAACGGTTCTAGGTACTTACGCAGTACCTTGGGTATCTCGACACAGCCCTCTTCGTCCTGGAAGTTCTCGAGTATGGCCGTTATTGTCCTCGTGCTTGCTATGGCCGTCGAGTTCAGCATGTGCACGTAGCCCTCTGTCTCTCCGCTCTTTGCCCTGTACCTCACCATGAGCCAGTATGCCTGCCAATCCGTTACGTTACTGCAGCTCACCAACTCGCGGAACCTGCCCTGGGCCGGGTACCAGGCCTCGAGGTCGTACTTCATTGCTGCCCTCAGGTTCAGCTCCCCGGACGCTATGTTGACCACGCGGAAGGGTATCCCCAGGCCACGGAATAGCTCCTCAGCGTTGTCTATCAGCTCGTTGAAGTACTTCCAGGAGTCCTCCGGCAGGGTGTACGCGAACTGCTCCACCTTATGGAACTGATGCACCCTGAACACACCCTTCAGGTCCCTGTTAGCTGCGCCCGCCTCCCTCCTGAAGCAGGGGCTCACGCCCACGTACAGCAACGGCAGTTCCTCCTTAGGGATGGACTCACCTGCGTGGAGCGCCGCTAGCGGATGCTCCGCCGTTGCTATGAGGTAGAGGTCCTCGCCCTCCACCTTGTAGAGGGCGTCCTTAAACGCCTCGAACTCCTCAACCGCCTGCATGAACCTACCCTTAAGCATATAGGGCGGCAGGACGAGCCTGTACCCCTTGGCCGTCAGGTAGTCCATGGCGTAGGTGAGGAGGGCGAAGTCCAGCCACACCAGGTCATCGAAGAGGTAGTAGAACCTGGACCCCGCGACCTCGCCAGCCTTAAGTGTGTCGCCCAGCCTCAAAACGTTCTCCAGCATGTCTGCGTGACCCACTATCTCTCTGTCAGTCACCTCATACTCCATTGGCGCTCCCTTACCCTCAGTCTCTGCCAGGAAGGCCTCCAGGTGCTTCCTCTGAACGAGGGCCTTACCCCACACCCTAACGACCGCGTTGTAGGTCTCGTCGGGACCCACGGGTACAGAGGGGTGGAGGAGCGAGGGCATCATCTTGAGGAGCCTGAGCCTCTCCTCCTGAAGCTCCCTAAACCTCGCCTCGAGCTCGTCGATGCGCTGCTTAAGCCTCTTGGCCTCCTCTATGAGCCTCTTCCTCTCATCGCCCCTGGCCTTCTGGATCTCCCTAGTGACTAAGTTGCGCCTGTGCCTGGCATCATCAAGCTCCTTATGAACGCGTCTCCACTCAATATCAACCTCTAAGAACCTGTCGACAAGGCCCACATCCATGAAACGTTTCCTCAGGTTCTCACGCATTATGTCGGGGTTCTCCCGCAGGGCCTCAAGCACCGACCACGTGGGCATACCTCACTACCGAAACCATGTGAGATAATCTACTTATTACTTATCCTTACTGGCCACGGCCCCTTTCCTCGCCCAGAACCTCCTTGTTGCCAGGTACCTCCTCTCAGCCAGGTATATCATGTAGTAGAAATCATCACCGGAGTAACCGAGGATCCTCTTAGCTGTTTCCGGCCCTACCCCTCTACCGGCGAGCGCCTCAACGGCTCTCCTACCGAAGTAGGATATCAGCTCCGCACTCTTGAAGACGTACTTTATGTCCTCATCTGCCTTAACCCTGGCCCTACGGCCCTGCCTGATGAACGCCCTGACCTTCTTCAGTAACTCTCTATCATCGTATCTTGGGAGGAGCCCGACAAACATCTTCCCGCACTTCTCACACCTTATCACATCTGGGAGAAACGCCACCCTCGTGTTCCAGCTGAAACCACACAGCAGACACACTAGGGTGACATCCTTTCGTCTCACACGCTCCTTCACAGCCCTCACAACGAGCTCCTTCGGTATCATAGGGGCGACCGTGTCCACCCTCTCGACCCACATAACATTCTTGAGCAGTGACCGCGCGATGGGGGAGAACTCCGAGACCGTTATCTCCCTCACCCTCCCCTTACTGAGCACCTCGCCAAGGAAGCGCTTGAGTAGCGACACATCAGCGTACCTGGTGAAAACCTCGTTAATGACCTCCCTATCAACTACGGAGCCGTCACACGCTTTCCTCATGAACTGCCTCAACACAGCCGCGGCGTTCTTTGGGCTGACACGGATGAGTGTACCCATCCGGGTCAAGACACGGTATAGCACAATCCTGTACATATCGCTTCTGCAGACCTCCTCCCTCACTATGTCCTCAACATCGCTTGCCGAGACTGAGCCGAGCATCCCAGCCAAGCTCTCGCGCACACCCCTCGGGACCTCCCTCACCCATGAGACGAAGACACCGTAGGGTGTGACCGCGTGGCCCCTGGGCCGGGCACCTGACTCCCTTAAGAGGCCCTCGATGAGATGTGCCAGGGCTCTGTTACCTCTGTGTCCAAGGCATGAGTGAATGAATGCATCGAATCTCCCCTCCTTCTCCGAAATCTCTATCACGAGTTCATCAGGCCCGGGGAGCGGGTACCCCCTCCTCACCTGCTCGGAGATAACCCGGATCACTGACTTAAGCAGGTCATAACCCTGCTGCAAGGTACCTACACTTATTCTGGAGTAGTGAGAAGGTAACTTCCCATACTTTAGAAGGAACCTCCGGAGAGCACATACCTCTCTAGCAACACCTCTCTCGACGGGTATGGTCTCGCCCGACCACCTCGGAATGTCCGCCTCAGCACCCCTGAGCTCCTCAACATATATGCGTCGTGAGTCGTGCTCGACAGAAATAACGCCCCAGGCGCGCCCAGCCAGAACTATGGCAGGGAACTCGTCTATGCCCCCCGCCTTCCGCGAAAGGTAAGCCGCTACGAAGTCCTCATCGAGTTCGCCTATCTTTCTGTCGCTTAACGCGTCGATGACGTCGTACTTTGGTGCATCAACTATCGTTGTGGTTGTCTTGTAGTAGATCTCCCCCTTCTTCGTCGGAACAAAAATATTTGACAATAGTCGAAGGAGCCTGTTCTCGGAGGCATAGAGCGCTACCTCAAGAACCTCGTCCTCACTAAGATCGATGAAGGGGTAGGACCTGCTGATAACCCTTTCAACATCTCTCGGATGAACTCCGCCCTCCTCAATCGCCATACCCACAACTGTATGAAGGAGGACGTCGAGAGGCTTCATGTGGATAACTAGCGGCTCCAGATTTCCCGCAAGGCTTCTCCGTGCAATTACCAGAGATTCCAGAACATCGTGGATATCGGGCATGCCGACAATAAAACCCGCAGCCTTACCCCCTAAGCTGTGCCTAGACCTGCCGAGCCTCTGAAGGAACTTAACGGCCTGCCTCGGGGAACCGACCTGAACAACCACAGATATATGACCTATGTCTATCCCGAGCTCGAGGGAGGAGGTAGCGATGACTGCGTCGACATCGCCCCGTCTCAAGGCGTCCTCAGCAGCAAGCCTAACCTTCTTAGCGAGGCTCCCGTGATGGACCAATACCTTCACGTTCATAGACCTGAGGAGGGCTCCCAGATGCTCCGCCATGCTCCTCGTGTTAACGAAGACAAGAACCGGGCCCTTATCCCTGTGCCTCTTAATGATTGAGGCAACTGCTGTGGCCCAGTCATAGTATTTCCCCATTATGAGCCTGCCTGCGCTCACGAGCACAGAAATGTCGGCGTCCCTGGCCCCGGGAACCTCTACGACCTCCGCTGCCGGGCCCAGCCCTGCCTTCCTCGGAGAGAGGAACTCGGCCGCCCGGTCGGGCTCGCCTATGCTCGCAGAAAGCGCTATTCTCTGAGGTATCATGCCCTCTTTTCGGGTGAGGGCCGTTAACCTCTCTAGCGTGGCGGCAAGCATCGACCCGCGCTTGCTTGTGACGAGTTCATGAAACTCATCAATAATAACCCATCTCGTGCGGGACAGTATCTCCCGCATTCTTCTGTTACTCAGCATTATTGTCAAGGACTCGGGGGTAGTCACTAATACTCTCGGTGGGCTCTCCTTTATACTTCTCCTTCTAGAGAAGGGAGTGTCACCGTGATAGAGAGCTACCGAAGCACCAATACCCTCAAAGATCCTCCTAATCCTCAGCTCGATGTCCCTGTTCAGCGCTCTCAGAGGCGTCACATAGACCGCCAACCCTCCAACACCTCTTGTCATAAGCTCAGCAACAGGAACAACCGCAGCCTCAGTCTTCCCCGACCCCGTAGGCGCTATGACTAAAGTGTCGGCACCGCGCAGGATCACAGGAACAGCCCTCTCCTGAATAGATGTTGGTTTCACTAGTCCGAGCTCTCTCAGGAGGTCAGCAACCTTCCTCGAGATACCCAGCTCTTCCCACCGCATACCGTGCCCTGCCTTCGAGATTGGTCATACCAGAGTTAATTATCTGTTAACACCTCAATAGAGCAGGTATGCGAGCACGCTCATTAATAGTGGGGGCGGGTTCCGCTGTCGTGCTCTCAACGATATTCCTAGGCATCCATAAAGATCTCGTAACACAGACAGTCTCCTCACTGGTCGCTGGTTTGCTGGCTGCTGCAAGCGGGAGTCTGACAGCCTTTTTGGCGGGGTTACTGGTTATATGGAACACTGCACTCATGAAGGAAACACCTATTCTTACGGGCCTCACTGCCTATGTCGCACCCTACATAGCGTCTGTGGCTGTGATCTCCAAGCTCTGGAAGGTTCCTTTTTCGTTAAGGGGGGTAAGCGCTCAAAAAACATACCTAGCATCGGCGCTTATCTGCGTAGGTGCTTCGCTGGCAGCCCTAGGAAGCATCTATGTAGTGGGCGCTGATCAGGTGTTCATAGGCGTACCTTCCTATGGTTCACCTGAGCAGCTACTTTCGGTGCTGGCGCTTTCGGCTGTCGTCGGTGTCTCCCTAAAGGACAACAACCCAGTCAGTACCTTCTTGGCTGGGTTAGCGATACTTTTATTCTCACCGATCTCCGTGCTGATAGCTTCTACGAGCCCGCGGAGGCATGTCGAACCCGCTGAAGGTGGTGTGGTTATAGGGGAACTTATCGGAATAATAGAGGAGGGTGGTGTACGGGAGAGTAAGGGACATGCCACACTGGATTTCAGCGAGGCAGGCAGCCACACAATAATCATTGGAGCGACAGGCACGGGGAAATCGAGACTCATCAAGAATATCGCTAGAGAGCTACGGTCAAGGGACTATGGCGTTGTCCTGATCGACACCCACGGAGAACACTCAGAAATCGACGGCTCTATACCGCTTACACCAAAAGAGATAAGACTGGACCTAGCCTCCGGAGGTAAACAGGAAATCGACGACATCACGGACATAATTAGCGAGGCCTTCAGGCTAGGTCCTCTTCAGAGGGCAGTCCTTCATGAAGCGATGACGAACGTGTACGAAAGGAACGACGGCGCGCTACCGCTCAAGGGCGTTATCGAGGAACTATCGTCGGAGCCCTCAACCCCGGTAAAGCGGAGCTTGACCTCATATCTCAGATCACTATCAAAGTACTTCAGCGACAGCGGAGTGAGTGTCCAGGAACTCCTCAGACCGGGCGCAGTACACATCATCGATATCTCAGGCCTGGGGCACATAACTGCCCGGATCTTCGTGGACATCCTCCTGCGCTCAATAATCTACAGCGCGATGAGGCGCCCCTCAAGAGTTGCGGTGATGGTTGAGGAAGCCCATAGGTTCATAGGCGGGCGTGCCACCGCATTGGGCCGCCTCTTTAGGGAAGGGAGAAAATTCGGCATCACAGCAGTAATCACTACCCAGAGCCCCACGGACCTCCCTAGCGATGTTTACGTGAACTCACGGTACATAATATCGTTCTCAGTAACCGACGCAAAAGGGGCAAACTACCTCGCACAGACAATCTCCGGCGGATCCAGAGCCACCTATGTAGGTGTTAGGAAGGTACTGACGAGGTTAAAGAGAGGGGAGGCCCTACTGTGGGATAGGGAAAGCGATCACATATGCATACTAAGAACTTTTTGAGGCATTGCTGATGTAACGCATTTAAGCTATACACTAACTCCTTACTGAGTGGTGGTCATTTGGAGAACGAGGAAGCGTTGATGCCTGAGGGAGAGCAGGGCGGGGAGGAGGTCGTTGAGGAGGAGGTCATAGAGAAGGAGATACTGAAAGACGAGGGCGTTATTGAAGAGGGCGAAGAGGAAAAAGAGGAGGAAGTTGAGGATGTAACTGATGTTGTCTTGACCGGCGAGATAAACATAACTATTCTTGAGAATTTTATAGACATAACCGACACAATCATAGGTGTGCTGGACGGCACTGTTCCGCTCTCCACCGCAGTGTCCAAGATCTCTAAGCTGAGGAAGCGTCTCCCCACTGGGGTAAGAACGAGGGGTGCTAAGAAGCAGGCAAAAAGGCGTAGGAGATGATCACTCTGTTAAGAGCTCAATTCCCGCCTCTGAGGCCGCCCTACGAAGGAGGTCATTGTCCACCCTCTTATCGAAGATTATGATAGCTTTGTTGGCGCCCTGCTCCTTCATTAGCCTTATCTTTTCGACGACCGCAATCCCTCTCACGAGATCGGCCTCGCTCTTCTTCGGCGCTATGTAGTCCTTGGATCTCCTTCTCATGGTCTCGTAGAATTCCTCGAAGTGCTCGAGTATCCTTATAGTGTCGTTAACGTCTTCGGTGTTCCTCCCGAGGGAGTCCCTTATCGCCTTCATCAGCGTCAGCACGTCCTCGACCTCACCGGTCACGTACGTGTAGCCGAGGTACTTTGAGAGCCTTACCTTGCCGCCCACGATTCTCACCGACCTTACTTATCTCACCAAGTACTTTATTGCTAATCTGCGAGAAACGTTTGGGTAAGGATATATGTTCAAGCTCAAGTACCCTGACGGAGCGATTTTCAAGAAAATAATGCAGGGCTCGCTAAAGCCGATAGAGGAGGTACCGATCAAGGTATCGGACACGTTCCTGGTCAGGGCCCTCAGCCCGGACAAGAACATACTTGTCGAGGTGATAATCCCCCAGACAGCCTTCGAGGAGTTCGAGGTAGAAGGGGAACAGAGCCTCACGGCCGATAGGGACGAGTTCCTCAGGTCAGTGAGGAGAGCCACTAAGAGGGACGCCGTGATCCTCGAATACGTGCCAGAGGAGAGGCAAATCAGGCTCACGCTACTTAACACACGCACAGGCACCGAGAGAAGCTACTCGATAAAAGTTATGGACATAGCCAGGGAACCGGTCCAGTCACTCACCCTAGAACTCCCCGTCTCATTTAAGATACCGACAGAGGACCTGAAGAAGCTCATCCGCGACGTGAAACTCGTGGGGGACATATTCGAGATAGTGTATAAGGAGGGCAGGATAGAGGTGGCTGCGGAGTCTGAGGGCAAGAAGTTCCACCAGGTGATGGAGCTGGACAGACCCCTCATATCACTCAACTCCTCCGAGTCGATGGTGTCGAGCCGATACGATGCCGACCTCCTTAAGTCAGTTTCTGCGGCGTTCGACATAGCAGATACAGCAACCGTCGAATTCGGGCCCGACCTCCCAATGAAAATAACGATACTGGCCGAAGATGGGACCCAGGTAACCTACTGGATCGCATCGAGGGCATGAGGACTTAGTTGAAACACGAAGACACTTTTGTTTCTTCCTGTCCCGGGCATCTTGAGCACCAAGCCTTCCCGAACTAGGTGAGCGAGTGCTTCTCGGATGAGTGTCGGCGGCGCTGAGCACTCGGTCATGCGCTCGATTTCCCTAATTATTTCTCTCGAAGTAAGCGGGCCTGCCTCCCTCAAAAGAGTGATTATGTTTTTGGCTATATCATCTCTTCCGCAGCTACCCACTTTCAGCCTCCTCTAACCTCCTTGTCAACATCAGCAATTATCTCCTCAACTATGTCTAGGGCCTTGTGAGCGATCTCCTCAGTGATCACCAGCGGAGGCGCTATCCTTATCGTTGAGACTCCTGCACCTATTAGGGCGACTCCTCTCTTGAAGGACCTGTTCAGTATGTCGCCTATCCTCTTCTTCAGCGGTTTCTTGCTCTCCTTCGACTCAACTAACTCAACACCTATCATCAGTCCCTTGCCCCTAACGTCGCCAACTATCTCGTACTTATTGACCCACTCCTTGACCCTCCTCATTATTGATTCGCCGACCCTGGCAGCGTTCTCTATCGCTCCAGCGCTCAAGATCTCGTAGACAGCCTCTGCTGCCGCTAGAGCGACTGGGTTACCTCCGAATGTGTTGGCGTGCGAGCCTCCCGGCAGCGTCATCACGTCATCGCGCCCGAATATCGCGCCTAGCGGCAGGCCCGAGGCTATAGCCTTCGCCGTGGCTATCAGGTCAGGCTTAACGCCCCAATGCTCTATGGCGAACCACTTGCCGGTGCGCCCGAACCCCGACTGCACTTCGTCCACGACGAGTAGTATCCCGTGCTTTTCTGTGAGCTTCCTTAGCTTCGGGAAGAAGTCGTTGGGGGGGACTACGTACCCACCTTCTCCCTGTATCGGCTCTATGAAGACTGCCGCCACCTCTGTTGGGTCAACGAGCTTACTGAATACCCAGTCCTCCATGAATCCTATCACGGCGTCGCCGCACCCTTCAGGTTCGGTGGCGAAGGGGCATCTGTAGGGGTAGGGGTAGGGTACGTGGATGACGCCGCTCATGAGCGGTTGGAACCCCTTCCGGTGAATGGGCTTACTCGCGGAGAGCGCCATAGAGCCTGTCGTCCTGCCGTGGAAGGCGCCGTAAAAAGCTATTATGTAGGGGCGGGAGCCCTTGTGGCACCCCCTGGTTATCTTTATTGAGCCCTCGATGCTCTCTGTGCCGCTGTTCGTGAAGAACACCCTCCCCTTACCAGGTAGTGGAACCTTTGTGAGGATCATCTCGCTATACCTAACGGCTTCCTCGTAGTAGAAGTCCGTTAGTGAGTAATGAATTAGTTTCTCTACCTGCTTGCGGACCTTATCTACGACGAGAGGGTGTGAGTGACCAACATTCATGACGGCTAGGCCGGAGTTATAGTCTATGTAAGTGTTTCCGTCAACGTCCTCTACAGCAACGCCGTAGGCACGTTTAGCCACTAGGGGGTACCACCTCACGAATGACTGCATTATGTACTCGTTATCCCTGCTAAGGATCTCCCTAGCCCTTGGCCCAGGGGGCTCGGTCACTATCTTAGGGAGGTTCTCGTGAGTGTACTTGTCGGTGTAGTAGAATATAAGATCCTCTCTCATAGATTCACCAACGAATAACTCCCAAAATAAAGTTAAAGAAAATTCAGAGAGATAGAACAAAAATATCACTTAATTACGTACCCGCGTTATGTCCCTGAGGACACAGATGAAGAGGCCGGAAACTAATAGAAAAGTAGAGTTCGAACTCATTAAGGAGTACTATTACGCTAGTCAACATCGGTTCAAGCTTAGGGTTAAGGGAACCTCTATCACAATTAACGTAGCTGCCAATAACCTGGATGAAGCTGTCGAGAAAGCCTTCGAAATACTGCGTAGCTCTGGTGCGCTGAAGAGTTTACTAGAAGATTAGGTTGTGGTGGGGCCGCCGGGATTTGAACCCGGGACCACCAGCGCTCCGGGTACCCCGGAGCCGGGGAGACCTCCCCAGGCTGGCATCCTAGCCAAGCTAGACGACGGCCCCCCGATTCGGGGTTATTACGGGGTTTTAAGGATTTAACGGCGCGAGGCCCAGGCACCTGGTGGACGCTGGTGAGGGTGTTCATTGCCGTAGAGATAGAGAACCGTGATGTACTGAATAAGCTAATATCGATTAAGAGAGAGATCGAGTCCTGCGGGGGAAGAGCGATCAAGCCCGTTGAGGACGAGAACATACACCTAACCATTAGGTTTATAGGGGAGGTGCCCGAGTCCTACCTTCCAAGGATTCGTGAGTGCATGGACATGATGAGGGCTGTTAAACGCTTCAGCATGACCGTTGCAGGGATTGGTGTGTTCCCGAACCCGGCACGGCCTCGGGTGATATGGGCTGGCGTAGTTGACGGTGTTAAAGAACTTAAAGAGCTGAGAACTATAGCCGATAAGTGCTTGAGAGGGATAGCACAACCTGATAGGCACGGGTTCTCACCTCACATCACACTCGCCAGGGTCAAGAGCCGTGTGGGTTCGTGCATGAGGGACGTAATCGAGAGATACACCGACACCGTTATGGGCGAAACTCCTGTAACAAGGGTAGTACTTAAGCAGAGTAAGCTCACACCAAGAGGACCGATATATACAGACCTCTACACTGTTGATCTGGAGTGAAAGGAATGAATAAGGAGATGCGAGAATTACTTAAAGAAGTTCTAGAAAGAATAAAACCAACTACAGACGAATTAGCAAAGGCCAGAACGCTTTTCGATAAGATAAGGAACATAATCGAGAAAGAACTAACAAAAAGAATTAGCTACGAGTTCATGGTTGAACTCGAAGGAAGCGTGGCAAAGGGTACGGCATTGAGAGGCGAACTCGACTTAGACATATTCGTACTGATAAGGAACGAGAAACTAAGCAATGAGTGGATTGAGAGGGAAGTGCTGAATCCACTAATAAACGCGCTTGAAGCCTCTGGCTATGTCGTTGAACTCAAGTACGCATCACACCCCTACATTCGAGTAATGGCCGAAATAGAAGTGGACATCGTGCCAGCGTACTGGGCAATGAGCGTGGAAGAGATAAAGACATCAGTTGACAGAACACCCTTCCACACCAGGTTTGTCAAAGAACAAATAGAGAAGAAACCGGAGCTAGCTGACGAGATAAGGCTAACAAAGAAATTCTTCAAAGGAATCGGTGCTTACGGCGCCGAGATGAAGACACAGGGCTTCTCCGGCTATCTGAGTGAGATCCTTACTATAAGGTATGGATCCTTCCTAGACCTCCTTAGGGCCATGAGTAAGTGGAGACCACCTGAGATAATCACCACAGCCCCACACCAGCCACCTAAGGATGAGTTCATAAAGCTATTCGAAGCCACACCACTCATAGTGCCTGATCCGGTTGACTGGAGAAGGAACGCGGCTGCAGCTGTCTCCCTAAGAACTATGGCGAGGGCCTGTCTAGCCGCTTCATACTTCCTTCGAAAACCCTCACTCAGCTTCTTCTTCCCATGCACACCCAGCTATGGGGCTGAAGATCTATGCAACGCGCTTAAAATACTAAGAAGCCATGGGATAGAGTCAACTGTACTTTTGCTCTCCCCAACAGATAAGTCCTTTCCGCCAGAGACAGGGTGGGGAGAGATAAGGAGGCTTGAGAGACGCTTAAGGTCTGTTGCGAAAGGGCTCAATTTTACTATAGTCTATACAGACTCATTCTTTGACGAGGACACAAAGAATGCTTACATCTATGTTGAGACCTGGAATGGACACGGTGATTATGAATTGAGAACCGGACCTGACGCCTTCACTCACCCTAATGCCGAAAACTTCTTGAATCATTACCTCGCCGATGCGGAAGCTATTGGTCCTTGGATCGGTCATAACGGGGTTCTATATGTGGTCAGAAGAAGAAAGTACAGAAGCATTAAAGAATTAGTCGCTTCTAGAAAAGATGAGTTTCGAACTAAACATTTTCATGTCGCGCTGTTTGCTTCGGACTGCTTCTCGATACTCTCGCTTCCAGGTATGGATAAACCGGAGGTACTTACATGGCTTATGGAGGTTGTCAAGAGAGTTGAGCCCTGGCTCAGAACATGTTCAGAAGCGAAACGCCTCACCTGATCCATTAATATATACCTCCTGCTTGGCACTCTCCCAAGGATAAAGACATCGCCAAGCGACGGCTTTCCCAGAGGCATTTTACACCTAGGACATACCGCACCCACCCTATCCTTAAGCTCAGATGGTGTCGGCAGACCATAACAGTCCTGTCCAACGCGTTCAAACACGTATATTATCTCACCACAATGACGACAAACATAGACAACCGGCACGAAATCACCACGTCTGAACTAATGTTTAACTAACTGATAAGATATTACTAAGTAAATACGACATCTTACACAGAAAACACGCTGATATGCTTTAAATAAGTAATACCTTAATTCAGCCTGATTCCTACATAGAAAGCGAGGCTTATTTACCTTACACAACGAGGTTGAAGGGCACCAAATGGGTAGACGATTGCTAATATGCGTCACAGGGATGCCCGGCTCGGGGAAGTCTGTGGTCTCGAGGACGCTCGGCAAGCTAGCAAAAAGAGTGGTGGGCATGGGAGACGCTGTTCGAGAAGAGGCGAGGAAGAGGGGGCTCCCAACAGACCTGAAGACTATGATGGAGCTCGCTCAGCGCTTGAGAGAAGAGCATGGACCGGCCGCAGTGGCGAATCTCGTGCTTAGGATGATAGAGGATGAGGGCACCTATGTCATCGATGGGGTGCGCTCGCTGCATGAAATAGATGTTCTCAAGAAGTTCGGTGAGGTATTGATAGTTGCAGTGCACGCGTCGCCGCGAACGAGGTTCTCGAGGCTCTCGACCAGGGGCAGGAGAGACGATCCGAGATCTTGGGAGGAGTTCGTGGCGAGGGACATGAGGGAGCTGAGGTTCGGCATAGGGGATGTGATAGCCCTCGCCGACATCATGGTAGTGAATGAAGATAAGAGCCGTGAAGAGGTAGCTAAAGAGGCGCTGGAAGCGGTCAGGAGGGTGCTTGGCCGTGCTCGTGGTGAGGGCGGAGGCGGAGGTCAGGCCGACTGAGGAAGTGGAGAAGGTACTAAAGGCAGTCTCGAATCTGCTCGCTTTCAGTGAGAACGAGATCAAGCTTGAGGACCTGGGAAGCGGGTTCATGATGCTTGTAGGAGAGAGCAAGAGAGTGTCAGTTCTGCTCCCACTCCACTCCCTAGCACGCAGGGACAGGGTCCTGGACACGCTAAGGAAGTACATGCTGAGTAATCTAAGCAGTAATACCGTGACACTCAAGTTCCATAAGCAGACCGCCTACGCTGGCCACATATCACTCCTAACATACGACGACGAGTCACCCCTCGGCCCAATAACCGTGACCATAGCCAGCGACAAGATAAGAGAGATAATAGACTGGCTAGCACCCCGCACTAGGAAGGGCGTGCCTCTGTGGGAGAATGAAGTGCCTAAGGTATGAAGGGTACTAGACCAGTACCTTCATGAACTTACTGCATAGATACGTATTCCTAAAGAACCTCCTCGCCTCTCGGAGCAGCCTCTCCCGCTCGTGGTACCTCGCCGATATATGATAGAGGACTAGCATTCCGGCATCTGCTAGCCGCGCAATCTCTGCTGCCTCTACTGAAGTGGAGTGGTACCTCTCCCGGGCTAAGGCTTCGTCGTCGGCTGAGAAGGCAGAGTCATGTATGAGTACCCGCACACCCTTCAACGAGCCTGCCGCCTCATACAGAGGCCTCGTGTCCGTGACGTATCCAACCAGCGCTCTATCCCCCCTCCTTATCACGTAATAGAGTGTCGGCACGGTATGCTGTGCCTCGCCCGTAACCGCGCTCAGCCCTCTCCCCAGATCGACTGCGTCACCGGGGCCCACTTCGGATACCTCGATATAGAATGGTGGGTCAAAGTAGAGGGCATCGAATGAGCTTCGGAAGTACTGAGCGAGACCGGGGGGCCCGATCACGTGGAGCGGTCTCTCCCTACCTATGAGAGACATCGACTGTATCAGAGGGACGAGTCCTAGGACATGGTCTCCGTGAAGGTGCGTTATTAGTATGTGAGTGATTCTCACCGGACTGTAGCCAGCCTTGAAGAGTCTGGCCTGAACACCCTCTCCAGCGTCCAGTAACGCTATTACTCTACCGAATTCCCCGACCACCGCCGGCAGATCCTCACTTCCCGGGTAAGGCGCTGAGCACCCGAGGAACGCGAGCCTCATCAACAACCCAGCATCACTTCCTTACGACGTAGATTTCGCGGACCAGCGAGCCATGTACCCAATTTCTGTGAACCTCAATAATCTTTAGGCCGCGCTCTTCCACAGCCTCATCATCAACGTACTCCAGTGCCTGCGCAAACACTCCGTAGCCTCCCGGGATAAGTGCATCAGCGAGGTGGTCGAGGAAGCAATTCATAAGACCCCATATATCGGTGCCCTCCGCCCTCGTCATTCTGCCATATGGGGGGTCCGTTGCCACAGCATCAGCTCTCCACACGGGCGAGCCGCATACGTCGGAAGCAACTATTGCGGGCGGGCACCCATAGTGCTCTACGTTTATTGCAGCGCCAACCACGCGCCTCTCATCTATGTCTACACCCACGGGCCTGGAACCTATGACGCACGCCTCTATCAGCATGGAGCCTACGCCACAGAACGGATCGTAGAGCAATCCGCTTCTCTTAACCCGGCTCAGGTTAACGAATACTCTGCTGAGCTTAGCGGTCATTGTACCGGGCATGTAGACAGGCCTCTTAGGGGGGTCCCTTACCCTGAACCATGCCTCCCTAACCTCGAACCTCCTGAGGCCAACTATGAGGATACCGCCGATGACGACCACATCAATAACGCCTTCACCGCCCTTAGTTCTTAGGCCCGCACCTCTCGCCGCATCAACTACATCCGCATATCTAATACCGGCCCTACCGTACCCCCTCAGCCTCGTGAACTCCACCCTTAACTCGCTGGTTCCCACGTCCTTGAGCAGCCTCCTCAAGTCCTCCGTATCAAGCGGTAGGTCAAAAACACCTACGACGTCTCCTCCAAACCTTGCCAGAGCCGATCTCGTGCGTAACGCCTTATGTATTGTGGGGCCTGCCTCAACTATTAGGAGCTGATCGAGTTGCTCCACAATGCGTAGGTTGATGTCCTCTGCCTCGGCTACGGCAATGACCTCTGCCCTGGGAAGGGTTCTGTGCTCTCCAGACAACACTATGTACTTCAGACCCTCCCTCATGATCAACCCGTTCCGAGCACTTCCTTAATTGCCTGAAGCACTTCGCCCACAGGTTTCAGGTACGTTATTAATGGGTGCTCTAGCCTATAACATGTGGTCGCCATCGAGAATATCTTGGTGACACCGGCGTCCATTAACCTCGCGAGCGCCTTCTTTGTTAGGGGTCCGTGGCTGACTGCCACGAAGACCTTCCTCGCTCCCTGCTCCCTAAGAAAGCTCACCACCGAGGCCATAGTACCGCCGGTGGACACTATGTCATCAACGACGATGACGTCCCTCCCCCTAATCTCGGGCATTGGGGCGAACCTATGCCTTATCTCCCCAGTGAACCTGTCCCTAAACTTCTCGACTATCCTATACTCCGTACCCAGGGCCCTGGAGAGGGCTTCGGCTCTCCTCGCCGCCCCCTTATCAGGCGATATTACCAGCGGTCTCTCCACAACACCTTTCAAAGCCTTGGCCAGAGTATTCACCGGCAAAACATTAACGGACGTGCCCCGGAAGTGCTTTAGCGAATCCTCCTTGTGAACATCAAGAACAACCAGGCCACCGTACCCGGCACTGTGCAGAGCCCTTAGGACGGCTCTCACACTCACAGCCTCTCCGGACAGGAACACCCTGTCCTGCCTGGCATATGCTAGGTAGGGCACGACGGCTATGGGCTCTAAACCAGTGACGCCCTTGAGAGCGTCCGCGGCTAAGAGGGCCTCGACCATCATCGAGTCCTGGTTGGGGTACATTGACTGAACAACCACAGCTCTCTCGCCCTTTAGTGAGCAATCCTCCGGGATCCTAACGTATCTCTCGCCGTCCGGGAACACCTTTCTTACCGCCTCACAGTATCTCCACCCTGCTTCAGCGGCCACTGCCCTCCCTATCCCCGGATCGCACGATAGCGATACCACGAACACGTCACGGCCCTCAATCTATTAGCTCGGCTTAACCTACTAATCTTTAGAGAGTGATGACCATGCTGAAACCAAGCGACCTGAAGAAGCCGTGGGTCAGGGTCGCGAAATACTGGGAGAGGATGGAGAAGGGTAAAGTGAGATGCAACCTCTGCTATAAGAGATGCCCCATTGCTCCCGGGGGCTTCGGCGCCTGCGGCGTGAGATATAACCATGAGGGAACGCTCTACACGCTGGTGTATGGCTACTTAACGGCCATGAACCTCGACCCCATAGAGAAAAAACCGTTGATGCACTTCCACCCCGGAGCAAGGGTTCTCTCCATATCGACCGCTGGATGTAACTTCATGTGCAGATTCTGCATAAACTGGACGATAAGCCAGTCGAGAAGGAAGCACATCTTCGGCAAGTTCATGACGCCGGAAGGGGTGGTTGAGAAGGCGGTTAACCTCGGGGCCGACGGCATAAGCTACACGTACAACGAGCCGACAGTATTCTACGAGTTCATGTACGATACCGCTGTCCTGGCAAAGAAGGAGGGTCTCTTCAACACCATAGTCACCAACGGGTACATGACGCCGGAGCCCGCCGAAGAGCTGAGCAAGTATCTTGACGCCGCTACCGTTGACTTCAAGGCCTCTGCGAACAAGGAGTTCTATAGGAAGTTCATGGGGGTCCACGACCCAGAACCCATTTTCCAAACCCTGGAGGTGTTTAAGGAACGGGGCATCTTCCTAGAGATCACCAACCTCATAGTCCCGGAGTACGGCGATAATGAGGATGACCTGCGCCGCCTCGCGAGGTGGGTGGTCGAGAACCTCGGTCCGTCGACACCCTTCCACCTGCTCAGGTTCCACCCTATGTACATGTTAACCGACGTACCCCCCACACCCGTCAAGACGCTAGAGCGCCTGGCCAGTATAGCGAAGGAGGAGGGCCTCGAGTATGTCTATATAGGGAACGTCCCTGGTCACCCCCTCGAGAACACTTATTGCCCCAAATGTGGGGAACTTGTAGTCAAAAGATACGGATTTGAGATAATTGAGTGGCGCCTAACACACGATAACAGATGTCCCAGATGCGGTCACAAAATAAATATCGTTGGGAAGTACAGGAAGAGGCCGCCCCTAGATCAATGGTGGTGGAGGTAGGTAGGGATGCATGTGGTCGTTGTTGCAGGCCCGGCGGGCTCCGGGAAATCGACCTTCACTAAGGCATTCGCTGACTGGATAGATGGGAGGGGATTGAGCACATGGATTGTTAATTTCGACCCAGCGGCTGAGTACGTGCCCTACACACCGAACACCGACGTAAGGGAGTACGTGAGGGCCTCGGACATAGAGGTGAAGTACGGCTTGGGACCCAATGGTGCGCTTGTTACGTCAATAGACCTCCTAGTGAATCATGTATACGAGATAAGAGCCGAGATCGAGGACGCCGGTGCTGACTACGTGATCGTGGATCTCCCGGGGCAGCTCGAGGTCGTGGCCTTCAGGAGGACGGGGCCCATACTCCTCAAGGAACTTCTTCGAGGGCTAAGGGCCTCAATGGTCTTCCTCGTTGACTACTGGCTCACAACGGACCGTGACTCCGCCCTCTCGATACTGCTCCTCGCTATGAGCGCGCAGTACAGATTCGGCCTACCACAGGTACTCGCCCTCAATAAGGCAGACATCGCTGCCGAGGCGATTAAAGAGGGTTTCTTCGACGAGGAGATTCTTAGAGAGAGGTCGTTCGTCATGAAACTGCTTGATGAGCGATTCACCTGCACATCAAAGGAGATCGCGACACCCTACACGCCTCTTGAGGTGACTCAGTCTCTGTGCGAGGCAATCAAGACGACGTATGAGGGGATAACGCCCATATCGTCCAGGCTCGGCATAGGGTTCGACAATGTCTTCGCAGAGCTTCAGAGGATCTTCGTGGGCGGGGAGGACTACGAGGTCAGATGAACAAGTCATCATTATTTATGTCCCCGGTATCTGTGAATGGGGTTCCTCATGAGCCTGGAGAGCGTCAAGGAAATAATTGAGAGGGCAAGGAACGAAAAGAGAGGAAAGCTTCTTGAGCATGAGGCGTACGAGGTACTGAGGGCTTACGGGCTACCCGTGCCCAAGGCGGGACTTGCCAAGACCGCTGAGGAAGCGGCTGAGCTAGCTGAGAAGATAGGTTACCCAATTGTCCTAAAGATCGTTAGCCCGGACATAGTTCATAAGTCTGATGTGGGAGGTGTTATCCTGAACCTCAACAGCAAGGAAGAGGTTAGGGAGGCCTTCAACAAGATCATGGAAAACGTTAAGGAGAAGGCGCCGAAGGCGTCAATAACCGGTGTCCTCGTGCAGGAGATGGTTCCGGAGGGCCTTGAGGTAATAGTGGGGGCCACACGTGATCCCACCTTCGGGCCAGTGCTCCTGTTCGGCCTCGGCGGCATATTCGTTGAGGTGCTGAAGGACGTGAGCTTCCGCATAGCTCCGGTCACCAGGTACGATGCTGAGACTATGCTCACGGAGATAAGGGCGGCGAAGCTCCTCGAGGGTTACAGGGGTATGCCGCCTAGGGACAAGGAGGCGATAATCGATATCATAATGAAGCTCTCCAAATTCATGGAAGAGCAGGAGCACGTGACGGACGTGGACCTGAACCCGATAATGGTGTACGAGAGGGGCAAGGGCGCGAAGATAGCCGACGCGCGAGTACTAATTAGGTAGGGAGACATAACTCGCTGAGGACGGTACTGATGAGTGGCGTGAGAGAAGAAGAGATATTGAAGAAAATAGATGAGGTCCAGCAGCGGATAAAGAGGCTGAAGGAGGAGAAGAACGCTGCGGTAGAGGCGCTGAGGGAGGCGAAGGGCGAGAAGGGAGAGGTACTGGAGAAGATTAGGGTGCTTAGGGAGAGACTGAACACACTGAGGGAGGAGCTAAGCAAGCTGAAGGAGGAAAGGAGGGCCTTGATAGAGGAGCGTCGTGAAGTTGTCAGGAAGATCCGTGAGATAAAGAAGGAGATGAATAACAGGAGGGTGTGGCTGAAGTCCGACGCCGCTAATTCCCAGATCGGAAAATTGCGGGCCAGGATAGACGCTCTGGAGTGGAGAATAATTACTGAGTCACTCCCGCTCGAGGAAGAGAACAGGATAATCAGAGAGATAGCCAGGCTCGAGGAGAAGCTTGAGAAAGCGCTCGAGGCCAAGAAAGCGCTCGAGGAGTACAAGGAACTCAAGGCCGAGCTCAAGAGCAGGCTAGTTGAGCTCGACATACTATCAAAGAAGATAGGTGACCTGAGCGAGAAGATAGACGCTGTGAGGAACCAGATAGGCGCTGTTAAGGAGAAGATAGGGGGCCTTAGGGAAAAACTCGATAACATACGGGAGAGGATCAGGGAGAACGCGTTGAAGATTGCGGAGCTCAACGCCCAACTAGATGAGGCGTATTCGGAGTACAGGGAAGCCAGGACGATGTTGAGGGAGCTCAGGGAGAGGAGCAAGCGCGCCGTAACAGAGGATTATGTCAGGAGGAAGCGTGAGGAGGTCGAGAGAAAACTTAAGGCAGGGGAGAGATTAACTCTCCAGGAGCTGAAAATACTCTATGGAGACCTTGAAGAATGATAAAATACTTGTGCTGGCTGTTGACATAGACGATGACGTAGGATCAGCTGGAGTTAAGACCCCCATTATTGGGAAAGAAAACGTCCTATCCGCAGCTCAAAAATTCGCCCTAAACAAACCAACGGACCCGGATCTCAACGTAATATTCACAGCCGTCAAGATAGCTGACGAACTCCGAAAAGAGGGCAAGGGAGCCGAGGTTGCGCTCGTTTCGGGCCACCCGGACGCCGGTGTCAGGGCTGGGTTGAGGCTGAGGGAACAGATAAGCGGTGTAGCTAGGTCAGTAGGTGCTTTCGGCGCTGTTGTGGTCGCCGATAGTTCTGAGGACGAAAAGGTGTTACCGATCGTCGAATCAATACTCCCTGTCCTAGCTGTTGAGAGGGTTATAGTTGAACAGATGAGGTCCGTTGAGGAGACGTATGTGCTCCTGGGGCGCTACCTAAGGAAAATACTTGAGGAGAGGAGGTTCTCACGCATTTTCCTTGGGTTACCTGGGGCAATAATACTCACCTACGTACTCCTAAGCGTGACACCCTACGGGAACTACGCGTGGCCGGCCGCGACGACTGTGCTCGGCCTCTATCTCGTGCTCAAGGGCTTCGGCTTCATGGACGAGATTAGTAAGTGGTGGAGGGCCTCACCCATTACAAGGTTCGCACTAGTCCTTAGCACGGTATCCTTCATAATCACGGTGTTCATGACGTACGTCACCCTCACAACCTATAACTATAGCCTTGACGCTGCATCGATAGCCATATACTTGAGGACCCTCATGCCCTACGTAGTCATCACAGTCTCCCCGATAATAGCGGCTAGATTCTCCATCAGGCTACTGAAGAGGTCGCCAAGGGTGTGGAGGGACATAATATCGTTCGCGTCGCTCTTCGTACTGTATTACTTCCTCGACAAGATAGCTGCGCTGATGCTGGAGACGCAGAACCTCAGGCAGGTCATTGAGGTGCTTAATAGGAGCGGCCTACTAAACGTTTTCGCCCTCTACATAGGGTCCCTCATGGTCGTTGCTGTAGCCCTTTACGCTCTGGAAAAGTACACGTAAGGGTCATCAGGCACCGAACCTTCTCTCCCTCCTCTGGAAGGATCTTATGGCCCTCCAGAGGTCTATCTTACGGAACTCCGGCCAGTAAACTTCACAGAAGTACAGCTCGCTGTAAGCTATCTGCCATAGCAGGAAGTTGCTTATCCTCATCTCGCCCGAGGTCCTTATGACGAGGTCCGGTTGCTCGAGCCCATCGCTTAGGTGGGACGTGTATAGGTACTCCCTAAATACCTCCTCATCGATTTCCCCATCCAGCTTACCCTCAACGGCGTCTTTCACTAACCTCTTCACGGCATCAACGATCTCCTGCCTGCCGCCATAACAGACAGCGACGTTGAGGTACCTCTCACTGTATTTCGCGCTATAGGCTTCCAACTCCTTCATTAACTCGCGGAGGTCCTTGGGGACTATGTCAAGCCTCCCAAAGAATTTCACGCGAATTCTTCTCTTGTCGATCTCGCCCTTAGTGATCAGCTCCTCTATCCCCCTCCTTAACAACCTGAAGAGATGATCAAGCTCATCTTTGGATCTCTTCACGCAGTTCTCGTATGAGGTACTGTAGATGGTTACTGCCCTAACATTCAGGTCCCAGAGCCAGTCAAGGACATCCTTCAATCTCTCGTAGCCATAGGTGTGGCCCTCTCTCGGGTCCATCCCCAGGTACCGGGCCCACCTCCTGTTACCGTCGGGTATGACCGCTACGTGCCTCGGAAACGGGCCGTTCTTGATCTGCCTCCATAACCACCACTCATACACCCTGTACACCGGGCGGAGCACTGCGTTCGCTATCGTCGCTAAAATCCCCCTTGACGCCTTACTCAACGACCTCAGCCCTGTGCTTAGGGGGGCTCGAAGGCTTATAAACTGCGTTCGCCCGTAAAGCTGGGACGAGGTATGGGCATCTACCAAGGCAATGACATGAAGAAGATAAGTGGTGGAAGAAAGCGACCCGCACGCGGCAAGAGAAAGTACGAGATGGGGAGGTTCCCGACTTTCACGACACTAAGTGATAGGGAGAGAAGGGTCAAGCAGAGGGTTAGAGGCGGCAACATAAAGATAAGGCTCAAGGAGGCCTTCTACGCCAATATCACGGACCCGGAGACAGGTGAGTCCAAGAAGGTAAGAATACTCAGCATCGAGAGCACCCCCAGCAACAGGGAGTTCGCTCGCAGAGGCATAATCACTAAGGGCTCAATAATAGAGACCGAGGTAGGGCGAGCCAGGGTCACCTCGAGGCCCGGCCAGGACGGCGTGATAAATGCCGTTTTAATTGAGAAGAAGTAATTTCACGGGTTAGGGCACTGTGAAAACTATTGTCTTATGGCCTGAGTACTTCGACTGCAGCCTGAGCAGAAGACTGGGGAGGAGGATGCCTAAGGATTTATGCGTAAGTAGGCCCTCCATCACTGAATTAGTAGAGGCATGCAGGCATATAGGCGTGGAGTGCATCGCTGACGAGATCAAGAGATACCCCAGGACATGGTACATGAGTCGGGGCGCCGTCCTGGCCAAGGTCGAGGACGGTGTCAAAAAAACGGCGCTGATGCGCGAAATCGCCAAAGCCTTAAGGACGGCACGAGAAAGCAGGCAGTAATACATCGGGCGTAAGAAGGAACTAATGGATAAGCCTCCGCCTCAGGTCCTAACTTAGGTCAAAGAGCTCTTAAGGTGATTCCGTTTTAAGTGTGCCAGAGGCACACTATTCTTGGTTTGGTGGTTAGATGAGGCGGCTGGGGTATTTTCTCCACATTGCCCGTTCCGGGGTAATGATCGTTAAGCTAAGCATCAAGCACCCCCCGAGGATAGGTACGCGCGTCCTCGGCCCTGACGGAAGAATAATTGGGAAGGTCGTCGACATAATAGGTCCTGTCAGGGGGCCCTACGCCGTGGTGAAGCCCGTTCGCAGAGACCCCAAGCTAAGTAGAGGAACAACTCTTTTCATGAGGTGATCCCCGTGAGCACGGACGCTTACGTATACTACCCCGGAATGTACCCACCTGAAGACGAGATAGAGTGTAAGAACGTGATCTATGATGCAGAAACAAACCAGTACGTATGCGCCGATACGGGAATAGTGATCTCGGATAGGCCGATCGACCAGGGCCCGGAGTGGAGGTACTATCCCAAAGATAACGGAAGCAGAGGTGCTGTAAGGGGTGGGTCACCTACCATAACATCTGATTACCACGCCATAGGCACTAGCATAGGAGGGGGCGGTAAGGGAAGTCTAAGGGACCTACGCAGAGTCGACAGAGAGATTAAGAAACCCACGAAAAGAAGGGAAAGGAACCTGGCGTCAGCACTGAGCCTGATGAAGGGATGCATCGGCAGCATGAACCTGAACAGTTCGGCTGCCTTCAAGCTGAGAGAGGCCGCCGCCGAACTAATAAAGATGTTCCTAGAAAAGGATGTCCTTAAGAGGAGGCTCAAGGCACCCCTTGTTGCTATAGCAATAATCGAGGCTGCGAACAACCTAGGCATAAACGTGAAGAAAAACGAAGTACTGGATAGGTGCCAGATAACACACAAGGATTACTGGAATGCCAAGAAAACCCTAATAAAGAAGGGAATAAGTCTCAAAAAACAAATCCCAGGGCCAGGGCTCTACATAGACGAGATGAGCCACTCTCTCGACCTAAAACCGCAAACCTCAGCACTGGCTCACCACATCGCTGGCGAGGCGAAAAAGATGGGGCTGACCAGTGGCAAGGATCCTAGAGGCTTTGCTGCTGCATCCCTTTATGTAGCCTCAATAATACTGGACGACAAGAGAACCCAGAAAGAGATCTCGGAAAGGGTCGACGTGACCGAGGTAATGATAAGGAACAGGTACCGGGATATAATCAACGAAATGGTCATAGTGGCTTTTATCTAAGCCGACAACAAAATGGTTAAACCTCCCCACCACCCATCATCGGATAAGCAATGAGATACAGCAACAAGTACATAGTAGTGAGGGAAGGAATGGCAAAGATATTAGTACCGAATCCCAAGCTTTACAAGAGACATGACGGAGTATATGAGCCGGCCTGGGCACCGGTCTTTTATAATCCGCTAATGCGGTTAAACAGGCACCTCTCAGTTGCTAGTCTACACGCCTGGTCCTCTGTCCGGGGCAGAAGGTCACTCCTAGTAGTCGACGCATTAGCTGGTACAGGCGTCCGAGGGATAAGATACGCCCTAGAGGCAAGGAATGTAAGAACATGCATAGTTAAT
>JALSOP010000115.1 GCA_026986435.1 Desulfurococcales archaeon | reverse complement strand
GGAGGCCTTCCGGGTAGCGAGGATCAACATAAGAATGAACAACCTCGACAACTGCGTAGCGACAAATAGAGAAGCTAATGCCCTATTACGCGATCTCAAGGAGGCCAGAAGGGTTGTTGACTTTGTTGACATAGACCCGTACGGCACGCCTGCCCCATTCATCGACAGCGCCATAGCTACGGTGAGGAGGGGTGGGCTTGTGGGCCTAACGGCAACGGACATAGCCCCACTTAGTGGGGCAAAGCCCTCTAGTGGGGAGAGACACTACATGGCGACACTAGCCAAGAACTCAGTGGGCAGGGAGGCCGCTCTTAGGGTGCTTTTAGGGCTAGCCGCTAGGATCGCAGCCATGCGGGATCGCTGGATCAGACCAGTGATGAGCATATCATCAAGACACTTTGTCCGGGTCGTTATAGAGGTGCTTGGCGGGGCAAGAAAAGCTAGTTCGATGCTCGAGAACTGCGTTGGTTACGTGCCCCTATGCGGTGATATACTCTGGAGCGATCACTGCGAGAAACCTATGTTATTTGGGCCCATATGGTTGTGCGACATAAATGATCGCGAGATCCTCGCTCGGGCCATTAACTTCCTTCAAGGGATGGAGTACGAGGACAGCGATAGGGAAGAGGCCATTGTAGTACTCAAGAAAGCCAGGGAAGGGGCCAGCCTTAATAGGGTGTTCAACCTGACCTCCGTAGCTAGGGTAGCGGGAGTAAGTACACCACGGAGGGACTCAGTTATTGAGTGTCTCCGGAGAAGAGGGTTCTATGCATCCGCCACACATTACTCGGGTCCCTTCATTAGGACGGACGCTACCTATAAGGACGTGTTAGAATGCGTTAAGGCGTTAGGGCCCCGATAAGGTGATTGCAACAGCTTATTTGCGCCTTCTCTTCGAGACCTCTTCCCGAAGAAAGCTGGTGAGCATGACACATTTCTGCGGATTATAGAAGTTCCCTTCGCTGCATCTTGAAAGGAATCTGCATGTAAAGCACGGTATCCTCATGACGGGGTTCAAGTTCACTACAAGCTTCAACTTCATCTTCTTTCTAGTGACGTAGGTCAGCTTGTATGTCTTCCTCCCCTTGTACACCACAGACTCTCTCTTTATCAGCCCCCTCCGCACCAGATTAATAACCGCCCTCGTCCCCTCCCTGTTGTCTATTCCGAGACGTTGCCAGAGGGTGCTCTGTATTACCTCCTCTCCCTTCTTCGTCGCCTCCTTCACTATCTTCAGTATAGCTTCCTCGATCTCTTTGGTATTCATTACAGTGAACCCCTTCCATCTATTTTTATACCCTACACAACTTATAAGTCGGCTTAGATATACAAACTACTTCTCTATAATTCTCATTATCTTTTCCTTTCTCGGGTCCACTATGGACAATTCGTCAGCGAACTTCTCCTTCAGCTCACTCTTAACCACTAAGTTAACCTCCTTGATCGGGACGACCTCAGCCATCTTCAGCGTCTCCTCAGCCTTCTTGACAGCGTCACGGAAGGCAACCTTCCTAAGATTTGTTGCATCGACAACAGCTATCCTCTCTGACTCCGACTCATCTAACGCCACCGTGAGGTAGTCGGGGGCGGACTTCTTTATTCTGTAAACCATCAACGTATCTATTAGTTCCCTACTCCTCGACACAGCCGCATAGACCTCCTCGGGCACCTCGTCACTTCTTACGTCCCTGCTCCTCTCAGCAAATATCTCCCTCAAGGTCTTGAGTCTTATTCCCTCAACCACGCTCTCACCGAACGCCTCAGCAAGCCTTAAGGCGACGTTTATCGTCACGAGGCCGCCCTCAGTAGCGTATTTGTACGCGCTCCTCCTCGAGACACCGCCAGCGTACGCTATGTCGCCTAGGCTGTACCCTCTCTCACGCAACCTCCTAAGTTCCTCCCTATTTATTTTGAAGAGGTACTCGCCTCTCCTGTAGAGCGCTATCAGTTCGTCTGACCCGCTTATTATGTTCTCGAAGGTTCTCTCGTTCATCACGAAGACTCCCTCCTTCTCATAGATGACGTCGTCCCTGATCTGCGAGCTCGGGCTGATGACTATCGGCAGGGCATTGAGTGCCTTGGAAGCCTTGAGTAGATCACCCGCCTCCTCCTTATCTATGTTCGGCTTAGGCTTCACTCTCACCAGTATGTTCTCCTTGCTCGTGACAGCTACTATGTCAATCGATCTTTCCCTGTACTTACTAGGGTAGGTTAGCTGGGTGTACTTTAGGCCCTCGTACTTCAGCACTATCTTTATCTTCTCCAGCGCCTTCCTAAACGCCTTCTTAGGCCTATCTTCCATAGCCTCCTATACCCATACAATACATAGAATTTTATGACCTAAAAATGGGCTGGGTCAACCAACGTACTCAGCAAGGACCATGGCGTGGTCCTTGTCGTACGGGTCGAGGTAGACTATGTCGATCGTCTTGAAGCCGTTCCTCTCGAGCACCTCGATCTCCCTACGAAATACCTCGTCCGGCGCCACCGTCACGTCGATAGACCTCGCCTTTATGGCGAAGTACAGCTTCCCTCCACGCCTTAGGAAGTACTTGGCATTCAGGGCAACGAGTGACGCCTGCTCAGGCTGCGCGACATCCGCGTACAGTATATCGGCGATGTCCACTACATG
>JALSOP010000114.1 GCA_026986435.1 Desulfurococcales archaeon | reverse complement strand
TAAGGAGAGCATACCTCGCAGGCACCTACACAATCATGCCGTGGTATAGGTACGTAGTATTCATAGACACGGTGAGGCACTGCGAGCTATCACCCCTCTGCAAAAACGCCAGAAAGGGGCTGAGGCACTGGGACCCGCCGCCCTCACCCAAGGACTACGGGAGATTGGTAAAGGAGGCGGCATCGCTTGGCGGGAGCCGTGCTCTGGCAAGAGTTATTGAGGGAATACCTGACACCGGAGGTAAAGAACTAATGAGTCACTGCTTCGGGTGCTGAGGCGTTGCTATATCTAGTAACCGCATTACTGGATTAGGTGAGGATGTATTTCTGCTGCGTCGGCGGATGCGCTGTTCGCCTTCAGCCCTTGATCGAGCCGGTTACCTTGATGTCGGCGTCAGCGGCCCCGAGCCTCTTTGCCTCCATGATTATGCGTGTCTTCAGGCCCTCAACACGCCTCCTAAGGTCCCCGACTCCGGGTGCCTCGCCGTATATCCTTATCTTGGGCTCGGTCCCCGACTTCCGCAGGAGGATCCATGAGCCGTCTGGGTAGTCGATCCTCACACCGTCTATGGTCGTGACCTCTGCGCCTTCAGGTGCACTAGATATTAGTTCCTGCGCCACTGACTCGTATACCTTATCCCTCACGTCCTTGGGCACCTTGATCGAGACCCTTGCCTGCGGGTAGTCCGGTATCTCCGCCAAGAGCTCCCCGATGGTCTTGCCCTCCTCAGCCATCATCCTCACTATGGTGGCGGCCTGGTAGACCCCGTCTATCCACTTCCCCCAGGACGGGTCTATGAACTTCCATGGCTCCGCAGCCATAACGGCGTCGGGTGCCTCCAGTAGTCCCTCGTGGAGCTTACCCAGCCTGACGACCCTCAGCTTGCCCCCCATCGCCTCAACCACGTCCCTCACGGCCCTACCCACATCTATCGAAACTATGACCGTGCCGCCCCGCTGGCTCAGCTTCCATCTCGCCAGGAGGGCTATGACCCTGTCCTGCTTCACGAACCCTTTAGCAGGGTCGATCACGGCTAGCCTATCACCGTCACCGTCGTGGGCAAGGAACACGTCAGCCCCCAGCGCCCTCGCGGCGGGTAGGAGGGGCTCGAGCACGTCCGCCCTAGGCTCCGGGTACCTACCAGGGAACCTCCCGTCGACGTTCGAGTTGAACGTGAATACATCAGCACCGATATCCTTAAGGACCCTGGGGGTCGCTAGCGAGGCCGCCCCGTTAGCTGTGTCGACAACCACCCTCGGCACCCTCCTAACCTCCTTAGGCGCGGCTGCCTCAGCGACCTCGGCTATATACCGCGTCAGTAGGTCGCCACCGCTCACAAGCTTCCCAACCCTATCCCACGGCGCAGGCTCCCAAGACCTCGAGAAGTAGGCATCCTCAACCTCTCCCTCCTCGGCCCTAGTGAACTCGGCGCCGTCGGGGCGGAAGACCTTGATCCCGTTATCGGTCGGCGGGTTATGGGAAGCCGTTATGTAAATCCCGGCGTCAGCACCCAACCTAACAACAGCCCAGGGGAGGGCGGGCATGGGAACGAGGCCGGCATCAACAACATCCGCGCCAGCAACCATGGCACCAGCGGAGACCATGGCCTTCAGAACGGGCGTAGTGAGCCTCCCATCACCCCCAACAACAACCAGGCGAGCGCCCCTAACCCAAGCAACAGAAGCACCGACACCGAAGGCGAGCTCAGGCCCGACCTCGTCCGGATACCTGCCACGGATCCCCGCAGTACCGAAGAGCCTCCCCACCAAACACACCATAGGTAGTGAGGGAAGGGACGAATTAACGCATTCTCCCAAAAAGCTACTGCTCACACAGCATGTAGATTAGTTAACATATTGGAGATTGTTAGGAATGCCTGATGTAGAGCACGTGCTTTTAGCTTGTAGGCTTTTATCGTTACGTGTTTCAGTGTTAACAGATAACAGATAAGGTTTAGATTTCATTATAATTTAAAACTAATAATTTCACAGTAATGATCGGTGCTTGGGTTGCAAACCTGCTTTCTCGCCTGGAGAATATTCTGGAGCGAGTCAGGCTACGAGGGCTGGGACAGCCGCCTTTACAGGAGGTGGTTAGAGGGCAGGCTACCAGGGGGCCACGGGTACGTTAGGGAGCATGGCTTCGGCCATGAGTGGTGGAACTTCTACGAGGGCTTCAGCAACGAGTACTACTACGGCTATGCTCCGCCCATCCATTCACGGGGTCCTAGGAAATGCGCTAGGTTTGGGGCGATATTCTTCGTATCCCTTAACCCATTCATTAGAGGATGGTACTTGGTAGGTGTCTACGGTCTCGGCAAGATA
>JALSOP010000113.1 GCA_026986435.1 Desulfurococcales archaeon | reverse complement strand
CGACCCTCCCTCCCGGGGGGACGCTGGGAAGGTACTCCTCAAGCACCCTCCTGCTGAGCGGTCCCAGGAAAACCACCCTCTCCTCACCGTACTTGGCGTTCCTCACGATGACCTCCCCCGCATCTAGGTCGACGTCCTCCTTCGTAAGTGAGAGGAGCTCCTGCGCACGCAGACCAGTCTCGAGGGATAGGGCCAGTATGACGAGGTCGAGGGCGTCCCTGGCGGCATCGAGCAGGGCCATCACCTCCGCCGGGGTAAGGGCCTGAACAGCCCTCCTGCCCCTAGGCCTAGGCACGGCGGGTACCTTGGAGGCTATCCCCAGCCACTGAAGGAATGCCCTAACGTAGAGTGAGTAGTAGTGAAGTGTTGCCCTAGCACCCCTCTTATCGCCGGGGTACTTTGCGTTGGGGAACCCGTTCCTTAAGCGCTCAACCCTCCACCTCGTGTAGTCCCTTAGGCTGAGCTCGGAAACAAGCTCCTTCCCGGCGAAGCGGAGGAAATCACTTATCCCGGCCCGGTAAGCCCTCACGGTCTTGGGCGAGGCCCCAGCAGCCTCCAGAGCTATTAAGAACTCCTCGAGAGCGTCCCAAACACCCCACTCACTAATATCGGCAGGGGCGTCCGGTAGCTCGAACTTAGTCAACGGGGCCACCACTTAATACTGTTGCCCGGAAGTGCTCAAAAAGCGGCGACTCCTTGGTTGTTTACCTTATCAACGGTCTCTGTGGGGCATCATGTTGTTGGACAAGCTATTCTTACACTATCCCCGCCGGCTTTGTAGCTAGAAATTATTTTTTATGACTGCCAGGGTCTCCGAGATGTATATTGTGGGTTCGTCAAAGATGGCCAGATCATCATTGCTGTTCGTTATCCTCACCATAATAGTGCTCAATGCTGCTGTACCACTCCTGCCTACGGCGATCACGGCGTTCGCAGGCCACGGCGTGGTTCCCTCTCCCAAGATAGATGATGCTGTGCTGAATGAAGTTAGGTCCAAGGGCGTCGCGACATTCATGGTCATACTCAAGGAGCCTGATTGGGAAGCAGTCCATGAGGTCTCGCTGTCGAGGGGCCACGACGCCGTCGTGGCTTACCTAAGGAAGTACGCCGAGACCCAGCAGAGAAGCGTCGAGAGCCTGTCCGCGCGACCGGCGGCCATATACTGCGCAGGTTCCGGATCATGAACGCCGTACTTGTTAGGGGAGGGGCCGAGACCCTCAACGCCCTAGCCTCCCTAAGCAACGTAGTCAAGATAATCCCGAACTTCAGGGTGCACGTCATAGAACCCGTGAACAAGCAGAAGATCAGCCCCGATCAGTCAGTCGAGTCGTGGAGGATTGAGAAGATAAGGGCCCCCGACGCGTGGGCGCAGGGATATACAGGTGAGAGCATAAGAATAGCGATCATAGACACCGGCGTCGACATAACCCACCCGGCCCTCCAGGGCAAGATGTTCACCATAAACGCCTCAGACGAGCACTACCCAGGCGGGTGGATGGAGTTCGACGACAACGGCAACCCAGTGTGCTCAACGCCCCACGACACCGACGGGCACGGCACCCACACCAGCGGCACGGCGCTGGGCGGGGACACATCGGATATACTCATAGGCGTGGCCCCCGGCGCCAAACTGATGCATGCCCTAGTCCTCCCCGGAGGGAGCGGCACATTCGCCCAGGTGCTGGCGGGCATGGAGTGGGCTGTTGACCCATACACGTGCAGCGGGGAGCACACAGGTTACCCAGCCCACGTGATGTCAATGTCTCTCGGTGCCTCAGGCTACTACGGTGACGACCTATTCCCCGCCATTAAGGCCGCCCTAGAGGCAAACATAGTCGTCGTCGCCGCCATAGGTAACGACGGCCCCGGCACCTCGAGCAACCCCGGCAACGTCTGGGGAGTCTTCGGTGTGGGAGCCACTGACGTGAATGACCAGGTAGCGGACTTCTCTAGCGGAGAGATTGTTAACTGGCCTAACCCGCCGAGCGACTGGCCGTTCTTCGACACCTACCCCAGCACATACATAAAGCCGGACTTCAGCGCACCTGGTGTGGACATAACCTCCTCAGTACCCGGAGGGGGCTACGAGGCATGGTCCGGGACCTCAATGGCTACGCCTCATGTCGCGGGTACGGTAGCCCTCATACTCCAGGCGGCTGGGTGGACGGACTTCAGCCACCCAGACACGCCGGAGGACGTCTACCTAATACTCAACCAGACAGCGGTTGACCTGGGCGACCCAGGCCAGGACACTAGGTACGGGTACGGAAGGATCGACGCCTACGAGGCAGTCATGAAGGCGAAGCAGTACGCCAAGAAGACAGGTGTTGAGGGCCACGTATAT
>JALSOP010000112.1 GCA_026986435.1 Desulfurococcales archaeon | reverse complement strand
CCCACCCAATTCCCACCTACTCGGTGGGGGGTTAGCTGGTTTGTTGTGGTTGTTTTTGGATATCTGTGTTGGGTGGTTTTGGCGGTGTCTATTGTTTTCTGGATATCGTTTTTGTGGTGTGTTGGGTGAGGTGGGTTTGTTTTTCTTGTTGTTGTGGGGGTTTTGGTGGTTGTTGGTTGAGGGCTGTGCTTGTGTTGGGGTCTTCGTTGCCTCGTGTGGGTGAGGGGCTTAGGGGGTGGTCTGTGAGTTCTGCTGGTCCGTTGGTTAGGCCGTCTTCTCTTGCCTCGCCCTGTCCTTCGAGGAGGGATGCTTGGTTGCTCGCGAGGGGCTGGAGGTTGCCCAGGTCCGGGGCGGTTGCTAGGGGGATTAGCTACCATGAGGAGGTGCTCGGGGTGTTTAGGGCTGCTGTGAGGGGCCCCGGCGCCCTCGCTGAGGCTGTGTCGTCGGTTAGGACGCACGCGGGGGTGTGGGCTGTGGGGGTCGCCGCTGCTTGGCTGGGGTCCGGCGGGGTTCCCCCGATAGCTGTTGAGCCGAGGCTACCGCCTGCCGCGGGGTTCACGTCCTCGAGGCCTGACCTCGTCATCGGGTCCTCCCCGGCCGAGGTAGCGTACACGAACGGCTCGAGGGAGTACCTAGAGAGGAAGAGGGTGGAGCTCGCCGCCTACGCGCTAATAATCGAGGCCCTAACGAAGTCGCCGGTCAGCAGGGGATACCTCATAAGGGTGGGCGACGACACCGTCACCGTTGAGGAGGTCCCTGTGGACGAGGGCCTCCGCGTGGAGGCGCTGAGGGCGAGGGAGGAGATCGCCGCGATCATGTCGTCGGATGAGCCCCCGCCGATGCCGGGGAACTGCCCGAGGAACTGCCCGCTGAGGGAGGTCTGTGAGGGGGTGAGGTGATGGGGCTTGTGCTGGTTGCCTCACCCGGGACGAGCGTGAGGTACAGCAGGGGATGGCTTATCTTGAGGAGGCGCGGGGGCCCGGAGGAGAGGGTGCACGTCAACGACGTCGACACGCTCATAATAGCGACTAGGGGCGCGACAATAACGACGAACGTCATAACGGAGCTCGCCTCAAGAGGCGTGGACGTCTTCTTCGTGACGAGCAGGGGCGATGCATGGGCGTGGGTGTACCCGCCGACACCGACGAAAACCGTTGAGACGAGGCAGGCCCAGTACGGGGCGAGGGCCGGAGAGAAGGCACTGGAGATAAGCAAGTCCCTAATAGAGGCGAAGATAAGGAACAAGGCATGGCTCCTCAGGCTATACGCAAAGAGCAGGCCCTGGGCCAGGGAGGCCTCATACGAGGTGGAGGACCACGCACGCGAGGTGAGGGAGTGTGGGGACAGGCGCTGCGTCCTCGAAGCAGAGGCGGCGGCGTCGAGGAAGTACTGGCGGGCGTACGCGCAAATAATCAACCACCCAGGGTTCGGGGGCAGGGACCAGGGCTCATGCGACCCCATCAACATGGCCCTAAACTACGGCTACGCCATCCTCCTAAGGCACGTCCTGCGGGCGGCAGTAATAAACGGCCTAGACCCCTACGCGGGGTTCCTACACGTGGACAAGCCGGGGAGGCCGGCGCTCGCCCTAGACCTCATGGAGCCGTTCAGGTTCAGCATAGACAGGGCAGTGGCGAACACCCCAAAGAAGGCGCTCGAGGAAGCGGGCTGCAGACTAACAACGGACGCGAGGAAGGCGGTGGCGGCCTCAGCAATGAAGGAGCTAGAGCACAGGACATACCCCCACGGCTCCAGGAGAGCCACGATAGCTGAGATAGTTAGGGCCCAGGCAAGGGACCTCGCATCCCACCTAAGAGGATCGAGGCACTGGGAACCATTCATAGCGAGGTGGTGAGCGACGCCCTACATCCTCGTCATATACGACATAAGCAGGGACGACGCGAGGGAAGCATACAGAAGAGCCCTGACAGCGTCGGGCTACGAGATGCTCCAGAGAAGCGCCTACCTAAGGAGAGGCCCGGCCGGCTCAGGAAGGCACGCCGCAAGACTAGCTACCAGGTACGCGGACCCATCAACAGACTCAGTCATAGTCCTGACCCTACCGACGAAGGTATGGGAGGCGAGGCTGGGTTATGGGGCGGTGGGACGTGCGGTACAGGCCGTCCTCATATGACCTAAGCGACGGGTACGTGCCCGCATCCCTCATAAAGGAGTGGTTCTGGTGCCCAACATTCGCGTGGCTAGCGATCATGTCAGCACCCGAGCCACTACCGCCACACATAGCAACCGCGGAGAGGCCTGCCCTAACGAGGGAGCTCCGGGAGCTGGTGACGTATTTCGGCGGGGACCCTTATGTGAGGCCTCTCTTAAGATCCAGGCGCCTGAGACTAAAGGGGTCGCCCGACCTCCTCATAGTAACCCACGATAAGGCT
>JALSOP010000111.1 GCA_026986435.1 Desulfurococcales archaeon | reverse complement strand
CCCGACAATATTCAAGAACGAGGCAGCGCTGGACCCAGACTACGTGCCGGAGAGGCTCCCCCACAGAGAGGAGGAGGTGAAGCTCCTCACATCCTACTTCAAGGCCCTCGTGGAGGCGCCTGGGGAGGTAAGCGTTAGGGTACTAATAACGGGGAGGACAGGGGTCGGGAAGACAGTAACCACGAAGCTGTTCGGCTCCTACTTCAGCGAGCTGGCGTGGAGCAGGTACGGCGTCAGGCTGAAGTACATCCACATAAACTGTCAGAAGCACCGCTCCCTCTCCAGCGTGCTCAGGGAGATAAAGAACGGGCTCGGGATGAGCTTCCCAGACAGGGGCTTCGCGCCCAGGGACTACGCTGAGGCAATACTCGAGTACATGGAGAGGAGCGACACGTACGCCATAGTAACGCTCGACGACTTCGACCAGCTGATCAGGCAGCTCAGCAGAGACGAACTCTTCTTCCTAGTGAGGCTCTACGACGACATCTTCAAGGGTAGGAGGAAGAGGATGAGCTTTATCTACATAATAAGGTTCGGGCTCGGCTCCCTCTACGCCTCTCTCGACGAGGGCCTCGGGGACTACGTGACGAGGAACCTGATAACGTTCAAGCCCTATACCTCGGAGCAGCTCCGTACAATACTCTGGGACAGGGTGAGGGAGGCGTTCAGGGAGGGCACCGTGGACGAGGGCGCCGTGGACGTGATAGCCGAGGCGATAGGGGTTAACAACGGGGGCCCGGGCAGCGCCAGGACTGCGATAGTCCTGCTACACAGGGCCGGGAAGTACGCAGAGTACCTCGCCAGGGAGGGTAAGGGCCCCTTGAGGCTCCTCCCGATGCATGTGAGGCACGTGATGCCGACGGTGGACGACAGCCTCGTGCAGGTGCAGGAGATCCTTCAGTCTCTCAGCGTCCACCACCTGCTCCTGCTCAAGGCGGCGGCGCAGCTCCTTCTCGAGACTGGTGAGGCGTTCGTGAGGATAGGGGAGGTCGAGGAGAGGTACAGGGAGTTGTGCAGGGAGATCGGGGAGAGGCCGAGGGGGCACACGAAGGTCTACGAGTACGTCATGGACCTCGCGAGGAGGGGCGTGATAGTCACGAAGAAGAGCATGAAGGGAAGGCGCGGGAGAAGCACATACATAGGGTACAACGCCTCACCGCTCGAGGGCCTCATACGCTTCATCGACGAACAGCTCGGCATAAGGCGGGGATGGTGATGGCAGAGATATGGGAGATAATGTCGAGCCCGGGGAGGGTGAAGGTCCTTCAGGTAATAGCGAGGAACGGGCCCCTCAACATAACCAGGATAGTCAGGCTGACGGGCCTGAACTACAACGTGGTGCACGCCCACATAAGGTTCCTCACGGAGGCAGGGGTGTTGGAGTGCTACACCCTCGGCAGGTCAAGGATATGTGACTACAGCGACAGCAAGCTGGCGAAGGCAATAAAAGATTTCCTAATGAGTGTCTAGCCCTTCTTGAAGAATGCATCGAGCCCGCGCCCAGTGGGCTTCTCTTTCTTTCTCCTCTTCCTCACCTTCTCCTTCTTGGCCTCCTTAACCTCCTCAGCAGCCGGTTTGGCGACCGGTCTCTCCTCTTTCTTCGCCTCCTCTCTCTTGCGGGCTTCCTCCCTCTCGATCTTGCCGAGCTCCCTCTTCATCGCGGCGACGAGCTTCACTATCTGCGGGGCCCTCTCCTGTGCCAGGTATTTGATGCTCGAGTCACCCAGGCCCAGGCCTACGGCGATGGCGGCTGCGTACGCTGGGTCGCCGTGCTGGAATATGACAGCGAGGAACGGGAGGACGTCTGCCCTTACCTTCCGTTTAGACGTCTTTATGTGCCTCGACACAGCCTCAGCTATCTCGTCCCTGATGGCCCTGACCTCCTTGGTCCTCGCCATTAACTGGATCTTCTGCGGGAAGGAGTACTTGACCCAGCGGTACTTGGACCTCATGTCCTTCGTTATGGCGAGGGCGACGCCAGCGGTCATGAGCTCGATGGCGTAGGGGAGGAGGTCCCAGGCACCGGTCCTCCTTATCCTCCCGAAGAAGACGTCTGCCCTCGAGAGGGCCTCGTACGCCCTCCATAGATCCTCGGGGTGGGTTATCTGCCTCGGCAGGTTCTCGTGGATCCACTGCATGAGCTCGTCTGGGGCGAGGTCTGTGAGGTTGGCGGACCTCTTAGCCTGCCACGCGTACTTCGATATGATGATCCTCCTCACGACCTCGTACGGGGGGAGCACCCTGTCCCTCTGCCTCAGTATGGTCCTCGCCGCCTCGAGTGTGACGACGCCGTAGCCCTCCGCCAGCGCCTGGAGGTCGTTTATGGCTGACCTGAGGTCGCCCTCGGCCCTCTCCGCTATGAAGTCTATCGCCTCCTCCTCACACTTTATTCCCT
>JALSOP010000110.1 GCA_026986435.1 Desulfurococcales archaeon | reverse complement strand
CCAGAGCAGCAACGATCACGTCGAAGGCGCTCATCACTACCTTAAGGTTAGTGCGCCAGTCAGCGCTCACGTAGACGTAGTAGTTCCCGCCCTCCCAGTAATGCTGAACCCATGCATTGGGGGTGAACAGCCTCACGGCCCCCAGGATGAGGGCCCATACAGGGCCGTAGAGGTAGGGCCAGTTATAAGGCCAGTCCTCGGCATCGGCCCACTCACTACCGCTGTAGAGGTAGAAGCAGGGGCCGTGCCTTAGGAGGGTATCGGCGAAGCCCAGAAACTGCGGTATGTCCGAGCCGCTTGAGTAAGGTATTAGCCACGCCCTAAGTGCTGAGCCAGCGATCAGCGAGGACGCCAGTATTACCAAGGCGATCGCTGTACCTCTCCGCATAGAGGGCACCGCTTACCAGGGGCAGGAGGTATTATTGATGTTTGCCTCGATCATGATGTAATAAAACCTCTCTTCAAAGGTAAAAACCGCCTTAAACTTACCACGGACGCTATATTTCGAATTTAAAAGCCTGCCCCCCAAATCCTTATGAGGTGCCCGGATGAAGTTCACGTTCATGTGCAGGGGTAAGCCGGAGTTCGGCCCCGGGACAGGAAGGAGGGTAGCGATCATCGGGGCCGGCCCGGCGGGCCTCGCAGCAGCTGGCTACCTCGCTTGTCTCGGGTACGATATAGAGGTCTACGACAAGCTCCCAATACCCGGCGGCATGATGATGTTCGCCATCCCACCCTACAGGGTGCCGAGGCGCTCGGTCCTCGAGGGAGTCAAGGACCTCGAGGAGAACTTCGGCGTTAAGTTCCGGACATCCACCAAGGTCTTCTGCGGGCAGGACAGGCACGACGAGGGAGACAACCTCGTCAAGGAGAGGGTCGACCTAAAGGACATCATAAGCGCCTACGACGCCGTCCTCCTCGCCACCGGCACATGGCGCTCGAGGAGCCTAAGGATCCCCGGCGAGGACGCTGAAGGCGTCTACTCCGCCCTCGAGTACCTCTTCGAGATATGGGCCCACATGGAGGGCTTCCTAGACCACGAACCACCCAGGAGAGGTAGGGTAGCGGTCATAGGCGGAGGACTCTCAGCCGTCGACGCTGCCGAGGAGGCCCATAGGAGAGGCGCTGACGAGGTATACATGCTATACAGGAGAACCATAAAGCAGGCCCCCGCAGGCGAGGCACCCATAAGGAGGCTCATCGACATGGGGATAAAGTGGAAGGAGCTAGTCCAGCCCACAGAAATAATCGTCAAGAACGGGAGGGTAGCGGGCCTCAAACTCATAAAAATGAGGCTCGGCGCCCCCGACGCCTCAGGCAGGCCCAGGCCAGAGCCCATACCCGGGTCAGAGTTCACCATGGAATTCGACATAGTGATCGCCGCGATAGGCGAGATAGCGACCCCGCCCTTCGAGGGAACCTGCGAGGGAATAGAGGCCGACAGGAAAGGAAGGATAGTCGTGGACAGCGAGTACCGCACAGGGAACCCGAAAGTCTTCGCCGCAGGCGACGTCGTCACCGGCCCAAGCAAGATAGGCTCAGCCACAGTAACCGGGCTGAGAGCGGCTAAAGCACTTCATCTGTGGCTCCTCAGCCAGAAGGTCTGATCTCTTATTTAGCTAATTAGCAAAAATTATACGGTGCCAATCAGTTGCCGCCCATCGAGAGATGGGAGATAAAGGAGTTCATGAAAAAGGCCCTCATCGACGCTGCCGCAATACTCGTGCTCGGGGCCTTCCTCACGTACCTTCTGGCCATTCTCCCTGCTCAAGCCCGCTATACGTCATCGTATGCGGTGAGGGAGGTCCCTCCCTTCTTTGACACGCTCCCGATCTACACCCTTGTCGCCGCTCTCCTTGCGATGCTGGGTAAGCTCCTCGGCAGCCTCGGCTCGGTCCTCAGCGCCGGGAGAGCCAGTATCGTGGCTGAGAGCGTCTCCGGGTATATATCAGGCGTTACCGAGGAGGCGGAGGCGATGGGCGCCCACGGATGGCTGGCCCTGCTCGCGGGCTCGGCCTTAGCTGTTTTCGTTGCTTTGTTGCTTTCACTTATTTTTTGAAGTTATTTAATGCGTTGCGTTATAATGACATTGATCGGTACTCTGGATGCCTGGCAGGTCAGGTACAGTACCGAGGGAGCAGTGTAGGTTCGTGGATAGGAAGGAGGAGCTGAGGGCTCTAGAGGCAGCTGGTGAAGAAGGCGGCCTCATAGTCGTCTACGGTAGGAGGAGGGCCGGGAAGACCAGGCTGGTGCGTGAGTGGTTGATGAGGGCCGAGCTGAGGTATGTGTTCTATACAGCGCACCTCACCACGAGCACAACCTCCGCCTAATGGCTGAGAAGGCGGCGGCCCAGATAAGCGACCCCTGATCCGGGACGCGTCCCCCAGGGCGCTTGC
>JALSOP010000109.1 GCA_026986435.1 Desulfurococcales archaeon | reverse complement strand
CCCTTCTGAACAGCATCATCGTTCATGAGAAGCCATAACTCCCAAGACCTTAGGGAAGGGCAGATATAGCACCCTACCCTGTAAAACCCTGACGCGTAAAGAGGACTGACGGGCAGGCCCCTAGACAGAACGTACAGCTGCGTCATACCGGTGCTCCACAACCTTATCGGGTAAGCCCTCACAGTGCCCGAGACCCTCTCCACAAAAAGTTTGAGCACCCTGCCCCTTGACTCAGCGTCCCTGTCACCGAGTAGAGCAAGCGATGCCCCCTTCCCCTTAATCGCTGCCTCTAAAGCGGCGGTCTTGACCTCGGTGCACCACCTTCTCTCGTGGGTGGGGAACCCTTTCGGGCCTAGGAGTTCCTTAACAGGGGCCTTAACCACCATGAAGTCAGTGCCCAGCATCGTAGCTAGTGCCTCAGCGGCTTCCTTATTCTGAGCAAAGTCAACGCCGGTATCAGCATATATTGCGATAACCTTCTCAGCCCCAAGCGCCCTCACAGCGAGGTCCAGAACGGTAGCTGAGTCCTTGCCACCGCTCACGGGAACGGCTACCCTGCCACCGCCGTATACCCTGCGAATAAACTCCTCAGAGACCCTCGCGTACTCCCTCAAAGCATCTAGGCTACAGTCTAAGGGATTGCGGAGGTTCTCGACAATATCTACTCCTCCGCCGAGATAGTTGAGCCCGACCCCATTGTCTCGTACTCTGTAAGCGATGGTGTGCTGTCGGCTCAAGTAGAGGGTGTGTATGCCACCTCTTCTACGGACCACCAAGGCGTTTACTGGGATGCGCGGTAGGTTGAGGGCACGCGCTAAGTTATGGGCAACCCTCTCCCCTATTATGTAGAAGGGGTCGTTGGCAGGGTCAGCGTAGACCTCCTCGAGATAGTCAACGGGCTCCCGTACGGGGAAGCAGCCCCTTCTGTAGCCTGGGGTGTTCCGGAAGCCTGACCTCCCGACCTCAACCTCCTTAGCGATCTCCGCGAGTCTGGCGCTTCTTACCTTTCTCGTTCTCATCAGGTGCACATGCTTTAACGGGGAGAGACGCAGGTCCTTTATCTCTATCTCGTCCCTGCCCAGGAGGAATAGGCTGAAGTGGTCGTTACCTATCTCCTCAATTGCTTTAATCAGAGCCTCTCCGCGGACTCCGCGCAGTGTCTCAACCGGGGTATCCCATCTCGGGAAAAACCTCGAGAGAGCCGCCTTAACAGCGGACGCGTCCTTTCTCCCCCGCACATACACCCTCAGCAAGCGCCTCACCCAGGCACGAGGAGGGCGACGGCTTCAGCAAGTATAGCCAGGGCCACCAACGTCTTGAGGGCGGAGTAGTGCCTCGACACCTTAACCATCAGCCAGCCAGACGCGAGGCCGCCAAAGAATGCGGAAAGCGCCCCCACAGCCGAGGCGGGATCGTTGGCCACGCCCTCACTAACAGCATAGTAAACGCCGGCAATGCCTGTGGCGATGACCCCCATGAGTATCGAGAACCTCACCGCCTCCTCAGACCTCGCCCCCGCCCACAGCTGGGCAGCGATCGTGAGCCCTGACCTCGATATTCCGGGCAGGGCGGCAATGCCCTGGGCAAGCCCAGCTATGATCGCCTCCCGCAGACCGACGCCCCCATGGCCCTCCTTAGGGAGAAGCACGGCGACAGCGGTTACGAGGAGGCCCAAACCGACAACGACTCTGAATGAGCTGGAGGCTGTGGCGGCGGGTACGACGAACTTTATTATGGCGAACCCTAGCGGGGCTGAGACGATAGTTGCTACGGCGAGCTCTGTCCCGGGGGAACCTCCCTTGAAGAGTGACTTGATGGCAGAGGCCAGATAATCCTCGACGATAACGGCACCCGCTGCCGCGGTGCCGAGGTGGAGGAAGAAAGCCGCCCTAACCGCCTCGGCAGCACTGACGCCGGACACGGTGCTCAAGTAGATTGATAGCTGTCCGGAGGAGGACACGGGGAGCCACTCGAGGAACCCCTGCATTATGCCGAGGATAACCCACTCTATTATGTCCATTCCTGACTCCGCGAAGCGATACCTCCCCGCCCCTAATAATTAAGGGAGTAGCAACGAATTAGTTGTGGTTGATGAAGCCCTCGATCTCTGAGCAGTGATGAAGGCAGGGTTTGCCTGACATCAATACAGTGAGGAATAGAACACCTTCTCAACGAGGAGGTAGTCCCTCAAAGACTCAAGAACCTCATCGAGGTCGAGAAACTCAGCCATCTCGAGGGCGTGGGCGATCCTTGCCGCCAGGACAGAGAACTCCTTACTAGCCCAGACACCACACACGCCGCAACCCTGCGCAGCCATCTCCCTGAGCCTAGCCCTACCATACGCCACGGCCAGAGCAGGGGCGGTGCCCGCCGATGATGCGGAGAAGAGGACGTGCCTCACGAGTCTGTAATAATTGACTGCT
>JALSOP010000108.1 GCA_026986435.1 Desulfurococcales archaeon | reverse complement strand
CACGGGCCGGGGCTTCAGCTATGTCTACTCAAACACGGCAGAGGGGGTCGCGGTATTCAAGGACTACACAGGCACGTTCATAATCCGGAAGGGAGAGAGGGACCTGGTCCTTGAGGGCGTGAGGGCGTACCAGGCAGCATCGGCGGGGGGTAGGATACTCCTGAGAACCGGTGACTACGGCGACAACCTCCTCCTCGTTGAGCCCGGGGGCGGTGCCGAGGCCCTCAACATAGGCGAGGATCTCCGCATAATGAGTATGGCCGGGTTCGGAGACACGTTCGCCTTCATCACCTACAGCTACTCCGATCATGTCTACCGCCTCGTGCTCGCGTCGGTTAACGGGGAGGTCGTGGGTAGCGAGGTTCTCGGCCGCTCAGGGGCCTTTGCCTTCGGCCCGGGTGACGGGCACCTCGTCCTCGCGTCCCTTAGTGGGGGCTACCTAAACGTCTCGGTGATAGAGGGCGGTGAGGTAAGGAGCGTTTACTCAATTAGAGCGCCACCTGTGCGCGTGGGGGCCATACTGCCTGCCTGGGACGGTGTCTTGATAATGGTGAGGCCTCAAGGAGGCTTCTATGCCTATGAAGGTGGGCTCATATACAGATCCAACGAATTCGGCACGAACATCTGGGTAGTCGATGACAGCACCTACTGGGTCTCCTCGGCCGGGGTCGCTCATCTCATGGGTGACGTGACAGCATTCTATCCGTGGAGCAGGTCGTACCGCGAGGTCTGGGTTATTGGGGACCGCGCAATGGGGGCGTACGCCGACATCAATAGGTCGGCGGAGTGGAGGCCGATCATGGTTCAGTACGATGTCTTCACGCCCCCAGACAATGTCCGCTCTGAGAGGGCCGTGCTGAACGTCAGCAGCCTATGCGGTAGGGCCCAGGCAGTGATGAACGGACCGAGCCCTACCGCAACAGCGCTATACGTCTCCGGCGATAGGGCGGACTGCCTCGGCATAGCCGGCGAGTTCCTCCAGCCCATTAGCTCCTCGCTCTCTAACTACGTGTTTCAGGGGGTCTGGGCCTACGGTGACGAGGTGGCTGCCCTCTTCTCCGGCAGGTACGGTGACCCTCCCTACCTCCTCGCAATCGCCACCGCCCATGGGTCGAGGGTGGTTAACTTAACGCGGCTAGCCGTCGACAGCCTAGGCAGGCGCTTCGGCCTCTTCAACGTTAGCAAGATACTCATAACCCCGAGCAAGCTAGCGTACTCACCCGACGGAAGCGGGCTGGCTATAGAGTTCTCAGCGCGCCTGATCGGTAACTACGGGGGGTCCTCACTCACAGTGTTCGACACGCTGGTGCTGGAGGCGGGCAGGGAGCCCTACCTGGTCTCATCACTACTTCCGGTCAGTAGACTGTTAATGAGTTACCCGATCAGGTGGGTATCGAGGGACGCGATAATAGTCGGTAACCCGCCCCTCATGATTAACCTCTCGGGCAAGCCCAGCCTCGGGCCAGACCTTGGCCCATACCTCGTTGACCCGGAATCAGCTATCATACCCTTCGACGACACCTACTTAGCCGCCTATTACACGCAAAGTCCCTCGCTCAACGCTTGGTTCTTACTGCTCTCTGAGGAGGGTTCAAGGATTTATGGGTACGGGCTCCCCGTTAGCTACAGGGTTACGTTCAGTGAGCTGATCCCCGCAGGCAAATATTATGTTCTGCTAGTAAGTGACAGCAGCAACTACCCCCAGAGATACTATGCTGCCAGCGTTCATTGGAGAGACCCCGGGCTAGACCTTCTCAAGCCCTACAGAGTTCTAGTAGGTCCTGACGGGGTTCTGAGAATGGACTGCTACTCAGCCTGCAATGCCGCCCTGATCACGGAAGGGGGCGGTACAGAACTCCGAAACGGGTCATCAGTAAGCCTAGAGGCGGGGAAGAGATACGCCCTCGTGGTGGGAGGTGACAGCATCGAGTTAGAGCCCCCCTCCGTGATTCATGGGGTCACACAACCTACGGGGGAGCCGAGCGAGAGAATCGAGAGAGCCATCATCGAAGGACATCCTTACTGCGCCTCACTAACGTGGGCGAAGTTCGGGAGACGTGTTGAGATATATGATGGAGGTATCCTACTAGCCACAATACCGTACCCAGACACCTGGCCCCTAAGATCCATGACAGGCGGCAGCACATGCCTTAACCTAACCCCCGGGACCCACCACCTCAGGATAGTGTACAGGGAGGCAACGGGTAAGATAGTCAAGACCACGGGCGTGGAGCTCGAGGTAGTGCCTTCCACGGGGGTACTCCAGCAGGCTCAGATTGGGGTCACAACAACAGGGACGACGAGTACAACGGTCGCAACAGCCACAACAGGGGCACCGACCACAACTACGCCGGCTCCTCAGCCCTCTGGGTGTGGGTTGGTCTGCGTTGTCGTAATCGCCGTTGTTGCGGTGGCGCTGGCTGCTCTCACTCTATGGGTGAGGTGGAGAAAGAGAAAATAAAGTACCTCAACCTAAAATCATTTCTTCTTTTTGAGCCAGAACACGTAAGCGATTGCCGCGGCAGCGGCGGCGACACCGAGCGCTATGTACGTCATTGGTGCAGAACCCGCGGGAGGAGGCGGTGCAGTCGCTGCCGTGGTTGACCCGGTGGGAGAGTATGTTGTTGTTGTCTGCTGTGCTGTAGTGGGGGTGGTTGTGGAGGCTGTGGTGGTTGAGGTGGTGCTCGTCTCCGTGGTTGTCACTGTTGCTCCTCCGCCTCCAGCACTTAGCCTGATCGCTATCTCGCCCAGTGATGCCTTTATGAGGTAGTACTCGGTTCCGTTAATGGTCACTAACTCCGCCTCGATTGGGAGCTCCACACCGTTGATGATAAGTGAGGCCGGTACCCCGGCGGACGCCGGTATGAGTATGTCGGCTGATGACCCGGTTATGCCAAGCTTTATGAGGCTTCCGTTACCGCCTACCTCTATGGTCGCTGGCCCTGTTGAGTTCACCACCATCTCCGTGCCGCCGTAGCTGATGGTTGTGAGGCCTTCCGCAGTGTACAGTCCTCCGCCCCTCAGCCTGTAGGCCTCCACGATGGGTATGGTGAGCGTTGCCGAGGTGTTCCCTATCTCCTTAACATTAAGTAGGAGGTAGAGGTCCGTAGGCGAACCGTTCACTACCCTAACGGCGTACATCCCCCTGTACTCGATGCCGTCACCTGCCAGCTCCAGGTTGTGGAGGTCGAGCACGTAGTCACTAGGTATTGAGGACGTGATCGCTAGTAGGTCGAGGTGCAGCCCTATAGCAACATCTTTTACGGGGGCCTCCCCTACCCTCACGCTCATATTTACTTTGACAGCCCCGCCCTGCAGGTCGATCATCACATTGGGAGGGAGGGGTTCCAGGGCTACTCCCTTGCCCGTGAATGCCCTGGTTATTAGGGTGGCGGATTCGTCGGCGCTCTTTACCCTCTTAGGTGCCTCAGTCATGAGGACCTCGCCTGATAAGGTGACTGCGAGGGCGTACGACCCGGTGTTCGCCCCTCTCACGTACGCAACAAAGTTTATGGACCTGTTAAACGACGGTGAGTCCCACCTCATCCTGCCGAGGAAGCTGTGCTCTCTCCCGCCGGCTGAGATCAGGTAATTGCATTCTCCATCAACGCTCTTCTGGCCCTCGCCGAGGTCTATTAGGGTCCCGCACGCCTCCTTCTGGCCTGGGGATAGGAAGGTGACTGAGGACTCGTCGTTGAGCCTCATGTCCGTCGATACGTTGACCGTATCGTTGTATACATACGCTAAGAGCACTGGCCACGCTGTCTTTATTCCGTAAGTATCTGCTACACCGTAGGGCATTGGGGCAAGATCTTCTGGGTATACCTCAGGTATCTGGGCTCCGGCGGCCCAGAGGATGTCGGCTGTCTGGAGCTCGTAGGCGATGGCCCTCTCATAGAGGGAGGACGCAGTCATTATCAGGGCCTCCACATAGCCCGGGTCGCTCATGCCGCCGCTCTCCAGAACCTCCAACCACCTCCCGTACTCCGCCAGTACGGCGTCGGCGGCCGCCGTCAGTGAGGTAGCGGCTACGTAGTACTTAGCGGCCTCACTCATCCCTTCCTTGGTTAGGAAGGACCGGGGATCGTGCACTGCCCTGCCGATGTTTATTATGAGGGCCCTGCTCATCGACGATAGCTTGGCCAGCTTGACGTAAACATCCACACCAGTACTTATCTGCGCCACGCCGTTTCCTGTGGGAACGTCCTCAGCGAGCCTGCCTGAGGCCCCTGACGCGGCCGTGCTTGCCTCAAGCTTTGTTGGGGTGTTGAGCTCCACCCAGTCGATGACCGTTTTTATGTATAGCTTCCTGGGGGACGACGACAGCAGTTCCCTCACCACCTCGAGGAACGCCCTGCCTGAGTCGTAGTAGTTGATATAGGATGAGAGCCCTATACCCGTGTCCGACAGTGCGTAGCTGAAGGTATCTACCTCGCTTATCAGCTGGCTCGGTGAGTACTCGTAGAACTGGCCCTCCCCTCCGCCGTAGTAATCGCTGACCTGCTCGATGACGAGGGACGATAACGCCGCTGATGACAGAACTGTGGAGAATGCCGTGTCAGCCGATAACCAGTAGGCGGCGGCGCCGACCGAGTACGCCTGCACGGGCCTGAACACTGCTGTGGATGAGGAGGTTGCGGTCGGGAAGAGGGGGTCGCCGACCCACGCTATCTGCCCCTCGCCAGCGGCGTCAACGCTTGTTGAGAACCCCGTGAACCTGTTCAGCGGGAACATGCCGAATGCGCTTCCTCCCTGCGTTGCCGGGTAGGGCAGCAGGTGCATACCTCCCTTAATAAGGGACGTGTACGGATCCTCCGGGTCTATCCCGAGCCCCATAACGCTGTCGTAGGTTGACGCCACGGCCTCTATGCCGTTTTCTCCCAGCTTCCTCAGGTCATACAGCCTGCTGAGGGCTTTATCGATGTCTTTCTCCCCCTGTGGGTTCAGCCCTTCCAAGGCGGCCCAGTAGCTCCTGTAGTTCGGCACGGTGTTCGGGGCATTCATTAATGAGTTAGCTAGCCTATAGAGCGTGCTGTTGAGGGAGAGGTAGTACACGAACATGGCGGCGCTCCCATATGCCAGGGAAGAGATCAGTAGCTCCTCGTTTATGTCGTAGTCCGATGACCAGACCCAGGTGGCTAGGACGTCCCCGAACTCGTTGAGCAAATTCGCGATACCGCCGCCTCCCCCGATAACCGGTCCTGTGATGTTGTCTGCCGCCGCCAGCGTGTCCCTGGTTATCATTCCAGAGAATGCTGGGGCGTCGGCCGTCAGTGGTATGAGCGCGTTGATTGTCCCGAGGAACCCTGCCCTGTCCTCGAACAGCCCCGGTATGTTGTTATGAATAGTTGGGGGGATGGCTGTTGACTGAGGTGAGAGGGAGGCCTTAGCAGATATCACTGACAGCGCTAGGTGGTAGCCCGCTGACTCACCCCATGATACCACCCTCTGAGGGATCTCCTCCGTTAAGTGGGTGATGAGGTCTATGACCTGGTAGACGAGGTAGGAGGTGGCGTTTGTGAAGGCCTCCCCAACACGCATGGGCTCTACACCGCCCTCGAGCTTACTGAGCAGTGCTTGGTAGAGCTCCCGTGCGCCCCCTGAGTAGAACGTGTACGGTATCATAGTACCGCATCCCGTGACCCACTGATTGTTAGTTGGGCAGAAGAAGTCCCCCGATCTCCTAAAGTAGTTGACGGCGTCCATGACGCTGTCATCGGCACCGATCGCCTCGGCCACCCTAGCTATGTCGTCCACCGCTGAAGTGAGCTCCTTGTAGTGCTTCTGCCATAGTATATCGAAGAAGCCGGCCCTCATAGGGGTATTGAGGTAGTATACCAGGATCCACCAACCAACCTTCCCGCTCCTCCACACCGAGGGCATCCACCCGGCGTGGATACGCCTCAGTATCCCCAGAGCGTACGAGGTGTCCCTTAGGGGAAATGCTATGGTCACTGCCTCCGGCTTCCTAGGGTCATAGTGCATCGTCCCAAGTAGGAGGGTGACGTTCTCCCTATCTATTAAGTCGAGCGCCTCGGCCTTGGCTAAGGAGCTGGTCAGGAGGCCCTCATCAGGCGGGCTCGTCTTATTATATACCTCGGGATAGAAGAACGGGTCAAGGTACCGGAGAGTCATGATGACCTTCACATTATAGTCCCCCTCATCAACGCCGGGGATAAGCACCCTGAACCTGCCGGCGCTGTACTCGTAGTAGGACTGATCGAACGTCTCCACCCACTCACCTGTCTCGTTACTGAGCACCACATACAGCCTCTCAGCGAAGATCATTAGGGGCGACGCGCCAGTACCCGGGTACCATGACTCACCGCTCGCCACCGGCATGCCGGTAGCGGGGTCGGGGGGTGCCTGCATAAGCCCCGCATCGATTATGTCCACCAGCAAGCCCTCCCCCAGGAACAGGTGGAGGGTGTCGGTGGCGAAGCGACCGCCGTATGAAGCACCCAGGACCACTGTCAGGTAGCCGTACTGGGTCATGTTCTGCTTAACTAGGTCCTCCCAGGACTTAACATGCAGAACCACCTCCCCCGAATAGATCCATTTCCCTACCTTGTGCAGCACGATATCCATTGGTAGGTCCTCGTAGAACGGGTTGCCCACGCCTCCCCAGAGCCTCATCACGAGCCTTGCGGTCACTGATTCCTCTTCACCCACCCTGAAGAGAGTTACCTTCACGGATACGTTGTCACCGGGCGTTAGGACCCTGTTTGGAGAGTGGTCTACCGCGATGATTCTAGAGGTCGCTATCTTGTGCTTCAGTGGTACAGCGACCTGGTAGAATAGGGGTATTGTCTGCGCCCCGTCACCTAACGGCATCCACGCGTTATACATCGCGTAGCTAAAGGTGATGACACATCTGTTAGTTAGGCAGTAGGGCACGCCGTTGAGGGTGCCGTTGGCCGGGGTTATGTAGGAGAGGATCGGTGACCACCTCTTGGCGGATGGAGCACTAAATAGGAACGGGTAGTGGATGTTCCCCCTAACTAGGAGTACGCTGGGTATGCCTATGCCGTAGGCCCAGTGCTTGAGGGGTATCTTTATCCAGGTGAGGCCCGCAGGCCATGTAACAGTGTGGTCGAAGGACCATCCAGACCACCCAAATTCTTCGGGGTCGAGGTCCAGCGTCTTATTGATGCCGGAGACGAAGGGCAGGTTTAGGTCGTACTCCTTCAGCGTGGGGAACTGAGTGAAGACTGCTAGCTCCCCTACCTCTTCCCCTTCCGGCTCTGACCATAAGTTATATAAGTGGAGGGCCCCCGGAATGTCTTCGTCCGTGGTCCACACTGTTACCTCAATCCATCTCTTTCCGCTCGGGGGTAGGACCTCCGGGTGGAAGTCATAGACGTAGTTCGGTATAGGGCCCGCCCTAATGGTTGACCTGATCTTGACATGGTTTATCATTACTGGTGCGAAGGTGACTCTCCCGACCTCCTTGGCACTGGGTACTGCGGCGCCGTGGATTAGTGAGTAGAGGGTGTCCTCGAGCCTCTCGAATCCGAGCTTGCCAGGGCGCCCAGTCAAGCCGAAGTGGTAGAGGTTAGGGTCTCCACCCTCCTTTATGTAGTAGATGGTTGCGTAGTACGCTCTCTCTCCCTCAAATCCCTCATGGAGTGATTCGAACCCGTAGTTGAACATGTAGTCACCTAATGGAGTGCTTAGCTCTGGTATGATGGGGAAGTCGTATGGGAACTTGGTCATGTTCAGGTACCCGCTGGCTGTCGGTGTGTAGGATGGGTACAGGAGGGGTGAGGGTAGATTGGGGATCCAGTAGGGTATTGCTCCCCAGTTAGGGAAGGGTGAGGCGCCTCCCAGAATCACGGTCATGGTGCTGTGTACCTCAAGATCCCTCTTCAGCACGGGGTGTTGGTCGAAGAATCCGTAATTCTTATACTCTATCAGCGGGTTATCCTTGAAGTAGTACAGATTGCGTGTCTCAGTCCGCAGGTGGACCTTATAAGTGTGTGGGTCCACGTCGTAGTGGTATCCCTTCACGTAGGCATTTAATACGATCTCGTCGTGTAAGTACTCACTCACTGTGACACTGTACATTTTTCCGCCGTAGACGTATCCCTTGAGGTCCCAGTCCATGCTGAGTCTTGCCTTCCTCCACACGCTTATGCTCCCATTCACCTCCGCTTCTGTGCGTAGGTCATCCTTATCGTATACCTTAGCCCATAATGGAGTGTTGTCAGAGAATTCGTAGGAGTCGCTGTACTGCATGTAGTCGAAGAACTGCTTAACGAGGTAAACCTTGACCCTCTTCCTCCACGTGTTCTCGCCATCTTTTATGACTATGTTGAGGTATACACTGCCGCCCAGGCGGGCGCCCTCGATGGGGTTAGGTATGAGGAAGAACGTTGCCCTCTTAATTGACTCAGCGGCCTCCTCCGGGGTTCTCGTGCTGTACCTGAAGCTGTAAATTCTCGACACTTTATTCGGGTCTGGGAGTATCCAGTAGAACGTTTCCAGCCTGCTAGCGGCGTCGGGCGGCTTTATGCTGCTGAGGTTCGAGGGTATGACGAGTGTTCTGTTGAATTCCTCCGCTATTTCCTTAATTCCTTCGCTCAGCCTTATTAGGGAGGTGTTAACTGCTATGGTGTTGTATTCTATCCACTTAGTCACGTCAACGTACTTGTAATTAATGCCTGGGGGCAAGAACGGGCTTAGGTCGGGGCTCAGTCTGGCTGGGGCTATCATGGCTGGGCCCTCCACCCATACCGTTACCTCGTACTCCCTGGGCTGGATGAGGGATGCGTACTCTTCCTTAATCGTTCCCTCATACATGACGTCTATCGGGGCGAAGACGTTGTAGGGTATGGAGCCTACCGGTACGAGCCTGTGCTCTGAATTATTATACATAGCGAAGGTATATTCTATTCCTTTTTCAGGGCCCCTATAGATCTCGCTTGGAACCAGCGTGAAGATTGTTGCGTCGTCGAGGGGGGAGTGGTACAGTATGTTGGGTACGAAACCTCTCTCAACGAACACGGGGAGGTATGTGTTGGCGTACATGTTGAACTTGAGCCAGTCAAAGGCCTTCCAGAAAGCGTCGTGGAAGGGCCCCTCATCTACTTGATGACCTGTTAGGTCCCAGATAGCGTCCCTAAGCGGGTGCTTAGAGTAATGCTCCTTCAGGTAGGCTGCGTACAATATGACGAAATCCGCCCCTGTCCCGAGGGGCGCGATCGACTGAGCTGCTACGTACGTCTTATTACCCTTCAACACGCTGACGTACGCGCTGAGGGAGGGGGGCTCAACAGCGTTCTTTCCGAGGCATAAGTTGGCGTAGATGTCGCCCTTCTTCACGAATAACGGGACGTAGTCGAGGAAGTAGAGGTACCACGCTATCTTCCCGGCTAAGCCGAACCTGATTGGGCTACCGTCCATGTGGCTGAGCACGTATGCGTAGAAGTCTGAGCTGACGTTGTGCTGGTATACATCAGTGAAACGGTAGCTCAGTGACTTGGCGAGGAGCTGGCACATGGCCCTATAGTCTCTCTGGGCTCTTTGCCTCAACTCTTCCGGAGAGTCAATAGATTCCTGGGTGTTGCTGTACGGGAACCAGGACTTGTCCGCCGTCCCTGGTGGTGGTGTTAGGAAGCTTAGGTGAGGGCGAGAAGGCCTGAGGATGTACTTATGTGCTAGATTGTCTATGAGTCCTTTGTCGGCACCTAGTGGTGTGGCAAGGAAGGGCCCCGCCCAGTTTGCTTCCTCCTTTATGTTCCTCCTATACTTGAACGCATACAGCAACAGATCAGGATAGGGGCTCCGTGCAGCCACCGGTATGTTCGGTGGGAGGAGCTGGGCCAGTATTACGCTTATCATAATTACGGCTACCAGAACCCTAGCACTAAGCCTGACCAACCCCACGGCAAATTCCTCATCAGTTTAAATTATTTTTAGTCTAATAAATGCCATTTTATCGTAACTAAATATAAATAGGCGAAACACCAAAGAGGAGCTAACCCAGGCCGTTTTCTTATGGGTGCAGAATTGGTTTAGCCTCTTCCCTAAGCGCGTTGACTAATGAAGCACATATTTATCAAATTATGAGGCAGACAGGTTGTGAGGGGA
>JALSOP010000107.1 GCA_026986435.1 Desulfurococcales archaeon | reverse complement strand
CTAGGAAGTGGAGAAAAGTTAGGAGACAGTCATCACTGGTGTTTGTGCCGCTTTGTGATAAGGAGCTGAGGTGTAATGGGGTAGTATTGCTCTATCATTACGCCAACGACGTTGCTTTACTACTTAATGTCCTGGAATACGTCTTAAGGAACGACCCGATGATGCTGAGTGAGCTGGGTAGACGTGTTAGGGAGGTGGTACTCAGAATTAGGAGAAGGTTAGTTGGCTTGGTGCCTCTTATTGTTCTACTACTTAAGGCATCTATTATAGTTTACTTCGTGTACTCTAGAGCCGATCCAACGGAAATTCAGGCAGCGTATGATGCCATTAAAGAGATTATATCTAATAAACTTGACGAAGTGTGTATCGGCGGTCTAATCATCGGTTTAAAGGAGACAATAAAAACGAGTAGGCTACGTCGGTAGCTCATCGTTACGGCAGTATCTCTTTCTCAAGAGTAGTAGGGTTTGTTTCTATGGCACCGTATTTCATGAGATACGTGATGTATCGCTTGATCTGATCCCTGTCTATTTGTGTAGTATATTTTAGGTAGCTCATTGACTTCCTCATTGTCTCTGGGTCTGAGCCTAGGTATTTGGCGACTATGGCTGCTGCCTCGTCAGGGTGCTTGTTAATGAACTCCGTGGCCTTCCTAAGTGCGGCCGCAACCTTACGCACGATGCCAGGGTGCTGCTTTAGGAAGTCAGCCGTCACTACCAGCCCCGAGCCCGGCATGTCCGGCCATATGTCCTGGGACGTGAGTATCCTCTTAGCACCTCTCTCGACGGCTAGTGTGGCGTAGTGCTCTGGTAGGACGGCGGCGTCTATCTCGCCAGCGATTAAGGCGTTTATGGCTATCTGGGGCTTCATCCTCTTTATTGTGGCGTCGAGGCCGTACTCGTCATTGATGAGGTGGAGGAGAAGCCACGTGGGCGAGCCCGGCCCTGTAGCGCTTATCGTTGCTCCTTTAAGCTCGTCTATGCTGCTTATTCCCGGCCTCGCGACCAGGGAGTAGCCGTGGTTGTGGAGCATCTCGACGAGCCTTATGTCGTACCCCTTATCCGCTATCACGAGTACCGGGCCCAGGCACGCTATCGCCATATCAACATCACCCGCCTTCATCGCCGCCGATAGCTCGAGGCCTGTTGAGAAGACTTTGTACGTGACCTTCACACCTTCCTCATCGAAATAACCTTTCTCAAGAGCTACCCAGAACGCTGCCGAATGGTCATTGAACTCTACGGCGATCCTTACGTCCGCTGCCTGTGTTGTGAGGGTCTGAAGGGTTGCGAGCCCAGCAATCGATGCGGCGGCGATGACGAGAAGTAGTGAGACGATCTTCCTCATTCAGACACCATTATTTGACAATGACATGGAATATAAGGGTTATGTCAATTAATAATATTTTACAGTCACGGATCCAGTCCCCTCTTAGCGGCCCTCTCCAGGAGTGAAGCCGCTAATGAAGCAACCCTCCGGAACTCCCTCCCCTCAACCAGCCCCTTAATCAGGGATTCGTCGATGCCTAGGTACTCGTGGACGACGACGTTCCTGAACCCTATCACCTTCTTTATAAATAATGCCTCCCCCTCACTAACGACACCCTCGAGTAGGAGGGCCTCAACGGCCTCCCTGGCGGAACCGGGTGCGTGGCCTAGGAGTGACGCTATCCTTGCCACTAAGTCGATCAGCCCCTGCGCCTGTGTTTGAAGGAGTCTTGTTGCGGCGATCAACTCTACCCAGTTACTTAGGCCGGCCTCAGCAAGTCTCTCCAGCCTCGCCGTGTCCTTAGCTATTCCTTCGTATATGCTTAGGAGAACACCCACTATCCCCACCTCTCCTTAGCCGCTTGGATGGCGTCCTCAACGAGCCGGAGCTTCCTCATAGTTATCTGCCAGTCCCAGCATATCTCAGCCTTCCTCATCAGTAGGTCAATCGCCTCAGACCTGTTGACCGTGTACACAAACACACCGGAGAGGGCGTCATGTATTATTGGGCAGGGGGCCTTATCCAGCTCCACTAAGTCAGCGACTGAGGGATCAGCTCCTAACGCCTCCGAAACGGCGACCGCGACCTCAACAAGGTCCCCGCGCCTGCCGCACCAGCTAATCAGCAGGTCTACGTCGTTGCCCTCACCGTGTTTGGCGAGGGAGCCAAACAAGATAGCGTGGCAGACACCCAACTCCCCCCACCTAATGGAGGAAAGGGCGGGCAGCACCTCAGCAGTTCTCAAGGCATACCCTAGTAATATTGTCTCCAGCAACCAAAATATGGGGACCAGGAACGAGTGACTTAACAGAGTTCCAAGGCAGGTTCTACTACCTACTACATCCGAGGCCAACGATCGTACTCATAACGCTCTGCCCCGACGGAAAAATCAACGCGATGCCGGCATCATGGAACACACCTGTCTCGGAGGAACCCCCGACAATAGCAGTCGCCGTTGATAAGGAATCCTACACACAC
>JALSOP010000106.1 GCA_026986435.1 Desulfurococcales archaeon | reverse complement strand
GGGAGCCCTCTGGCGAGGAGCTCGAGGGGGTGGTGAAGGCCATAGACATCATATCGCCTAGTGAGGAGGTCAGGTACAGGGTCGCCGGCGATGGTTACGAGGTCAACAGGGTGGTCTTCACTCAGAGACTCATAAGCGATGCGAGGGACGCCGGGGCCGAGTACCTGGAGAAGACCCAGGTCAGGAAGGCAGTAATCAAGGACGGCGTTCTTCGGGGAGCGATCCTCTGGTCGAGGGAGAGGGGTAAGTGGGAGGTATCTGCCGACGTACTGATAGACGCCACCGGCATGTCGAGGGCCATACTTAGGTCCCTCCCGGATGACTGGCCCATTAAAGACCCGATAGACCCCAAGGACCTTAACATCGCCTACAGGGAGATAAGGAAGCTGAGGGCCGAGGTGGAGGAGCCGGAGGTCCTCAGAATATACCTGAGCCCTAGTAAGGCACCCGGCGGCTACTGGTGGTTCTTCCCCTACTCCCTCAAGAAGGGAGTCGTGAACGTCGGCCTCGGCGTCCAGGGAGGTATGGGCCACCCACTCCCGAGGAACCTCCTCTACGAGAAAATCCTGATAAGGCCAGAGTTCAGCGGCTCAGCAATAATTGAGTCAGGTGGTGCAGCAGTGCCCACGAGGAGGCCACTGGACACGCTCGTCTGGAACGGGATAGCCGCGATAGGGGATGCTGCCTACACGGTGAACCCCGTCCACGGAGGGGGGAAGGGTACCGCCATGATCTCAGCTAAGTGCGTGGCTGAAGCGATAGCTGCTGGCGGCAGTGTTGACAACGCATCCCTTTGGGGCGCTAATAGGTGCTATATGGAGGCGTACGGGGCTAAGCAGGCCTCTCTCGACTTCCTCAGGATGTTCCTCCAGAAAATGAGTGAGGAGGACCTCGAGTGGGTCATGAAGAAGAGGGTTGTCGATGCTGATGACATAAACATAATGGCCACCTCCGGCGACCTGGAGGAGAAGATCGTTGCGAGGGCCCTCAGGCTGATGATGGCGGCCATAAGAAGGCCCGCATTCATGAGCAGGCTGAAGGCGCTCTCCGACTACATGAAGGAGATAAAGAATCATTACCTCCGCTACCCGGAGACGCCCGAGGGCCTGAGGGAGTGGGCGCTTAAGAGAGACAAGATATACGAGGACTTCAAGGCTAAGGTACTCTGAGTTTTTGATAAAGAATAAAACAACAAAAACAGATCAGTTTTCGCGGTCGAGCTTTATCCACGGGTAGAGCTTAGCCCATCTGTGCAGGAAGGGCTTGTAGGCGTTGATGTATATTGGGTCGCTCGTTAGCCTCTTTATTAGCTGGAGGTTCCTTCTGTACTTCACAGCCTCGCCGACTGTGTTCTCGCCCTTCATCTTCTTCCACTCCTCGAGCGTGAACATGTACTTCTTCTGCACGTAGTCCCTGTAGAGGTCGTTGAGGACGTTGAAGGTGCAGAACGGCACTATCCTCCCGTCCGGCATTAGGTAAGATATGTTACACCTCATCACCCTCTCGACGTCGTAGTTGTAGAGGTCCATGAAGTGCATCATGCCCAGGAACAGGAAGTTGTAGTGCCACTCGCCCAGGGCGTCGTAGGACTGCTTCGTGAAGATCTCCACTAGCATCTTCGGGAGCTTCTTCTTCAGCTCGCCCGGGACCTCAGACCACTTGATGTACTTACCTATCAGGTTGAACAGGATCTTGGTGCCGACAATGAATTTGCTTCTCTTGTGCTTCAGCTCCTCAGCCTTCTCGAGTAGGTAATTGAGGAAACCTTCGATGTCTATCATCCTTGTGATTGGTATGAACTCGAAGTCTCCGTTGACTTTCCTCACATAGACATAGGTGGCGACACCGCACTCCGGGTGGTTAGCCATCTCGAACTTGAAGCCCCCAGCAAGTGCCTCAGCGAACTCGGATATGGATACGGTGGCTGGTACCGGGAACCAGTCCTTATCCGTTATCTGTCCGTTAGTCTGCTCCTCGATCTTCTTTATGACATCATACATGGTGACCCTCAGCTTCTCCCTCTCAGCCCTCTTGATCATGCCCGTCAGGGAGACAGGCTGGAAGTTAACGCCCCTAACTATGTCCATGTTCATAGCGGCGAACCTTATGATATCGCCAAGCTCGTGAGTGTTCACGCCCTTGATCACGGTCGGTACCAGCACCACTGAGGTCATTCCGGCCTTGCGGAATACGTGGAATGTGAAGGGTACCTCCCAGTGGTTCTTCGGGTTGGCCTTAGGTGATATGCCGTCGAAGGACATGTAGACGGTGTTAACTCCCGCTTCCCTCAGGGCTTTCGCGAACGCGACCGCCTTTTCCTCGCCTTCGAACAGGTAGAGCTTGGTGAATTTGATGCCATGGGTGTTCAGCTGGATGTGCTTGACGCCCATCTCCCTAAGCATCTTAACAATATCCACAATGTCCTCCCTTAGCGTGGGCTCGCCGCCTGTGAGCTGTATGACTGGGGTCACGCCCTGCTTCAGG
>JALSOP010000105.1 GCA_026986435.1 Desulfurococcales archaeon | reverse complement strand
CAGCAGAATGTTAGTGAACACGGGCCCAGGCCTGAACTCGAAGTCCAGGGTCCGCTGATTGAACACCATCACGCCCACTATGTCAGAGGGAAGTAGGTCAGGAGTGAGCTGAACCCTCCTAAAGTTAAGGCCCAGTGTCCCGGCGAACGCGCGGGCCAGGTAAGTCTTCGCCGTGCCCGGCACGCCTTCTATGAGGACGTGCCCGCCGATTAGGAGGGCCTCGTAGAGCCTCTCCAGGAGCTTCTCCCTACCGACTATGTACTCCTCGACCTCGGACTTGATCTTCTCGAAAGCCTCCCTAACCCTCTCTACGCCCGCACTCAAGGCTGACTACCTTCGCCAGGTATAGGAACTTCGCGGCCTCTTTAAGGGCTTCACGGAGCCTGGGAGGCGCTCGCCCGTAAACACGGAGGAAAGCCCTCGCCGCCGCAGCCCCCTTCGCCGGGCCGCACCTGGTTATGAGTAAGGTGATTACGGCGAGCTTCTTCAGGCGCCCAACACCCAGCAACCCCTTCTTAGAAACGAGCTTAATACCTGTGAGACCCTCCACAGCACGCACAAACTCTATCCCCGCCCTCCGCCAGGCAACGACCGGGTTGCTCATGGCGGAGGCCAGGTCCTTCCCCCACGTGATGGGGACGTGGGTGTAGGGCATGAGGGGCCTTGGTTTGAACCAGCAGCACCTATTAGTTATGAGGTCGCTGAAGGCGTAGATACCTATGAAGGACACGGCGATGGATACATACCAGATCAGCTCAGATACCTGGTCGCTTAGAAGCAAGCCTCAGCACCTCCTCAGCAGCCCTTACCTCATCCTCGATTGGTTCTCGGGACGCGAACCTCAGCTTCTCATACCCCATAATAGCGGCTCTCACCCTCTCACCCCACCCCAGTACCTTGGCAGCGTGCTGCATTACCTCCCTATGAGTTAAGACATCTGGGTCCCTCCCAAGCATCTCCGACACCCTGAGAGAGAGAAGGCGGACAACCCTTACGAATACGTTGTCCCCGTCCACAACAGTGGTGGCCGGCTCCCTCACACCCCTCGGCACCCTCCTACGCCGCCTTACCCTGGGAACACTGCCCTTACCCCTCACGTAGAGGGCGTAGTAGGCGAGCGCTATGACCACGGGGGCGGCGACAGCGAAGGCGAGGGCAATGCCTGACCTCGGTGACTCAGTTCTCTCGGGGTTGACGCCGGGGTTGAACACGTTCCCTATTGCCTCGCCGAGGCTGGCGAAGGGGTTAGGTATTATTGGGTTCTGACGAATATCTGGCTCGCCCGGAGGCGAGCTGTTGGACCCTACCTGCCAGAAGGCCCCTCCACTGCCCGAACTTGAGGGTATCCCTCCGGTCTCGTTTCTCGGCCCGATAATGCTTAGGTTTAATGATGCTGAGGGTACGCCGGGCTGTTTTGTGATCAGGGCGAGGGGCGGGCCCCAAGCTATCGACGAGATAATGAAGGACGCTATCACCACAGCGGCGGTGAGGGCCCTCAAGACCTACTCCACTATCGGTGGGTGTATCGAGTATAGTAAGTTTTCCTGGGTCAGAACAGAGGTATCCCGGCCTTCTCGCTGAAGTTCATTATGGTTATTGAGACGACCCGGCCATTCTTTATCCTCACTATTATGTCGTCGTCAACCATCACGGACTCATCAGCGTCCTCGATGTCTGTGCCGAAGTTTATGTAGAGTATGTCGGTCTGCTTGTCGTACTCGAGCCAAATGTTGTGTATGTCACCGATCCTCAGCTCCTCACGGCTCTCCTCACTCACCTCTCTCACCCCCAGATCGTTCGGTGCCTCCCTTATCAGTCTCCCCCACAACCAGGACATCCACTTTGGCATGCTTCACGACCTCGTGAGCAACCGAGCCCAGCAGGGCGGCGCCCCTGGCGCCCGAGCTCCCGACAACGATCAGGTTAGCCCCAACGCTCTCGGAGTACCTCAGTATTTCATCAGCCGGGTTACCCATCACGACATCAACGAACGCCCTGGCACCGTGCCGTCCCCTAACATCCTCGGCCACCTTCTCAAGGGCTTTCCTGGCGGCCTCAGCGAGCGGGGCAACGTCCAGGAGTTCCGGTGCCATCATGGGGCCGAGTATCACCGTGGGAGGCGGGACAACCGCTATTATGTGGAGGTCTGCCCCGAGCGATGAGGCAAGCTCGGCTGCCCTCATCACGGCCTTAAGGCTTGCCTCGCTCCCGTCAAAACCTGCCACTATCACCCTATAGGGTGATGAATTCTTTTTCTCCTGCACGTAGTCACCCACATAACGTTTGCTGTGGGAGATTAAGAGGTCGTTCACGCTCGTTTAAACTTGATCGTTATAACCCTCTCTCAATATTTTCAGCGGGGATAGGATGATAGCTAAATCAAAGTACGGGATATGCGAGGAGAACTGCATGGAAATTTGCGAGCCCAAGAAAGGGCTCGAATATAGTGCGTGCGTGAGCGAGTGCGTAAAAACCTGTATAGCGTCCTCAGATCACTGAGCCTCAGTGGTGCCGAGCTCCCAGCTACTCAGGTATTTTCTTTGCTTCTCCGTAAGCTCGTCTATCCTTATGCCCATCGATTCCAGCTTCAGCCTGGCTATGGATGCGTCTATCTCCTGCGGCAGGCGGTAAACCCTCGCCTCGAGAGCGCCTCTGTTCTGGGCTATGTACCTAGCAGCGTACGCCTGGTTGGCGAAGGACAGGTCCATCACCTCGCTAGGGTGACCCTCAGCAGCGACGAGATTAACGAGCCTCCCCTCACCTATTAGGTACAGGCGCCTACCGTTCGGCAGCGTGTACTCCTCCAGGTTCTCCCTGACCTTCCTCTTCGCCACAGCTATCTCCTCTAGGTCCTTGACGCTGACCTCCACGTTGAAGTGCCCTGCGTTCGCCAGTATGGCGCCGTCCTTCATGAGCATCATATGCTCTTTAGTTATGACATCTGTGTTCCCGGTAGCCGTGACGAATATGTCCCCCACCTTGGCCGCCTCCCTCATCGGCATAACGTCGAAACCGTCCATCACGGCCTCCAGGGCCCGGACAGGGTCTACCTCAGTTACGATTACCCTGGCGCCCATACCCCTGGCCCTTATCGCTATTCCCCTACCGACCCATCCGTACCCGGCCACGACGAAGACCTTCCCAGCTATGAGGGTGTTCGTCGCCCTCAGTATGCCGTCAATAGTTGACTGCCCTGTGCCGTACCTGTTGTCGAACATGAACTTAGTGAGGGAGTCGTTCACAGCTATCACGGGGTAAAGGAGCCTCCCTTCCCGCTCGAGGGCCCTCAACCTAATCACGCCTGTCGTCGTCTCCTCAGTACCGCCCCACACCTCCTTACCGACCTCGACCGCCTTGCTGTGCAGGTACGCATGCAGGTCGGCGCCGTCATCGATCACTATGTTAGGCCTCGCGTTAGCCACCTGCGCAATACACCACTCATACTCCTCAGGCGTCTGTCCCCTCCAAGCAAACACGTTTATCCCGTCCTCAGCAAGGGTTGCTGCGACACTGTCCTGGGTCGAGAGCGGGTTGCTGCCCGCTAGCCAGACCTCAGCGCCGCCAGCGGCAAGTGTCCTCACGAGAGCAGCTGTCTCCTTTGTGACGTGAAGCACCGCACCTATCCTTACGCCCTCGAAGGGCTTACTCTCGATGAACTCTTCACGTATCCTCATGAGGACAGGCATGTTTCTCTCAGCCCACTCTATCTGGGCCCTACCTTGCTCTGCGAGTGAGAGATCCTTGATCTTGTAAGGCATTTTTACTCGCCCGACTGTCGTGAGTTTCCACAAATTTTAAGGGGATTGTTTGACGCAACCAAAGTAACAACATGACAAGAAGTGACAGTCTTTTAAGCTTCCCCGTACTACATATATGTCGGGTGATTAAGCATGGTCGTAGGCTTCTGCGTAAAGTGCCGGAAGAAGGTCGAGCTCAAGGATCCCCAGGAGGTTACCCTCAAGAATGGTAGAAAAGCCATTAAGGGTAAGTGCCCCTACTGCGGCACTACGGTCTACGTATTCGTGAGCTCTAAGGGCTCTAAGAAGAGAAGAAAGTAAAGGTTGTATCAATTAATATCCCATAACTTTTTATACAAATACTTATCACATAATACTTGATGGGCGTAACCACCGACACTGAATTAGGGAGTGATGAGGCCCAGCGTTGGCGACAACCACTTCTTTTACCCTAACAGGAGTTACTCATGGGTCCCGATGAATGAACAGGATATTAATCCTCGCTATAGAAGCAGTGATTCTCACAGCGATCATTGGATATTTTATCTACGTAGAAACGGGTCTCACGTCCTGGATACAGGACTACATATCTGATGAGACGTGGTACGTTCCATCGGCGAGGAACATACTCATAAAAATCTTCGGTGTACAGCCCAAGGCTATACATGACGGAATGATCAGGGTCACACTCGAGCTTGTCACACCAGCTAACCAGCAGGACTATTACACAAAGGTTGACGAGGTCGTGAATGTGATTGAGTCACTCGGTGGTAAGGTCGTTAAATCAACGGATTATTATACATACAACCCCAGCGGGGATTACTTACCGGCTGTATGTGCAGATGTGCCTCCAGAATCACTGAATGCACTAAGCAAAATCCGAGAAGTCAAGCAGTACGCTGTCGGCGAGTGTTACCCAAGGGCAAAGGGCATACTGGACTACATGAACTACGAACACCCTCCTCTAGCTAAGTACTTCATAGCCTTAGTTCTTGCAACCGTGGGAGACACTTACTCGACCTGGAGGCTAGCACCCCTCGCCGCTGGTGTGGCTGTGCTGGTAATGTCATACATATACATGAGGAAGGTCGTCGGCGGCTACGTCGGCATATTCCTTGGCGCGGCCCTAGCGTTCGTGATCTCCCTCGACAACCTCTTCCGCGTGATGTCAGGTGTTGCGATGCTCGACATATTCACCTCGGCCTTCACATACGCCGCGCTCCTTGCAACCGCTCTAGGCTCAACCCTCTGGGCCTCGATAGCTACGGGCCTCGCCTTCAACACCAAGTTCAGCGGCGCCTTCATAGCACTGCCAGGGATCGTGCAGAGGATAAGGGACGGTGAGAAGCCGGGTATAGCAATTCTCGCCTTCGTCTACATCCCTGTCATACTGCTCTTCCTCATCGCGATACCGATAATCAGCTACCTAGGATTCATGGGCTGGTGGAGCAACTCCGTCGAGGGCGCTATAAGGTGGCACCTCAGCATAAAGACCTCGGGCGGAGGCCCACCAGTTTCGACTCCCTGGGACTGGCTCCTGGGAAGGAACGCATTCATACTCTACTATAATACGTCCCCCTCGGGGGAGCCATACCCGTATCTTGTGGCCGTCGGCAACCCATATCTCTACCTCGCCACGGCAGCCCTCTCCGTCTTCGTACTGCCCGTGCTCAACAAGCTGGCCGATAGGGGCGCCTCAGTGCTCGCGGCGTGGGGCACGTGGCTCATGTACGTCCTGATATGGTTCCTCGGGTCGAAGACTCAGTACAGCTTCTACATGGTCCAGATAACCCCACTCATTTACACTGCGCTGGTTATGATAATTTTCTACCTCTTCTTCGACCCGGTGAACATTAAGGCAACGGCGAGGGAGTGGGCCTCTCTCCTCTCCAAGCTAGCTGCCTGGCTCAGGGGAGAGGCCAGGGTAAGGATCGTCGTCGAGCCCGTTAACGTAGGCAAAGAGATCGGTGAGCAGCCTGAGGAGAGCGCAGAGGGCGGGAGTAAGCCATGACAAGCTTATAATCACATGATTGCGGTCTTGGTTGGGTGGAGATCGGTGACTAAGAAGTACGTTTACCTATTCGAGGAGGCGGACTGGAAGAACAAGAAGCTCCTAGGCGGTAAGGGCGCCTCCCTAGCCCAGATGACGCAGCTAGGTCTCCCAGTGCCTCCGGGCTTCACAATAACGACGGAGGCGTGCAGGGACTTCTACGGCCCGAGGAAAGCCGAGATGGACAAGCTCGTGAAGGAGCTGGAGAGGAACCCGCCGCCGGAGATCAGGGATAAGGTCATCAGGCAGATATGGGACATAATCAACTCCCTAGACCTCCCGGAGGGCCTGCTGGACCAGGTAAGGGAGGCGATGCACAAGATAGAGGAGAAGTCCGGCAAGAAGTTCGGGTCTCCCGAGAACCCGCTGCTGGTCTCCGTCAGGTCTGGCGCGGCGGTCTCGATGCCCGGAATGATGGACACGGTCCTCAACCTGGGCCTCAACGACGAGGTCACGCCCGGCCTAGCTAAGTTGGCCAACAACGAGTGGTTCGCGTACGACGCCTACAGGAGATTCCTCCAGATGTTCGGCAAGATCGTGCTGGAGATACCTGAGGACCTCTTCGACAAGAAGTTCGAGGAGTTCGACGAGGCCTTCAGGAAGGAGGCCAGCGAGAAATTCGCCGCCGAGATAGAAGCCATCAAGGCGAAGTACCCGAAGTACAGCCTCAGGCTCGACGCCCAGCCACCGAGGGAAGTCGCCCCCAAGACCTGGGAGCTCGCCGTCAAGTACCTGAAGCAGCTCGTGGAGGAGTTCAAGAAGATAATTGAGGAGAACTGGGGCGAGTTCCCGCAGGACCCATGGAAGCAGCTCGAGCTAGCGATTAGGGCGGTCTTCAGGTCCTGGATGAACCCGAGGGCCATATACTACAGGATAGCCAACAACATCACCCCCGAGATAGCCGACTGCACCGCCGTGAACGTCGTCATGATGGTCTTCGGCAACATGGGCTGGGACTCCGGCACGGGCGTCTACTTCACCAGGGACCCCGCGACGGGTGAGAACAAGCCCTACGGAGAGTTCCTGCCGAACGCCCAGGGCGAGGACGTCGTCGCTGGCATAAGGACCCCGCTGCACCTCGACGAGCTCAAGAAGATGATGCCCGAGGTCTACGACCAGCTCATAGAGGCTGGCAAGAAGCTCGAGAGGCTCAACAAGGACGTCATGGACATAGAGTTCACGATCGAGAGGGGTAAGCTGTACTTCCTCCAGAACAGGGCTGCGAAGATGACGCCGGTGGCTAGGGTTAGGACTGCGGTTGAGATGGCTAAGGAGGGCATACTGACAAGGGAGGAGGCGGTACTGAAGGTAAAGCCCGACGTGGTGCTCAAGCTCCTCTACCCGAGGATCGACCCGAAGGCCAAGGCGGAGCCCATAGCCAAGGGCCTGCCGGCGTCACCCGGCGCCGTCAGCGGGCAGGTAGTGTTCCACCCGGACGACGCGGTCGCCTGGGCCAGGAAGGGCAAGAAGGTCATACTGGTCAGGGTGGAGACCAAGCCTGATGACGTGCACGGCTTCTACGCCGCGGTCGGCATACTGACTGCCCGCGGCGGCATGACCTCCCACGCCGCCGTGGTGGCTAGAGGCATTGGCAAGCCCGCCGTCGTCGGCGCGGAGATGATAAAGATCGACTACGAGAAGAAGGAGTTCCGCGTAGGTGACATAGTCGTCAAGGAGGGTGACTGGATAACCATCGACGGCAACACAGGCAACGTCTACCTCGGCAGGGTCCCCACGATCGAGCCAGAGCTTATACCGGAGCTACAGGAGCTCCTCTCCTGGGCTGACGAGTTCAGGAGGCTTGGCGTGAGGGCCAACGCCGACGTGCCTGAGGACGCCGAGATAGCCAGGAAGTTCGGCGCTGAGGGCATCGGCCTCCTGAGGATCGAGAGGATGTTCAGGAAGCCGGAGAGGCTTGAGGCCCTTAGGAGGGTGATCCTCTCCGAGACCACCGAGGAGAGAGAGGAGAACATGAAGAAGCTGGCCGAGATGATCAAGCCGGACTTCAAGGAGATGCTGAAGATTATGGACGGCCTGCCTGTCGTCATTAGGCTCATAGACCCGCCGCTCCACGAGTTCCTGCCGGCGCCTGAGGAGATACTGAAGGAGCTGTACGAGGCCAAGGTCGCCTACCACACACTCAAGAGCAGTGAGGCAGCGAAGGACATGGCTGCTGACCTGATCAAGGAGCTTGAGGAGAAGATCGAGAGGCTTGAGTGGCTCTACAAGAGAGTCGTCGCCCTCAAGGAGCACAATCCAATGATGGGTCACCGCGGTGTGAGGGTAGGCGTTACCTACCCAGAGATCTACAAGTACCTCGCTAAGGCTATGATCGAAGCCGCTGTCGAGCTATTCGAGGAGGGCAAGAACCCAGTGCTGGAGATAATGATACCGCAGGTCAGCGAGGTAGCTGAGATAGTGTATGTGAAGCAGAACGCCATCGAGCCAGCGCTGGAGGAGGTCGCTAAGGAGAGGGGCTACACCCTGACTAAGGACAGCGAGAGGCCGGCGACTTACTACTTCGTAAAGGACGGGAAGTCCCTCCGCATACTCGTCGGCACCATGATAGAGACTGTTAGGGCGGCCCTTACAGCGGACGAGATAGCGAAGGAGACGGCGTTCTTCAGCTTCGGCACCAACGACCTGACGCAGGCGACCTTCAGCTTCAGCAGGGACGACGTCGAGAACAAGTTCCTGCCGCAGTACCTAGAACTAGGTATTCTGCCAGCGAACCCGTTCCAGACCATAGACGTGAAGGGTGTGGCTAAGCTCGTGGCGATGGCGACGAAGGCGGGGAAGGAGAGCAACAAGTACCTCGAGGTCGGCATCTGCGGCGAGCACGGAGGCGACCCAGCATCGATAGAGGTCTTCCACAAGGCCGGCCTTGACTATGTCAGCGCTTCCCCGTTCAGGATAGTGGTGGCGAGGCTCGCAGCAGCACACGCCGCCCTAAAGGACAAGAAGTGATTTTTGGTAACTAGCTGCTGAGGGCACACCTTTTTTCCGTGCCTCCCCCACTTCTTAGGTGTCACTATGGATGTTGAGGAGAGGCTCACCCTAGTCCTCCGCGACGTTGAGGAAGTTATCACGGTTGAGGAGCTGAGGAGGGTTCTAGAGACAGGCGGTGTTGGGTACCTAGGCTTCGAACCATCAGGCGTGTTCCACATAGGGTGGTTCGTGTGGGCCCTCAAGTTCAAGGACCTCGTGGATGCTGGCGTAAGGATGAAGCTCCTCGCCGCCACCTGGCACGCCTGGGTGAACGACAAGCTCGGCGGGGACATGAGGAAGATCCACGCAGCCGCCAAGCACGTAGCGCTCGTGCTTAACGCCCTAGGCCTCGAGGGGAGGTACGAGCTCGTCTACGCCGAGGACCTCGTGAAGGACAGCGACTACTGGGCAACACTGCTCAGGGTAGCTAAGTCCGTGACCCTCGCCAGGGTGAAGAGGGCGCTCACCATAATGGGTAGGAAGGCGGACGAGGCTGAGTCGGACTTCTCTAAGCTGATCTATCCCCTAATGCAGGTCACGGACATAATCTACATGGATCTCGATGTCGCTCTCGGCGGAATGGATCAGAGGAGGGCCCACGTCCTCCAGAGGGAGGTGGCTGAGAAGCTGGGGGTTAAGAAGGCCGTAGCGATTCACACACCCCTCATACCATCCCTTAAAGGCCCAGGCAGGATGGACTTCGGCGGCATGGCTAGGGACGAGGTGCTGGCTGAGGTGAAGATGAGTAAGTCGAAGCCGGAGACAGCCATATTCGTGATAGACTCAGACGGCGAGATAAGGGCTAAGATAAGGAAGGCGTACTGCCCAGCGAAGGTCGTGGAGAACAACCCAGTGCTGGCCATAGCCAAGCACATAATATTCCGTGGGGCCGAGAAGGAGTTCATAGTCAGGAGGCCCCAGAAATACGGAGGTGACGTCATCTACACCAAGTATGAGGAGCTGGAGAAGGACTTCGTGGAGGGCAGGCTTCACCCCCTCGACCTGAAGAAGGCCGTGGCTGAGTACCTAATCGAGATGATAAAGCCAATAAGGGAGAGGATACTCAGAGACTCTGAAGCGAGCGCTGTGGTACGTGAGATAGCGGGCTCGGGGACGAGGTGATTTTGAGGGACCAGGGGTAACCCACCCCACTTCACTATCCCCGCTGCGGGGGCTTCCGTGGGGCTTACCAGGATAAGCGTGTTGCGAACCCTAATTACTTTTACTTACTTAACCTTTTTCCCTCCCCTCCTGGGGAGGTTGAGGAAGACCTCCGGCGACTCGAGCTCCTCGACCCGTGCCTTAAGGTCCTCTATTTCCTTGAGGAGTGTCGTGAGCAGTGTCTCGTTGACGTGCATCTTGCCCTCTATGAACGTCATCCTGGCCTCGTACTCTTCCAGTCTCTTCTTAATAGCCTCCGGTACCCCGCCATTCTCCCTTATCTTCTCTCGATGGAGCCCCTCCCTTATGAACATCTTAATAACGTCTGTGATCTGCACGCCCATACTACTTGCTAGCTTCCTGAGCTCGCTGTACACGGACTCCGGCAGCGATATATGCACTGTCGGTATAAGCGTCACCTCTATGTATTAGTACTTCAAGAGGAAGATATAAGATTGTCCTTAATTATATCTTAGTATTAAAGGAGGGGTACTAAAAGAGAGGTAATGAGG
>JALSOP010000104.1 GCA_026986435.1 Desulfurococcales archaeon | reverse complement strand
CGCAAGGATAATTTCTCCGTACCTCGCTGGCTCTATGTCCGAGGCCGTTGGCTATGCCGAGGTAATGTATGTCTTCGGCCTGGCATCGGCGGCGGGCTTCGCCATAGCTCTGGCGATGATTGTGAGGCCCTACTACAGGGTAGCTGGCCCGGCGGTCGAGGTTCCGAGGGGTGAGTGGTCGCTCTGCCCGATCCTCCCGCTCCCGAAGAAGGTGGTGTGCATCTACCTCCACGGTGTGAGGCTCGATAGGAGGGTCTACCCCCTCGCGGCGTTCGCCGTGCTCGACCGCTTCGCTTGGATGCTCTGGATGCCTATCCAGAACGCGTACCTCAAGACATTCGCCGGATTCGGTGACGCCGAGGTGGGGCTCTATAATAGCCTGGTTGGTGCGGCGATGATGGCGGCTTCTTACCCGGCCGGGTGGCTAACCGACAAGGTAGGGGCGTTCAAGACGCTCGCCATGAACGAGTTCATAGGTGCGGCAGGGGCGGTGGCGATAACAATGCCCTCTCACCTCAGCGTCTACGCCTCGGCAGCCCTCTTCGGGGCCTCGATAGCGCTATGGGCACCAGCATACGACGCGGCCGCCGCAAGGATACTGGGCGGCGAACACGTCGGTAGGGTTAGGGCAGGGGTGGATACAGTGCGCACAGTCCTCGGGATACCCGCACCCACAGCTGGCTCAGCTATGTACGCGGCACTAGGCCCGGCATCACCGTTCCTAGCCTCAGCAGCCCTCATGATTACAGCCTCCCTCCCCCTACTCAAGGGGCGAGGAAGCTAGCTTAACCATAAATTAGCGAGGTGCAGAGGTAACTCTCTAGCAGTAACTCATCCAGGTTGCTGTGCTGATAATAGCCCGTGGCCCCCTAAAGAGTTGGGTGCTGTCTTGAGCCGCTCCACCACATCGGTCTTTGTTGCGGGTATCGTGGTCGGTGTAATGATTGCTCAGCTCATCGGGCCCTCCCTGCCCTTCCTCGGAGGTGGTCAGGCCCCGCTGCCTGCGGAGGGGCAGGTAATGATTGTTGAGGATAGTCAGTACTTAAGCGCCGTAGCGCCGCTTATTGAGAGGGCCAATCGCTCCGTCTACGTGATCATGTTCGTTATGAAGTACGACCCGGGCGACGATGACGACCCCGTGAACGAGCTCCTCGGTGCCCTCGCTGACGCAGCCTCTAGGGGCGTGGATGTGAGGGTGCTGGTTGATGAGGAGACGAGGGACTCCTACCCCCAGACCATAGGGTTCCTTAAGGAGCACGGGATAGGTGTGAGGCTCGATAAGTCTTCGGGCGTGACGACCCACGCTAAGGTCGTGATCGTTGACGGAGAGTTCGTCGTGGTCGGCTCCCATAACTGGACGGAGTCAGCCCTGAGGTACAACCACGAGGTCTCTGCCCTCATAAGGTCGGGTAAGGCTGCTGAGGAGCTAACGAATTATTTCGAGAGGCTATGGGAGGAGGGAAGAACCGTATGAGCGAGAAGCTACGCATATCCCACGGCGCTGGCGGCAAGGACACGGCGGAGATGGTTAGGAAGCTCGTGGTCTCGAAGGTCCCGCCGACGATGAGGAAGGCCCTCGCCGGGGTCGGGCTGGACGAGCTCGACGACGGGGCAGCGTTCCGGGTCGGGGACAAGTGGGTCGTGGTGAGCGTCGACGCCTACACGGTGAAGCCGATAAAGTTCCCCGGCGGGGACCTCGGGCACCTCGCCGCCTCGGGCACGATAAACGACGTCCTCATGATGGGGGCCAGGCCCGTGGCCCTCATGGACGCTGTAGTCGCTGAAGAAGGTACTGAGGTCTCCCTCCTCGAGGAGATCATGGAGTCTTTCATAAGAACAGCGACCACTGAGGGCGTCGCGGTTGTGGGAGGGGACTTCAAGGTCATGCCTAGGGGCGCCGTGGACGGTGTTATAATAGGGGCTGTCGGGGTCGGGATAACAGATAAGGAGCCCATAGTTGACAGGCCCTCACCGGGCGACGTCATCGTTGTGTCGGGACCGATCGGCGACCATGGCGCTGTCATAACCGCTGCCCAGCTCGGGATGCTTGAGGAGGTGGAGGGCCTGTCCTCCGACGCCCGTCCCCTCACGCCCTGCGTACTGCCGATCATAGAGGGCGGGCTGAGGCCGAAGGTAACCGCCTTAAGGGACGCCACGAGGGGCGGGCTGGCGGCTGTTTTGAATGAGTGGGCTGAGGCGAGTGCCACGACAATAGTTGTTAAGAGGGCTGAGGTACCAGTCAGACCGGCCACGCTCGGGTTCCTGGAGATGCTCGGCATTGACCCCCTCCATTCAGCGTCAGAGGGCGTCGCGGTCTTCGCCGCTAGACCTGACACGGCTGAGGAACTACTAGAAGCCCTCAAAAGAGGCGGCTGTGTTGAGGCCGCGGTGATTGGCGAGGTTAGAGAACCCTGGGAGCCATTCCTTAAGGGCAGGGTCGTCGTGGAGACCGAGGTCGGGGGTATGACGCTTCTTCCCTCAACCCCCCTCACCACCCCCAGAATTTGCTGATGCCCTCTCTATGGCTTCAAGGATGGACGCTGTCTCCTCGTCGTACGGTGCCCCGAGCCTCCTCATTGCCTGGGCGAGGGACTCCCCCTCCTGCCTGAG
>JALSOP010000103.1 GCA_026986435.1 Desulfurococcales archaeon | reverse complement strand
GACCCAGCTCGGCGGCCTGCCGCCTCCCCGTCAAGTACGACTTTAAGATACCCTTCTCCACAGCGACGACCCTCTCCTTTCTGTTACCCTCGTCGTCGAAGGGCACGAAGTAGCCTCCCTCAATCACGCCGTCGTCGATGACCGTGACGAGTTCTGACGCAACAGCCTCACCGATCTTGCCCTTAAGCACGGAGGCACCCGAGGAGACGAGGTCGCCCTCGAGGGCGTGGCCGAAAGCCTCATGAAGTATGAGCCCTATGAGCCTCGGGTCAGCTACGACCCTGTACTTACCCGCCTTCGGCACCTCGGCGTGGAGGGCCTTGACCGCTAGCTCAGCGACGGAGCGAGAGAAGCTGGCCCAGTCCCTCGCCTCCATGAACTCCCACCCAGCCACAGCTGAGTCGCTGTCAGAGGCCCTCTCCAGGGAGCCCCCCTCGGCGGCGGACACCGACTGAACGAGTCCTGTCATGGTGACGTCGACCACTATGTCAGCCCCGTCACTCGTCCCGATCTCCCTAACCTCCCTCCTTATGCCGAGGTAGGTGAGGGATGACTTAACGCCTCCCACCTCTAGGGCCGCCTTATTGGCGTCGAGCACCAACTCCACCTTCTCCCTGAAATCAACCTCGAAGGGATCCACGACGAGCCTCGATGCCGCCCTACCCCTCCAGACCCTCCGCTCGGCGAGCGGGGGCCCGCCGCCGACCACCCTCGCCGCGGCTATCGCTGCCTCGACCGCCGAGCGTATGGAGTCCTCGCTCAGGTCAGACGTGGCCGCGAAGCCTGAGGAGGTTCCTACGAAGACCCTTATGCCGAGGCCCTTGACCGTGTTCCTCGATACCTCCTTAATGCTCCCGTCCTCCGCTTCAATGACCTCTGTTGTCGTTGTGGTGAGCCTCGCCTCTGCGTACGAGGCCCCGGAGGACTCCGCGAGCCTTAGCGCCTTCTCGATCACGGGGTTCAAATTCGGTACCTCAAAGTATTCTCCGGGGAGGCAATAAAACAGGGATCAGGCCAGCTCCCACAGCCTGCATTTTAGGCCTGAGCCGGTGAGTATCAGCACGGCGTCGCCGACGTCCCCTGACTCCTTGAGTGCCTTGTAGGCAGCCCAAACAGCCGCTGATGAGGGTTCCACGATGAAGCCCATCCTCAGGACCTCCTTAATAGCTGGCCTGAGGGCGTCATCACCAACAACGACCACTCCCCCGCCCGAGGACTTGACGGCATCAGCCATCTCATCGATCCTCGGCGGCGACTTAACCACCAGCGCGTCGGCGAGTGAGGACCTGGGCCCACCGACCTCCGCCAGCACCCTCACCCTCCCCTTTAGGGAGGCTGCCTCAGCCGCCTGAACGGCGATGAGGCGTGCGTCACCCCCGCACTCCTTTAGCCCCTCCCACACCCCGATGAGGAGCGTGCCTGATGATGCTGGAACGAATACATCATATCCCCTCAGCTCACAGAGCTCGTGCCCGACGGCCTTCATCCCCTCGGTGAATACTGGAGAGGTGAGGTGCGCTACGTAGAAGCTCTCGCTCGCCTCAGACCTCGCCCTAGCGGCTGCGTCCGCCCTACTCCCCTCAGCGACGACCTCGGCCCCGAGGGCCTTCGCGATACCGATCTTTCCGGGTGCGGCGGTTGCTGGCATGTGGAGCCTCACCCTAATCCCTAGGGCCGCTCCGTATGTTGCCACGGAGAGGGCTGTGTTACCGCTTGAGTCCTCCACCGCCGTGGAGTACCTGAGGCGCTTAGCGAGCCATAGGGACACGGCCGTGCCCCTGTCCTTGAATGAGCCGCTGGGGTTCAGGTACTCGAGCTTGAAGAACACCCCGCCCTTGGAGATGAGGGGGGTATTGCCCTCGCCCAGGACGGGCTTCTCCGGGCCTTCAAGCCTGCCCTCGAGCTTTAGGGCGGAGCCACACTTCGGGCAGAATGGGTGGTACTTACCTTCCTCACCTACCCATCCGCAGCGCGGGCACCGAAGGTACCACAAGGAGTGCCCCGAATATGGTGGCGTGAATAGTTAATTACGTGATTATTACTCCCTCCAAACAAACCAACAAATTCTTTCTCGGAAGCGTTCCGGTATGATCGAGGGCAGAGGCACAGAGTTCCTAATACTCCTCGACCTCGTGGCCGTCTTCGGCGCGGCTAAGCTCCTCGAGGAGCCAGTCGCGAGGGTGGGCCAGCCCACAGTCCTCGGCTTAGTCAACGGGGTTTACAACGTCGCACCGATAGCGTAGGTACAGTCACCCTGATCTTCCTGGCCGGTTTCGGGATGAGGGTCGAGAGCTTGAAGAGGTACGGTAGGAGAGGTGCGCTGGTAGCTGTCGGCGGCGTGGCCGTTCATTCCTTCTGGGCCTAGCGGTGGGGTGGTTTATGGGGCACTTGCTCATAACTTCCCTCTTCATAGCCACGATACTCTCTCCCACCTCAGTCAGCGTCACGGTTGAAGCCCTTCACAAACTTGGCCTCCTCCGCAGCGGGGTCGGGCAGGTGATACTTACGGCGGCGGTGGAGGACGACATATACGCCCTCACCCTCTTCTCTGTCGCGTACAGCCTCGCGATAGCCGGGCACCGGACGTAGCACACGTCATGATGGTTGCGGGCGGCCTCGCACT
>JALSOP010000102.1 GCA_026986435.1 Desulfurococcales archaeon | reverse complement strand
GCCCTTAATCACAGGGAGGGCTAGATCGGTGCCACCGGTTATGGTGAGGCCCGACACGCTCACCTTGATCCCGCTGATTCCGTCCCTCCCCCGCACGAGCGCTATCTTCATCCCGAGTTCCTTAGCTACGGCAGCAATCTCCTCCTTAGTCATCAGCCCCCATGAGGCGAGTGTGAAGAGCGCCTTAACGCCCTCAGCCTTGACTCTTGCGCTGCACGGGCTCTTTAGTGCGGTCTTCGCATAAGCCCTCACAAACTGAGGAGGTGAGCCACCAACGGAGGAGAGCTTTTCGAGGTCGTCGCAGGAGAGGGTGCTGAGAAGAGAGACGTACTCATCCTCTGTTAATGGGGGTCTTGTTGAGGCAGCGGTTTTAGCAGCCTCGAATCCGCTATAGAGTGTGGCAAGTGTTTTAAGTACGAAGAGTCTTCCCTCACCCGTTTCGATCATTGAGAGCGCGAGTCCGACGGCCTGAATGAACGATTCTTTCCCTACAGTTGCGGCTGCCATGCCTAGAGCCGTGAAAGCCGCCTCCCTATTACTTAGAGCGAGTTTTTCGGCCACCTCCTCAATGAATGCTGCTGTACCCGTCACACCCTCACTTACATATCTCAGAACGCAGTCTGCCAGCGCTCCGAGATCGTTGTGCACTTCCTCGAGCCTGCACTTACCTCTCTTAAGTAGCCTAAGCACTTCCTCGACACCGTTATCAAGGGCGTATTCGTTGATTCATTTAAAGTCGGAGACGCTTCAGCGGGTGTACCCTCGGAGCCTGATGGCGCCCAGCGACTCAGCCACCTCGATCGCCCATGTCGCGGCTTCTCTGGCTACTGCCCTTACGGCTTCGTCTTCAGGGACTCTCACGTTGTACACTCTGCTGTATGCCTTTACCGCAGCTGACGGTTCTATTCTCTTCAAGTATGCCTCGGCTACGGCGTCGATGACTTTGTCCGCAGTTGAGCCGAGAGATGCCATAGAGCGGATGATGTCGAATATGTCCCTGTCCGGTACTATCTCCTCAGCCCCTGCTTCCTTGATGTAAGCCTTGAGGAGCCTGAATTCCCCTCCGAGTTTCCCAGTGGCGAACGGTATGTCCTCCTTATTACTCTTTCCTTTGGTCAGACCTCCTCGCCCAACATTAATATTTAGTTGTGAGGGTGATGAGGTTACGGGATCGGGTTGAGGGCACTTGTCTGGGGCCATCACGTCGGTGTCGTCGATAAGCCCGTGCCACCGATACCTGAGGGCTGGGTTCTTGGTAAGGTCATGGCGGCGATGTTCGGGCCAATAGAGAGGGCCATTGTTATGGGGATACAGCCGATCGAGCCTGGAAGGGTACTTGGCTCCTTCGGCGTAATGAGGATCGTTGAGAGGGGCGTTGGTGTGGAGGACCTCGGGCCCGGACAGGTCGTGGCGGTTCCAGCGTACTGCATGGACTCGATCGTCGGTGTAGACATGGATGGGTTGCTAGCGGACTATGCCCCCGTCCCGAGGAAGTGCGTGAGGCTCGTTCCGAGCGAGTTCCTCTCGCCCCTCACTCCTCTGTGGCTCGAGTTCTCCTTCCTTGAGGGCTTGAGGGAGGCGGTCGCTGGCAGGGACACGCTCGCGATTGGGTGCGGCTTCACTGGGTACGTGACGGCCTCCTACCTCAGGGGGGTGACTAACCTGACTGTCGCGTGCGTTGAGAGGGGATTAATGGAGGAGATAGGGAAGCTCGGCGTCCGCACGATGATGCTTGACTCAGTTGAGGGCTCCTACGACGTCGTTATACTGGAGCCCCTCAGCACCTACGCCACCCTCGTCGCCCTCAGATTCCTTAAGGACGGCGGCGTCCTCGCCCTACCCCCGACCCAGCCAAAGATAGTGCTGAAGTACACGGGGTTCCCCTCAAGCCTCACACTCTTCAGACCCGGGTTCGGTAACTTGGCTGTTGGGAAGGAGGCTATTGACGCCGTCCCTAAGAAGATCATGTCTCAGGCCGTTGTGACTGTGAAGAACCTAGACGAGGTCCGGGTGATGTCCCGATACTACGGCAGGGTAATCTATATGCCTAAACAAATGATCGGCGGCGGAGGCAGCGCTCAGGTAAAATCACTTCATGCCGAACATTAGGGGCACGTTTATTCTCTCCCGCCCCCTGAGCTCCTCCCTGAACAGGTCGCTCAGTATCCTCACGCCCTCCTCTATCTGCTCCTCGCTCGGGAAGCTGAAGTTGAGGCGGAGGGTGTTCCACCCCATCCCGTTAGCGAAGAATGACGCCCCCGGTACGTAGGCAACGCCCTTCTCTATCGCCTTCGGCAAGAGCTTCTTGGTGTCTATCTCCATGCTCGGTAGCCACACCATTATGAAGAGCCCGCCGACAGGCCTCGGCCACCAGGCACCTTCGACCATGTGCTCTCTTAACGCACTTATCATGGCGTCCCTCTTCCTCCTGTAGACCTCCCTGGCCTTCTCTATGGTTCTGTCGACAACGCCCCTCCTTATCGCCTCCATGGCTATGTACTGTGGGAGCGTGGCGGTGTGTAGGTCGATCGTCTGCTTAGACCTCTCGAACGCGTCTATTAGGGTCCTGTTCGCTATTATCCACCCTATCCTCAGGCCCGGTGCCAGTATCTTGCTAAAGGTGCTCATGTATATGACC
>JALSOP010000101.1 GCA_026986435.1 Desulfurococcales archaeon | reverse complement strand
GGGGCTCGCACCGGTCGGTACGATGCCACATGCGCTCATGCTAGTTTTCGGCGATAACGTCAAGGCGTGGAAGGCATTCGACGAGGTCGTTGAAGAGGGTGTGCCGAGAATATTCCTCATAGACACCTTCAACGACGAGCGTGTTGAGGCCGTTCAGGCGATCAGGGAGTTAGGTGAAAGGGTGTGGGGCCTAAGGCTCGATACCCCGAAGAGCCGGAGGGGGGATATGAGGCTCCTCATTGAAGAGATACGGTGGACGCTGCACCTCATGGGTAGGGATGACGTAAGGATCGTCGTGAGCGGCGGCATAGGCGAGAGGACCGTGAGAGAACTGAGGGAAGTGGTCGACGCTTTCGGGGTGGGTACATCGATAACGTACCCAAGGCCCGTGGATATGAGCATGGACATAGTGGAGAAACTCGTTGACGGCGAGTGGGTACCCTACACCAAGAGAGGTAAGCTCCCGGGTGCGAGGAAGGTTTACAGGTGCGGTGCACTGGACTACGAAATCACGCACTGGGCTGAGAAGCCGAGGCGGTGCAGCGAGGAACTCACCAAGCAGTGGTTGGCGAACGGCAAGCTGGTTAGGGAGCTGCCCTCGCTAAGGAACATACATGAGTACGTCATCGAGCAGTTGCGGAGCATACCCGAGCCGGAGCCAGCTTAGGGAAGGGCCCAGAGAATGAGGGCGGCGGCCGACAGCGTGTACAGCGCTGTGAAGAACCGATCTGTCCTCCTCGGCAGCCTATGAACCATCTCGGCCGCCAGCCTGAGGTAGGCTGAGGCCTCAATCCCTCTCCCGTGCTCTATTATCGTGGCGATCGCTGGCGCGATCCTCTTGCTCGCTCTCTCACCCTTCAGCTCCCCGATCGCCAGGGACTCCATCATTGCTGAGAGGCCGTAGGGCATCACGCGCCATATGAGGAGCGGGGCCGAGGACGCCTTTCTAGCGCCTAGGGCGTGGAGGGCGTTGCTTATGCTGACCGGGTCTATGGAGTAAATGATGAACATTATAGTTAGGGAGTACGCCAAGGCCCTGGCGAATATAATGGCAGCGTCTGTAAACGTCACTACTGGGGGTATCCCGGCCAGGGAGATGAGGTACGCGGTGAGTGCATACCACGTCGCCGGTATGCTCGAGAGGAGGGTCGCTGGCCCAGCCCAATCCAGGCGGGAGTCAGCGAGCGCGATGAGTGCCGCTGTGGCAGCCGCGACGTAGACGCTGTCCCCGCGGAGGTACGCGGCGGCCACGAAGGCTGAGACGTAGGCTAACTTAGCTAGGGAGTGGGCTGCCTTCGCTCCGGAGGTCCCCTTGAGGAAGAGTGACCTGTAGATGAGGCTGACTAGGGCACCGATCACCCGCATGAGACAGCACCCCCATCAACAGTGCATACTCTGCTCGCGACCTCCGCAACCCTCTCGTCGTGCGCGGCAGCGATCACTGTGTGTCCTTCCTCAACAGCGCTGAGGAGGACATTCAGTACTGCTGCACAGCTCCATGGGTCGAGGCCCGCTGTCGGCTCGTCGACTATGATGATGTCATGCCCTCTCGTTATTGCTGATGCTATGGCGGCGCGCCTCCTCTCTCCACTGCTTAGCCGGGCTAGTGGCTTGTCGAGGAGTTGTGTTATGCCGAATCTCTCGGCTATATCCTCGTTGCCCAGTATCTCTTCCCTCACGGTCGGGTGGGTGAAGTACGTGAGCGGGTTCTCCGGCACTATTATGGGCTTGCCTGAGACGACCACGCTTCCCCTACTGGGTCTCAGTACCCCCGCCATGAGCTTAAGGAGTGTTGATTTACCGGCCCCATTAGGCCCGGAAATAAGGAGTAACTCCCCTCTGCGTGCCGTGAGTGACGCCCCCTTAACAACCCATTCGCCACCGGGGTAGCGGAACCAGGCACCCCTTACCTCAACGACTACTTCGCCACTGCCTTGCTTGGGTCTCCTAACGCTGGGGGCCCTGGGTATGGGGCAGAGCCTCAGCTCATCTGCGGCAATATCGCGCCAGAATCCCGGGTCATGATCGACTATTATGGCCGCCCCTCCCCTCTCGACGAACTCCTTCACGATCTTCCTTGCCACGTACCTGAAGCCCTTATCAGAGTAGGCCAGGGGCTCATCCAGTATCAATAAGACAGATCCCTTATCCACGGCCTCCGCCCACAGGAGCCTCTGATACTGTCCAGCGCTCAACCCATAAGTTACATGATCACCTGACTCACCAAGTCCGTACCTTCTCAGCCGCTCAATCACACACTTTTTCCCAGCCACCGAGAGCGCGTGACAGTAGTCAGCCTCGACCGTGTGCCCGATTACCCCTAACCATGGCTCCTGCGGTATGTAGGAGATGAGTGATGCCAGCTCCCCAGGGCTGAGGTCGCTTAGCGCTCTGCCGAGGAGTTCTACATAGCCCTTGGCATAGCCTCCGAGGACGTTAATGATGCCCAGAACTGACCTCAGTAGGGTTGTCTTCCCGCATCCTGACCGCCCAGTTATGAGGAGTACCTCGCCTTGCCTGACCTCAAAAAATACGTCCTTTATTACGGGTCTCCCGCGGTACCCGGCCTCCTCTATTCTGGCTCTAATCACCGGTCTCGGCATAACCGGCACGCCTCAGCCATGCAGCTATAGGCACGGCCAGGGCCGCCCCGATCACGGCCTGTCCTATATTGACAGGTATCTC
>JALSOP010000100.1 GCA_026986435.1 Desulfurococcales archaeon | reverse complement strand
GTCAGGGCCCTATACGGGAACGCCTCCCACGCAGTCCTTGGGCTCTCACTGGCATCGGTTCTCTACTTCGGCGGGCAGGGCGTGATCGCCGGTACCTTGAGTATAGGAGAGCTCACCGCCTTCGTCACCTACCTAACCCTCCTCATGTGGCCTATGCGGGCCCTCGGCTTCATGATAAGCTCTATCCAGAGGGCGCTGGCCGCTGCTGAGAGGGTCTTCGACATAATCGACTCGGCCCCGAGGGTGAGGGAAGAGCCGGGCGCTGTCGAGCTAAGGAAAGTTAAGGGAGAGGTAGCGTATGAGGGGGTCTGGTTCTCCTACGTCGAGGGCAGGCCCGTGCTGAGGGGCGTTGATCTGAGGGTCGCAGCGGGTGAGAAGGTCATGATCACCGGCCCGCCCGGCTCGGGGAAGTCGACCCTGCTGAAGCTCCTCCTAAGGTTCTACGACCCGGACAGAGGGAGGGTAACAATAGACGGCATCGATATTAGGAAGGTGAGGCTCGTCTCCCTTAGGAGGCATGTGGCGATCGTTCATCAGGAGCCCTTCATATTCAGCGGCACGGTTAGGGAGAACATAGCCCTAGGTAATCCGGAGGCGGGCCTCGAGGAGATAGTCGCGGCGGCTAAGGCGGCCAAGATACACGACTTCATAATGACCCTGCCTAAGGGGTACGACACCGTCATAGGTGAGAGGGGGGTGACCCTGTCCGGCGGGCAGAGGCAGAGGATAGCGATAGCCAGGGCGCTCGTGAAGAACCCTAAGATACTCCTCCTCGACGACCCCGTATCCAACCTAGACGCCGAGACGGAGGCGGCCCTGGTGAGGGACCTGAAGGAGATATTGAGGGGGAGGACGGCGATAATCGTTAGTCAGAGGCCGTCGCTCGCCGCACTAGCCGATAGGGTTGTTGTGATGGAGGACGGCAGGATCGTTGAGGAGGGCACTCAAGAGGAGCTCTTGGCCGCTAAGGGCAGGTACTGGAGAATAATAAGGGAGGCGGTGGGTGGTAAGAGATGAGCATGTTCCTTAGGACAGCCCTCGGCGAGGGCACGTACGAGGCGTCCGCCTGGGAGCTCCTTAAGCGGGTTGCCGGGGACCTGAGCAGGTACGCCGCCCTAATAGCCGTGATCACGGCCTCAATAGTCGCCTACACGGTGACGAGCCTCGCAGCCCCCTACGTGCTGGGACTCATAATCGACCACTACATACTGACAGCGGACGTCGCCGGGCTCGCCGCTATGTCCGGGATATACCTGGGGCTCCTCCTCGGGCAGTGGGCCTCAATGATGGCGAGGACGTACAGCATCCAGACCGTCGGGCAGCTCTACCTCAGGGACCTGAGGCTCGCCGTGTTCAAGAAGCTCCAGTCCCTCAACCTCTCGTTCTACACGAGGCGGAGGATAGGTGACCTCATCTCAGTAACGATAAACGATACCTCGACACTGAACGACGTCCTCGTCTCCGGGATCCTCTCTGTCCTTGGGGACATGATATCACTTGCCGGCATAGTGGCGGTCATGGCCTACGTGAGCCCCCCACTGACCCTCGTCGCCCTAGCCAACGTGCCCCTCCTCATCATAATAGCAAGGATCTTCGGGAGAAGGCTCCGCTCGGCATACAGGGTGACCAGGAGGAAGGTCGCCGAGGCCACAGCGGTTGTTGAGGAGTCGGTCGCGGGTGTGGAGGTGATTAAGGCCTTCGGTAGGGAGAGGGACGTCGTCGACTCGTTCAGGGGTGTCTCAGCCGAGACCGCCACCGCGTACGTGAGGGTGGCCAAGCTCATGGGGCTGTTCTGGCCCTCCATGGACCTAGCGACCGCCCTATCAACGGTCGCGGTAGTCGTGTACGGGGCCTACCTCGTGGGGGCTGGGGCCATCAGCATAGGTATGGTGATAGCGTTCATCCAGTACGTTAACAGGATGAGCAGGCCCATAACGCAGTTCATAAACATGTACGACTCCCTGCAGGCAGCCCTAGCGGCGGCGGAGAGGATATACGGCGTCCTCGACTCCGAGGAGGCCGAGGCCGATGAGGCGGGCGCGATAGAGCTTAAGGACGTTGAGGGTAGGGTGGAGCTCGATGACGTCTGGTTCTGGTACGAGCCAGGGAAGCCCGTGCTTAAGGGGGTATCATTCCGGGTTGAGGCAGGGGAGGTCGTTGCGTTAGTGGGGAGGACGGGTGCGGGGAAGACCACGATAGCTAACCTAATCATGAGGTTCTACACACCCCAGAAGGGCTCCGTGAGGGTGGACGGGATAGATACGAGGAAGGTGAGGCTCAGGTCCCTTAGGGCCCGCATAGCGTACGTGCCGCAGGAGACGTACCTCTTCCCGGGCACGGTGATGGACAACATAAGGCTCGGCAGGCCCGGAGCAAGCGATGAGGAGGTGATCCAGGTCTGCAAGGCCCTCGGCATACACTCCTTCATAGAGAGGCTACCGAGGGGGTACATGACGGACGCGGGCGAGGCAGGGAAGAGGCTATCTACCGGGGAGAAGCAGCTCATAGCCATAGCGAGGGCGATGCTAAAGAACCCGGCGATCGTGATCCTGGACGAGGCCCTCTCGAGCGTCGACCCAGCGACTGAGGCAATGATAAGGAACGCCATGAGGAAGCTCCTCAAGGGCAGGACAGGGATAGTGATAGCGCACCGCCTCAACACTGCTAGAGAGGCCGACCGCGTCAT
>JALSOP010000099.1 GCA_026986435.1 Desulfurococcales archaeon | reverse complement strand
CGTGACCTCATTAGGGGCTTCACCGGGAGAGCGATCGTGAACGCCTGGGTTGTCTCGAGAACCAACCCGAGGTCCTGGGGTGCTGGGGGCTTCAGTTGGCTTGAGGCGAGGCTTTCCAGAATTGCTTCATCCCGCCTCGACTATGCTGTTTCCTGCCTTAACGAGTACCTAGGCCTAGTTTTAGGCGGTAGGATGCGTGAAGCTTCCAGGCTCCCCTGCCTCGGGGGAGGCGGGGCCAGGTCTTATAAGTAATCGCTGCTGTTCATAAGGAACAGTGGTGCTTATGGATAGGCTGCCCCTTCACTACCTCGCGGCGGCGGAGTATGCTGAGGAGATACTGAACGATATAGAGGACTCCATTAACCTCCTCCTAGAGGACGTGAGGGAGCTTGAGGCAGCCCTTTACCGAAGTGGGGAGGCTGACGAGGAAGTTATCCGTAAGCTTGCGGAGGCCAGGAACATACTGATCTCTGCCAAGCACGAGGTGCGGGACATAAGGACAGGTCTGAGGGAGGTGAGGTACGGGAGCCGCCTGGACGCCTACGACAAGGAGTACGAAGGCTTCCTCGCCAGGAAGACGTCCGAGCTCCTTAGCCGGGCGCTGGCCCTCATGAACATGCCGGAGAGGGCCCTCGACCTCATAAAGGACATCAGCCTCGGGCTCGGCGTTGAAGAAGCCGAGAAAGATGCTATGATACTCTAAAGTAATCCGCTCACACCCACAATAAGGAAATTTGCGCCGACCACCAGCGAGAACAGAACGATCGGCGCTACAATCATCTTCAGCAAGCGTATGAGTAGGTCGCCGAGCCGCTTAATCACGGCTATCTGCGGGCCAACGATGGCGCCGACTATGATGCCGAGGACGAAGCCGATCAAGATCTTATAGATCACCGGGAATCGTTTGTAGGATTCCCAGTAACTCATTGTTTGATCCTCAGAATAATATTGTGCGGTGGAGAGTAAAAAATTCGTCACTTACTCCCATGCGTGTGCAACAAAAACATGTTAGTTAATCAAAAATCCTTGATCAAGTAATGGAACAACCATTGACGCATCTATCACATCAACATCGCTCAACAACCCGGTTTTATTTTGATGACCGTTCATATAGTGTGGCGATGGAGGGTGGCGGCGGAGGAAGTGCTGGTGGACCTGCTGCTCGCGATTGGTCTCTCGCTGTCGGTGGGCAAGCTTCTTGAGGAGGTATTCGTTCGCTTCGGTTACCCGTCCGTGATCGGCGATCTCCTCGCCGGGTTTATTCTGGGGCAGTCCTTCCTCCACATATTCCCGAGGGGGGAGACCATAGATGTCGTGGCGTGGTTCGGTGTATCCCTCCTCCTATTCTATGCTGGCCTGGACACGAGGTACGGAGAGTTCATGAGATCCCTTAGAAGCGCCTTCATAGTCACGCTCGGCGAGGCCATGAGCGCCTTTTCTTACGGAGTCATCGTCGGCTTAGCCCTCGGGTACCCCCTAACCACCGCGATATTCCTGGGAGCGATCCTTGAGGCCACCTCGGTCTCGGTCAGCGTCAGGACACTGATGGACATAGGGAAGCTCAACACGAGGGAGGGAATGACCATACTTGGTGTGGCCGTGCTCGACGATGTTACGTCACTCCTCACTATCGTGGCGGCTACCTCAATAGTTGTTCTCCACCGCCTAGACATAACCCAGATAACTCAGGTCGTTGCGATGGCGGCCATATTCTGGCTGGGCGTCGTACTCATAGTTCATAAGGTGAACACCCCGATAATGAAGTACCTCAGGAAGATGAAGGCACCCGAGCCTGTCATATCAGGTATACTGGCGACCTTCGCACTCCTGGGCGTGGTGGCGAAGGATCTGAAGATATCCCCGCTCGTAGCAGCGTACGCCGCGGGCCTGGCGTTCAGCGACGCCAGGGGTATCCAGAAGGCCAAGGAATCGATCCGTTCCCTGGCGATAGTTATGTCGACCCTCTTCTTCGTCAACACCGTTGCCTCAAGAAATCTCATAGCGGCGATCAAGCCCGAGTACGCCTTATTCTACGTATTGATGATAGCTGCTGCCTTCGCTGGTAAGCTGACGGGGGCGGGCCTGGTCACGTACCTCATGGGTTACGGAGGCATCGGAGCGCTGAGGGTTGCGGTAGGCCTCTTCCCGAGGGCGGAGTTCTGCATAATAGCCGCAACGATGGGTATAGCGGTTGGAGCCATCGGCGAGGAAGCTTACCTCGCCGCCGTCCTAATAACAGCGATAACCAACTTCGCCACACCACCGCTCCTCAAGATAATGTTCACCAGGTTCAGGAGCAGGTTCGATAGAGCGGGCCCAGTACCGACTGAGAAAGGCAGGGGCAGGAGGCACCGCAGGGGTTGACAAGCTTCTGGATGGACTGCGGGTGGCGCACGGGAGTCCTTGGCACATGCTATTACGGCTATAGAACCGAGTTAACCAAGTTGAGGGCACTCCTCAAGTCAAGGGCCTTAACAATAGTGACCGGCCCGAAGGGTTCTGGGAAGACGGAGTTCCTCCGCTATTTCCTCGAGAACTACGTGGGGAAGGGCTACGTCCTCATCGACCCAACAGAGACCGCGGAGAGGGGAGGTGTTGGAAGGGCGTCCTCCCTCGTCTCACTGAGGAAGAGGCTCATGGAAGCGGCCGAGTCCGCCGTAAGCGTGTTCAAGGCTGTCAGGGTTGCTGGTGAGGCCCTCCTCGACGCCGCTAGGCACGCTAAGGGCTACATCGTGCTGGCCGTCGACACAATCCCCGGAGGAACAAGTGAGGACATGCAGGAGCTCGTGACCATGGCATCCATGCTCACTAACAACCCGAAGCTCTCGGGCAGGGTGAAGGCCGTCGTTGCGGCCGACTCTCGCACCGTGAGCTACGGGCTGGCGGACACGCTCTCGCACCTCAGCGTGGGGTGGTTAACGCTTAACGGCCTCGATGAGGCATCCATGGCGGCCCTCATGAACGAGTACCTCATGGGCGGGGGGAGGTGCGGGTTGGGGGTTGACGCTTTCATTGAGAGGGTCGGCGGTCTGCCGGCTTACCTCACCAGTGGCGCCTGCTACGAGCCGGAGGAGTGGTTTGTTGAGAGGGAGCACTACTTCAGGTCGGTGGTGGCGAAGATCTCGGCCGAGTCGGGTGTGGGGTACGAAAAAGTCCTACGAACCGTTTGCAGGGTACTGAGGGCTGAGGGCGCTGAAGCGCTTGGGGATGCGCTCAGCTGGGTCGTGGCTGATGAGTTGGTTAGGGCTGGTGTAGCTTATAGGGTTATGCCTGGCAGCGGTGTGATCCGCCCCACGGTCAGGTATTATGGGCTCGTCTGCGGGGCTCACTCCTCCACGTAGTACCTTATCCTTATGCTCTTGCTTAGCTGGTCTAGCTCGAGCCAGTCGTCATAGCTCAGCCTCCAGCCAGCAGCGCCGGCGTTGTCGACAACGTGCTCGGGTCTCTTGGCCCCAGGTATGACGATGACCGCATCTGAGGTTGTTAGGAGCCAGTTGAGTGCTACCTGCGCCGGTGTCTTCCCGTACTTCTGTCCTATCTCTTTGAGCTTCTGCACCAGTGGCCAGATCTGGGTGAAGTTGCTTGGGTGGAAGAGCGGGTTCCCTGCCCTCACGTCCTCGAACTTCGGGAGGTTCTCGGGTGTGTACTTACCCGTTAAGGCGCCCTGGGCTATCGGTGACCAGGCTAGTAGTGACATTCCATACTCCTCGACGAACGGGAGCATCTCTTTCTCGGCCGCTCTCTCAACCAGGTTGTACCTCACCTGCAGGCTCACGACCTGCTCCCTGGCCAGGCAGGCGTTGGCTGCCTCAGCCAGCTCCACGGGGAAGTCGCTGAGGCCTATATACCTTATGAGGCCCATCCTCACTAGCCTCTCAAGCGCCCTCATGTACTCGCATGTGGGGAAGTTGTGCCAGCACGGGGGCCAGTGTACCTGCATGAGGTCTATGGCATCCACCCTCAGCCTCCTCAGACTCGCCCTCGTCGCCCTGAGGACGTCGTCAACGCTGAGGTACTGGCCAGGTATCTTGGTGGCTATGAAGACCTGCTCCCTAGCACCGAGCTCTTTTATGGCTCTCCCGACGAAGTCCTCGCTCATGCCGTTGCCGTAGACTATCGCGGTGTCGACCAGGTTTATGCCGAGCTCGAGCGCATTAGCGATTATCTGCTTAGCTACCTCGTAGTTCGTAAGTCCCCATGACTCGCTGAACTGCCACGTACCGAGGCCGACGGCAGAGACCTTCTCCCCCGTCTGGCCGAGCTCGCGGTATTCCATGATCTTACCCCGTAATTATTTGGTGCACGTAATTATGTTTAGGTGACTCATGGACTGAGGGGTAAGGACCTCATCAGCGGTTCCTTGTTCCTTCTCCTGTGCGCCCTGGCCGGTATTCTAGGCGGAGGGGCCGCTGCTACCGTTACCGCCGCCGCTAAGATATACGCTCACGCGGTAACATCTCTGGCAACAGGACAGGGTGCTGAGGACCTGGGGTACTTGTTGCGTGCTACGCCTGCGCTAGCCCTGGTCGCTGGGCTTAGTTCCCTCGCGGCCCTCCTCATGGCGCTCGCTGTCCCCGTGGCCAGGGGCGCGTCGATCGATGAGCTCCTTGATGAGTACCATCACAGAGCCGCTGAGGCCAGCCTAAGGGGTGTGGCAGTTAAGGTTATTGCGACGCCCCTGGCTGTCGGTGGGGGCGCTCCCGTTGGTATCCTCGGTCCTGTGGCCTTCTTAGGGGGGTCTATGGGCGGTTTGCTTGGGAAAGTTCCTGGGATTGGCTTTAGAGTACGGAGAAAGCTGTTTCTGGCAGGGATAGCTGGGGCCGTTTCGTGGGCGCTTAGGGCACCATTGGGTGCCGTGTTCTTTGCCTTAGAGATACCTTACCATAGGGACCTCGAGGGGGGTGCTGACTCGGCCATAGCCTCAGCACTGGGGAGTTTCTCCTCTTTCTTATTATCCGTGGCAGTCAATGGGCTGCCCTCACCCGTGGTATCGTTGCCCCCCGCGCATTCAGCCGGTTACGTGGCAGGGATCGTGCTCGTTGGACTCACCGCCGGGCTAGCTGGTAGAGCGTTCTCTAGGGTATACCACTTCGGGGTCAGCATTGGTAGGGCCTCCCGCGGCCTCGTGGTCGTGCTCGTTCCTTCTGTAACGGCGGCTCTAGTCATGGCTAGCCCCTTACTCTCTGGGGGCGGGCTAGGGCTGGTTCAGGCGGTGTTGGGTGATGCTGGAGTACCTACTGCTGTAGCGCTACTGATTATCGGCACCAGACTGGGCCTGTCCCCCCTGCTATCGGGTGCCGGGCTCCCGGGAGGACTCTTCGGTCCCGGTCTCCTAATAGGGTCCTTACTCGGTCTGAGCATCCACAACGTAACAGGCCTAGGTGATGATGTGAGCTTAGCTGTCGTGGGGATGGCGTCTTTTTACGGGGCCATATCGACGACACCCATAGCGATGTCGGTTATTGCTGCTGAGGTTAGCGGGAATTACTTCCTGACCGTTCCCTCACTAATCGCATCCCTCATAGCTAGGGAGGTCATTGGCAGGGACTACCTCTACATCAATCAGAAGGATAGGAGACTGGGGGAGGAGATTGCCCTAGCGAGGGATCTTGCTGAGAAACTAAAGAGGGTGAGTGTTCATGGATTGAGGGCTGAGTGCCCCGGAACACCATCGCCGACAATATCGTTGAAGATCCTCGACCAAGACCTCGTACTGATCTCCACTAGCGATCTGCCATCAGTGGTTACTGTCGACGGGTATGTGGCCGGCGTTGTGAGCGAGGAATCGCTCGCCAGGTACCTTACTGAGGGTGGTGACTTAATTGTGAGGGTGCCTGTGGCGAGTTGCGGGGAAGACATCTACAGAGTAGTCGATCTAATGGTTAGGAATAGCACCAGTCACGTTGTTCTCGTGAGAGAGGGCTACTATTATGTATTGAGTGTGAAAGAGGTGGTAAACAAATTAGGTTCTTCATTAAAAACCGTCACCCGTGGTAGGGTAGGGGCACGGTAGCTATTTGATAGGAGGAGTCACTTATTTCGAGCATTATCATAACCCACGCCGTATCTATTGGGAGGTTCGGCGCGAGATGCACCCTTAAGAGCACGGGCTCGTTGGGTTCGATGAATAGCCTTCCCATAGTAACAGCCCCCGTAGCTGGTAGGTTATCGCAGTACTCGCTGAGAGTCATGTAGGGACTCGTTCCCGTAGGGTCTTTAATGTAGACCTGCCCTGAACCCCTTATGAGTGATGGAATGGGGTCCCACCCAGTGAGGTCAGTTATGTTATAGTAGGGTACGCCGGCCTGGGGGTCTGCGTAGTAGAGGTCGTAGTCCTGCCCGAGCCCCAGGTAGTCGTACCTAACACCCCCTGAGGCTGTTCCAAGGACAAGGATATCTATCCTTGCCTCTGTCATCTTCTTTGTTAAGAATATGACGTAATCCGTCCCATTCCCGTACACAATACTGGTTATGGTCCTCGACGACTCAACAGCGAGAAGCGACTGAAGCTGTAGCTCGGCCCTCTGAGCCGCCATACTCGTATTAAAGTACGCCAGCGCCGCTATACCTATGACTAACACAACACCAACCATGATCATCGTCGATATCAGCCCTGCCTGCCCCCTCATGACGACCACCGCTACCCTGGAGGCCTGGCGAAGAACGACATCCCCAGCCACTCAATCCTCATCGTGAAGTCGCCGTCGTCATGGTATTGGGCGACTGAAGGGTCGACACAGTAGTCGCTGTACGGGTCCTGGAAGGCGAAGGCGACGAAGTACGTCTTGTTTGTGTCGGGGACTATTAACGATATTGTCTCTACGAAGAAGTTCGTGTTAGGTGGGTAGGTGTCCTCCAAGTTCATCAGCTCCTGGTAGTCATACTCCCTCGAGCTGACTATTTCCCCTGTTTCTGAGTCAACTAAGTACACACCAACTAGTGTCCTATCAGAGTGATCAACCTCGTCCACGTCGCCGCCGAGGTTGTCGTGGAAGTGCATCCTGAACGCCACAAGCACCATGGCAACCGTCTGCCCGTTGATCGTGTACCCTGTGAGGTTAACGAAGAACGGCCTCACCGACCAGTCATCGTATATGTAGTTGGAGTAGTAGCAACTCGACGTTAGCGCGTCGTTCAGGCTGTTCTGGTCTCCAAAGTCCGTGTCCTCCGTCATGAATACCCATTCCGGATTACCGTTGCCGTCAACATCTGCTGAGAAGAAGAACGGCTCATAACTGTACTCATCCTGCCCCGACACTTTATAGTAAATCACCACCTTCTCAGCCCTCCCCTTCAGGTATACGTAAGCGTCATCAACTACGCTGGAGTAATAGTTTGCGTAATAGTAGAGGCCTAGCGTATCAGATCCTGAGGCGTCTATGTCTATCCCGTAACTGCTGCTGTAGTACCTGACGTGGATGTCGTTGTCTGTGTCCGGCTGAAAGCCTATGATCTTTATCCTCCACCCAGACGGCGAGTCAGTGTCAGGATAATACACGGTACCATTAATACTTATCCAACCGCCGGTTGCGTAGTATGGGCGATAGGGCCCCGTTATTAGTATATTGTATTTAGGGGAACCCACTCTGTTCTTTGTCCAGGTCGGGTTATACCCTATTACTAAGTTACCGAAGCCGAAGTACGAGTAAGTTGTTATGTATGCGTTCGTGTAAGTTTTGTACACAATGTAATGCTTTCCTACAGACATCATTCCCTCACCCAGGTTACCTGGCGTCGGCGGCACGAGTTCGTTCGGGTCAACGGATATGTCGGTCCTGTTAGTTAAATCCTCTATTGTGCCCAAGTTGATTGGATAGATTATGACCGAGCCTGCCACTGGCGTGTAATTCCCTCCAACAACTATGCTAGCAATTTCCGGGGCCTTTATCACGTTCCCTGTCGCAGTTATTACGGACAGGGGCCTTACCTTACCCTTTACCTCGAAGCTCATCTCACCCCCAGGCATTAAGTAAGTGTAGCCGTTGGAGGTAGAGACGTTGTATATCCCTCCGTTCACAAGTGACCTAAGGTATATTCCGGCGGCATTCACCTGCGTAGCGTTCAAGGCGACAAGCCAGAGGTCGAGGATGTGGTCCACCCCGTTTTCGTCCCTGTACAGCATTGATTTCATATCCACCCTTACGCTACCATTATTTGTCAGGGTTATGATAGTGTTGCCCTTAGTGGTGTCATTGTACGATATCACTATGTTCTCCATCTGCCTCGCTAGCTCTAGGGAGCGGGCGTAGTCTATTGACTGCTGCTGGGCACCGAACGCTCCGAAACCGAAGAGGGTTAAGGTCGTCAGGATACTGAGTACTATTGCGATAGCTATTATCGCACCTATAATAGATGATACTCCCCTGCGCCAAACTTTTCTGGACACACAGCGCCACCTCTGCTTCATTACTACTTATCTAAACTTAATAACATTAGTCTCTCGCGTTAATGGAATATTGCTGAACGAGCCGTTCTTCTGAGAAGATGTACATCTCATTAAAAAGCTCCTTGGCCAGTTATTTAGAACCAAAAAATCACCCAACAAATCAGCTAACGGAATACTAATTAGCTTTTAGCACAAATGAGAACTTCGGTGATAATATTTGCCTGGATTCAAAGACTTCCTCAAGAAAGCAACTGAGGCGGCCCAGAAAGGGCTGGCAAAGATTCAAGAGGCGGCTGAGTTCGAGCGCCTCATGAGCGACTTCGACGAGGTCGTGGCTTCAGTAGCTACCGACATCCTCACAGAGAAGGGCTATAGACCGATCGGGCAGAGAGAGGTTGAGAGGAGATACCTCGTCGAGCTGGCAATAGAGAACGGGGACCTAGTTAAGCCCGTCATCGACAGGGACATGCTTAGAAGGTACTCCCCGAAGGACAGGCAGAAGATACTGAACGTAATACCCGACAGGGTTCTGCTTTACGTCACATTCACGAGGAAGCACCAGCCGGCAGCAACGTTGCTGAGGGTTCCGGAGAGTGAGGACGTCACCGTCTACGCTGAGCTCACCTACTTCGTTGAGAGGAAGGGGTTCTTCGGCCCTAAGAGGGAGGAGAGGAAGATCAGGCTCGGGCAGTTCAGCTTCCGCTCGAGCGACTTCGTTGACTATGAGGCCAAGACCATAAACACGGAGGCGCTGAAGGCGTACCTCGAGAAGAGGCTCAAGAGCCTTGGCCTCTTCTGATTTTTCACGCCTTAAGGAAGGCCTCAACCATTGCCCCAACCTCCCCTGCGTTGTAGTACTCCCTTCTCACCCTCTTCCCGAGCTCGTAACCTGTTAGTGGGTCGGAGGAGTACATGCCCTCGCTCACCACCCCGCCGAAGACCTTGGGCGGGAGTATCGCCACGGCCCTAACCTCGCCTTCCTTGATGTTCAGTATGTTCGTGACGACTGTGAGGGCGTAGGTCTTGGTGGCTGCCTTCGTGACCCTTAGCCCGGGGTTGCTCGGGTGCTTCATCACGGTGCCGACCTCCATGGCGACGACGTCGACCGCGTAGTCGGGGTAGTTCTCCGGCCCCAGCAATAGCCTCGCCTTCAGGCCGTAGAGGGTTGCGAGGCACCACCTTATCTCGGCAACACCGAGCCTGTCCTTCTCCTTTAGGGACCAGCCCGGCGGGGGCATGAGCGCCTTAGCCAGCTCCCTCGCCTTGCTCATTAGCTGGGTTATTGCCTCGTCCCTAACCAGGTACTCGAGGGGGAGGTAGGAGTGCTTGATGCGGAGCACCAGCGACCTCACCTCCCTAACCTCTGCCTCGACCACGTGTCTCTTGCCCAGTGGGTAGGAGAGGCCCCAGTTCCTCACCCTCCTCTCAAGCACCTCAGCCGCCTTCTCGGCCACGAGTATCCTGTAGTCCCTAGATGTGTCCAAGACCTTACACCACCTAATAGCGCGAGATACGCTAAGTAACTCTTTATCTAACTGTTCGCCCCAACGTTAAGATCTGATCCCTTGCAGACTCATAACACAACCACGTGTATTTAGTTTAGGTCTCTCTCTCCGCTATTTCTGAACACATAAGAAACCTACTTTACGTGATTAAACTTCCTATGTTTAACGCATGCGTTAGTTAATGAAATCAAGTATATATTTTTCAGACGTACCTAGTGTCGGAGAAGCACTTGAAGCAAATCTGTGTAAAGGTCTCAGAACACTGGGCACGCATAATAGGCGAGGCTATAAGAGAGGGACTGTTCGAGTCCATTGAGGAGTTCGTTGCCGTGGCCGTTGCCAGGCTCGCCTCAGACATAGAGGGGGCGATGGCGTGTAGGCAAGTCATAGAGGGCCCCGAGGACGTGGGCGAGGTAGTGAGGCCCTGCACCTACGTCATAGAGGGGGACGAGGTAGTGATAACGGATACCCTCAGTAAGGACGAGTTCTTAGAGTTCATTGAGGGGGTGCGGCTGAGCAGGGAGAGCGGTGAACTCATAAGCACATACTTATCCATGGAGGACATGGAGAGGGATGAGAGCCTGAGGAGGACCAAATAATTACTTAGGCTCTCTCAGGGCCTTAACCAGGCAGGAAGGCCTCAGGTTAAAAGCTGGCACCTCTTTTCTGTATTCAAGGTATTCGTCGCCGAATCTCTCGGTCGACTCCCTCTCATCCAGGGTGACGGCCATTAGGAGCACGAGCACCGTCTCAGCAGGCCCGAGCACGAGCGCCATACTGGGAGATACTATGATGAGCCCTACGGCGATGGGGAAGAGTGAGAGGAAGAGATGCATTGGGTGCCTCATGCAGGAGTAGGGCCCCTCCCTAACAAGCCTGCTTATCTCGCCAAACCCGGCGCCCTCAGCCTTACCGTACCTGGCTAGCCATCTCCCTGTGCACCTCGCCGCCCACATGATCAAGGCAAGGAGGCCAACACCGACAGGGACGCTGATGAGCGGATTGAGGTCCACTGGGATGAGGGTATCGAGCCATGCCTTAC
>JALSOP010000098.1 GCA_026986435.1 Desulfurococcales archaeon | reverse complement strand
TGTCGGCAGCTGGCGAGGCATTGCCCAGGTTACCTCCGATTGTCGCTATGTTCCTTATCTGCCAAGAGGCCATCTCGTTGACTGCTTCGGGCAGAACAGGCGCGTACTTCCTAAGGAGCTCATTATTGACGATGCTTTGAAGCTTGGTCACGGCCCCTATGACGATTGAGTCACCAGCATCCCTTATCCCATTGAGCTCCGGCAGGTGTGCTATGTATACCAGCTTGTCGGGCTTCCTCCTCCCTACTTTCATATCTATTACTAGGTCGGTACCGCCCGCTATCGGGGCGGCGCCCTCCGTCTCCAGCTCCCTGAACGCCTCCCTCAAGGTTTCGGGCTTAACGAACCGGAAGTCGGGAAGTAGGTAGTACATCACTTCTCACCCCTTAGAGTAAGGAGGATTCTCTCAGGTGTCAGTGGTAGCTGTGTGAACCTTATGCCCAGGGCGTGGGCAACGGCATTGGCTATTGCCGCCGGAGCGGGGATTAGGGCCATCTCGCCCACGCCCTTAGCGCCGAACGGGCTGTACTTGAAGAGGTCCTCGACGTAGACCGGCTTCATTACCTGCGGCATGTCCAGCGCCGTCGGTATGACGTAGTCTGTGAGGTTCGGGTTCAGTATCCTGCCCCTCTCATCGAACACGAACTGCTCCATCAGCACGTAGCCCATGCCCTGTGCCACAGCGCCCTCGATCTGTCCCTCGACCTGCTGCGGGTTAATTATCCTGCCAGCAGCGAGGGCTGGCCACACCCTAGTAACCCTGGTCACGCCGGTCCAGGTGTCGACCTCGACCTCGGCGATCATCGCTATGAAGCTATAGGCCGGGTACGCGAAGCCCCTGCCCTTCTCGTCGTCGAACTTGCCCTTCGGCAGGAAGAAGTAGCCGGTCGCGCTGACCTCTACGCCGCGCTTGTATGCCTCGTCGATGAGCTGCTCCCAAGTCATCTGCTTGTCAGTGCCCTTCACCTTGATTATTCCGTCCACGAACTCTATCTGCTCAACCGGGGCGTGGAGAAGCTCCGATGCCAGGCGCTCAAGCCTCTCCCTAACCTTTGCAGCAGCTATGAACGGGCCTATCGCGCCGACGGTGGTGCCTCTCGAGGCGTGGGTGGCGCCTGTATCGGGCGAGTCTGTCGTCCCGTAAACTACTTTCACCTTCTCTGGTGGTATACCGAGTACTTCGGCAACGATCTGCCTGTGTGAAGAGTTCGGCGAGCCCTGCCCTATCTCCACGATACCCGTGTGCACCGTCACCGAGCCGTCCCTTTCGACCTTCAGGTAGGCGTTGCTCCAGTCCGGCACACCTCTCGACGTGCTTATGCCGTGCCACGCAACAGCGACACCGATCCCGCGCCTGAATCTTCCGGTGTCCTTACCATAGGTCTCCCTCTTCCTCTTCCAGTCAGCTACCTTAGCGAGCTTCTCGAGCGCCTCAGCTATGCCGACCGAGTCCTCGAGCACCTGCCCTGTGGCGGTGTCATCGCCGGGCCTCAGGAGGTTCTTCAGCCTGAACTCAACCGGGTCCATGCCGAGCTTCTCGGCCAGGAGATCCATCTGTGACTCGGCCGCGAACTGGGCGGATGGGTTGCCGAAACCTCTGTAGGAGCCCTGCGGCACCTTGTTGGTGTATACTGCGTAGCCGTCCACCTTAACGTTGGGTACCTTGTAAGGGCCGGTGGCGTGGACTGTTGCCCTCCACAGGATGAACGGGCCTCTGTTGGCGTAGGCTCCCGTGTCATGTATTATGGTTATCTCGGCAGCGACCAGCTTCCCGTCCTTGGTGGCACCGCTCTTGTACTTGATTATTGTTGACTCCCTCTTGGGGTGAACTAAGATCGACTCCTCCCTGGTGTACTCAAGGAATACGGGCTTCCCTATCAGGTACGCCGCCAGGGCTGCCTTGGCGGCGACCAGTGGGCCCTCGTCGTCCTTGCCGCCGAAGCCTCCGCCGAGGTACGGCACTATTATCTTGACATCTGACCACTTCACGCCCAGTACCTTAGCGACGATCTTCTGCGCTAGGTGGGGGTGCTGAGCAGCGGTTATCACGGTCAGCCTGCCGTCCAGCCCGGGTATTGCTAGGGCTGCCTCAGTCTCCAGGTAGATGTGGTCCTGCTTATGTGTCCTGTACTCGTTCTCCACCACAACATCTGCCTTGGAGAACCCCTCCTCGACGTCACCTTTCCTAACCTTCGTGCGGAACGCTATGTTCGACCCGTTCTCCTCATGTATCAGCACGTCAGTTCTCTTCATTGCTTCCAGAGGGTCGAGTATGTGGGGCAGAGGCTCATACTTAACGTCGACCTCCTCAGCCCCCCTCAGCGCGGCCTCGAAGTCGTCTGCAACAACCAGAGCCACCGTGTCGCCTATGTACCTGACCTTCTTCTCGGCGAGGAGCGGCTGATCAGGCAGCGCGTAGCCGACCTCGTTGATCCCGGGAACGTCCCTGGCGGTGATCACTCTCCGTACGCCCTTAACCCTTAGGGCAGCTGTGTCATCGATCCCCAGTATCTTGGCGTGGGGTTCAGTGCTCAGCACCATCTTAGCGAAGAGCGCGCCGTCGAGGAAGTCCTCAACATACTTGGCCCTCCCAAGGATCTTCTCGATGGCGTCGGCCCTGGTGACGCTCTTGCCGATGACGAGGAAGGACTTTGCCTTCATCCACCTCTCAATTAACGAATACGGATCCTCAGGCATGTCATTCACCTGAGACTTTCTCGTG
>JALSOP010000097.1 GCA_026986435.1 Desulfurococcales archaeon | reverse complement strand
AGCTGGAGGTATCGATAGATGAGACATACAGGGAACTCGGGCTAGCGACCCTAAAGTACCTTGAGGGCGGCATCAGCAGGTTCATACTAATCCGGGAAATGATCGATAAAATAGAGTCAGCCGCAGACCTCCTAAAGAGAATGGGCGCATACATTAGGGTAATATCGCTGCAGCTATGACGGAGCAACAGGGCAAGCCAAGGGGTGTCCTCATAGGGTCGAAGGTCGTTGTGTTCGGAAAGGATGACGCCAAGAGAGTATTCTCCCTCGGATTCTTCGGGAAACCTCTGTCGATAAGGAAGCCGAAGTCCCCCGAAGAGGTTGAGCCACCTCTCGAGCTATCCCTCATAGAGGCTACTTATCTCTGTGAGGTAGGTGAGCTGGATGTCTCTTCCCCTGATGGTGAGATGCTAGACTGCGAGAATCTGAAAAAGATAGCGTCAGAGCACATAAGGGAGTTTAGGCTCATCTACCCAGTCTATATTAGATTAAGGCAAGCGGGCCTGGTCATAAGGTCCGCCCTCAAGTACGGCGCGGACTTCGCACTATACAGGGAGGCCCCCGGCAAGGAGCACGCCCCCTACTTACTGAAGGTGCTGGAGTCTGCTCAGATCGTCGACCCCGGGGACCTCGTTGGGTGGGGTAGGGTGGCTCACTCGGTTAGGAAGGACCTCATAATAGCTATCTCATATGGTTTCCGCCAATCATTCATAGTATTTAAGTGGTTGAGGCCATAGACTATATGACGATCCCCCAAAGCGCAAGGCACAACAAGGTTGTGGGGTAAGGTGGACAGACTTGGATAAGTCGGGTGGTAGCTTCAGGAATCAAAGGCGCAGGCACGGACGGGGCTTCGGGGGACGCGAGAGGTACCCTAGAAGGGGTCCGAGGGGGTACGACCAGAGGAGGCCAATGCCCATCAACGGCATGTGTAACCCCTTATGTCCGTTCTTCAAGTGCTCCAAGAATGCCAAGATACTCGTCAAGAAAGTGGTGAGGGGTCACACAATCAACGAGGTTAGGTGTAGGTGGATAGGTGACAAGTGCATCGGATGGCGCTGCCAGTTCGGATACTGCGAGAGGCACGCCCTCCTCCCGGACGGGCGCTGCGCCTTCGCGGTAAAGTTCAAGGAAAGCACGGACGACTTCTTCAAAGAGATTGAGAGCGAGGACGTAGAAGAGAGGGTTGAGAGTAAGCTCGCTAGGAGATACGGGCGCAGGGATCGGGACCTCTTCGATTGATTGCTCCCCACCTCCTGTAGAGCCCGTGCTCAATGCCGAGAACATCCAGTACCTTACCAACGATGAAATCTATCATCTCCTCTACGCTGGAGGGCCTTATGTAGAAGGCTGGCGATGCGGGCAGTATGATCGCTCCAGCCTCAGACGCGGCGACCATGTTCCTCAGGTCCGGTAGACTGAGAGGCGTCTCCCTAACGACGAGAACCAGCGGACGCCTTAGGCGGAGGAGGTTATTGGCTACTCTAGCAACTAGGCCGCTGTTACCTCCCCTAGCTACCTCGGAGAGAGTGTGTAGGGAGCAGGGGATCACAACGCCAGCGTCCGGCATATTCGATGACGACGATATAGGGGCCCATAAGTCGGAGTCGCTGTAGACCTCATCCGCGAACCTCCCCACTACCCCAACGAAGTCAGTGCCCAAGCACTCGTGCTTAGCGACCTCCACGGATGCTGAGGTGTAGACAGCTATAACGGAGTGCCCTAGCTCCCACAGTACCTGAAGAAGCCGCAGCCCATACACGAGCCCGGAGGCGCCGGTGAGGGCTACTACAACCTTCATAACCTCACACACTATCGATATGTTATGAGCGAGATTATATGATGAGGCTCGGAAGGGCGGAGCTGTGAAGAATCCACGCAGGGCTGATTAACACGGGCTCGACTAAATGGGCCTGAAAAATCTCTCGATTTTAGAGTTCCACGGTCTCCCCGGGCTTGAGAACCTTCACCTTAACCTTCTCGCCAACAAACTCCTTAACGTACTTCTCGAACTCCTCAGGCCTACCCCACAGCACTGGGAAAGTGCCGTAGTGCATCGGTATGACGTACTCCGGCAACAGGAGCTCCACCGCCTTAGCGGCTTCCCTCGGCCCCATCGTGTAGTGGCCGCCTATCGGGAGCATCGCCACCCTGGGCCTATAGAGCTCCCCGATCAGCTTCATGTCGTAGAACAGCCCTGTGTCGCCAGCATGGTAGGCCCTCTCCTCATCGTTGCCAAAGACCACGCCTGTCGGGTGGCCGACGCTGCTGGAGTGGTATGCTGGGGTTAGAACAGCCCAGAAGCCGTCGCCGAGCTTTATTGGGCCGCCGATGTTTGCGTCGATTACCCTGTCATTGCTACCCAGTTCTTGAGTCACCTTATTGGCTATCTCGAATATGGCTATTAGCTTGGCGTTCCTAGCGAGCCTCATGATCCGTACGGCGTCACCGAGGTGGTCGCCGTGGTCGTGCGTGACTATTATGTAGTCCACGTCGCCGACCTGGGCAGGGTCCTTGAGCGGTGACTTAGGGTTGCTTATCCATGGATCAACAAGGAACTTCTTCCCCTTTATCTCGACCTTGAATGCAGCGTGGCCGTACCACGTGACCTTCATTGCTCTCACCAGATCAAATTTGTTGGTGAAGAGATTAATGATTAACTTTAGACACAACCAATAATAATTTGCGTGACCTCAGCACTGGGGTGACTAGGTGTGGACGGCAAGGAACTTGAGAAATACATGCGTGCGGGAGAGATAGCCTTCGAGGCAAAGAAGCTGGCTGAGAAGATAGTGAGGCCGGGGACACCGATACTCAAGATCGCTGAAGAGATTGAGGAGCTTATACGATCTCGTGGTGCCGCACCAGCCTTCCCAACCAACATATCGATAAACCACGTGGCGGCTCACAGAACACCCTACGTGGGCGATACTGAGGTGGTCCCGGAGGGAGCGGTTGTCAAGGTCGACATAGGGGTTCATGTGGATGGCTACATAGCTGACACAGCGATAACGATAGTTCTCGACGATAGGTTCGAGTCCCTAGCTGAGGCAGTTAGGTCCGCTCTCCTCAAGGCCCTGAAAAAGGTACGTGCCGGCGCCAGGTTCAGGGATGTAGGTTTCGTTATAGAGAGAGAGATAAAGGCGGCGGGCTTCAAGCCCATAAAGAACCTTTCCGGACACTCCCTCGGGCGCTACCAGATCCATGGGGGCGAGTACATACCGAACTACAGGGACGCCCTCGCGATAGGCCGATTCCGCTCAGGCGGCGCGTACGCTATCGAGCCCTTCGGCACCAACGGGAGGGGGTATGTTGTCGAGGATCGCTCATCGATCCAGATATTCGCTCTTAGGTCGATCAGGGGCAGTGTCTCTGGGTTCGAGGCCGAGGTACTAGATGTGATAAGGTCCAGGTTTAGTACCCTTCCCTTCTGTGAGAGGTGGCTGGTTGACCTCGGGGACATAGATGCCGTCAGGGGAGCGCTTAGGGGCCTCGTCGCCAAGAAGATCCTCACCCAGTACCCAGTACTTGTTGAGGCCGGGAGAGGAATGGTTGCCCAGTTCGAGGAGACTGTTTATGTCACATCCAGCGGGGTGTACATTACGACCAACCCGGAGTTAGTGACGTAGGAACCACAGTTTATATTACTCGGAGCTAGCCCTAGCTAGGGCTGGGAAGATTGGCTGGCGAGGACTGGACATCCACGCTCCTAGTTCTGCTGATACTGTCGTCCTTCTTACTGAACTTCACCGACATACCCCAAAGGATCCAGCTATGGAGGTGGTCCTCCTACATCCGAAAGCGCATAATCCAGCTCTTCGAAATAGAGCAGGACGCTAGGAGAAAGGCAGTGAAATACCTGAGCGAGCAGGGTCTCAAAGACCCCGGCAAGGCGATAGACGACTTCGTGGACAACTACTTCCTCATATCTCCCGTCAGCCTCGAACCGACCGATATAATCAAGAGGCTCAGGCACCTGATCAGGGAGAGAAACAAGAGTGTGAAGGCCTACGTCAAGGGGATATTCCCTGACGCGCCCGAGGAGGTCAGGCAGAACGCCGAGGTAATGTTCGAGATCGTTTCTGTGCTTGTACTCATAAACAAGCTCGTGAAGCACTACTTCCAGCTCGGGCTCAAGTACAGTAACTGGATACTAATGATGCAGCTAGCCCTCGAAATGCCGATGATAGTCCGCCTAGCTAAGACGTACGACAACGCTATGGACTCCTTCGCCAGCGGCACCCCGGTAGGGGACGGTGCCGGGCCCCTAGCAGTGAGGTACCTCCTCTCCCACGACGTCCCCGAGAGGGAGGTCGTTGAGGAGACGCTGGTGCTGGAGGGCACCGTCGAGGGAAGGAGGGTGTTAGCGATCAAGGCGAAGGGCCCCGGCTCAAGCGTTGGCTACCCTGGCGAGGCACTCCGCAAGGTTGTTGAAGAAGCAGGCAAGGTCTCAGCTATAATCACCGTGGACGCGGCCCTCAAGCTAGAGAGCGAGGAGACAGGTGAGGTGGCCTACGGCGTCGGCGCGGCTATAGGCGATCCCGGGCCAGAGAAGATAGAGATGGAGAGGGTTGCGGCAGAGAAGGGCGTGCCCCTCTACGCTGTCGTGATCAAGATGAGCGAGGAGGACGCAATAACGACGATGAAGGAGGAGATCGTCAAGGGGGTGAGGAAAGCTGTGGAGGTAATCAAGGAAATCATAAGGAAACTCCCGCCCGAGGAACCCGTAGTGATCGTGGGCGTCGGCAACACGGTTGGCATAAGGTGATGTGCGATGGTGCAGCTCCTCAACGAGATAGATACCTACACAATCATCCTCCTCCTAATGCTAGCCGCGATGCTCACTCTTCTCATCTTCTCTATGCTCCCCAGGAAGGCGGAGCAGCAGGAGAAACCATCGATTAAGACACTGATCAGGTGCGTGGATGGGCATGAAGTAGAGAGAGACTTCAGTAAAGGGGACTACGTGGGCAAGAAGGTCGAGTGCCCCCAGTGCGGTAAGGAAGCAACGATTATAGCGATCTACAGCAAGCAGGCTCTGCAGCCGAGAAAACCTTAAAAGCAGTCCACACCCAGATAAGTACTGGCGGCCCCGACCATAGCGGCCGGGAAACACCCGGACTCGTCTGATCCCGGAAGTTAAGCCGGCCGCGTTGGGGCAGGCAGTGAGGTCCGCGAGGCCTCGCAGCCGCCCCAAGTTGGGGTCCCGCCACTAATTCTACCAACTTACCACACTCGGGTGATCAAGTCATTCGCCGCCCGTGAAACCTTTATAATCGGGGCATCTTCATCAGCTATTGGAAGCCGGGTCGTCTAGCGGCCAAGGATGCGGGGCTCTGGCCCCCGTGACCGGGGTTCGAATCCCCGCCCGGCTACCACCTTGGCCCGGCTTCTTCTACTTAATCACGTCATGTATCAGATAACGCAAATCTACTTAATGCCACTAATTAGTAGGTGTGCCCCGATGAGGGATGCGTTATGCTGGGACCTCGGCAGCCTCAGGATAGTTCTGCTCGAGGGGGACATCACGAAGGTTAAGGCAGACGCTGTCGTGAACCCAGCCAACTCACTGATGGTGATGGGTGGAGGTGTCGCGGGTGCTATTAAGAGAGCCGGGGGACGCGAGATAGAGGATGAAGCCCGAAGATATGCTCCGGTTCCTGTGGGTAAAGCGGTGGTTACGAGGGCCGGGAGGCTGAGGGCCAGCTACGTGATTCATGCACCTACTATGAAGTATCCTGCGATGAGGATAGGGGTCGAGAACGTTGCGATGGCTACTAAAGCAGCGATTAGCCTAGCTAAGGAGCTGGGGGTGGAAAGCGTGGCATTCCCGGCCATGGGTGCGGGTGTGGGTGGGGTATCGACTAGGGCATCCGCTAGGACCATGGCACAGGTGATTAAGGAGTCTGGGTTCGCTGGTGTTGTTGTGTTTGTTGCGTATGGTCTTCAGGCCTTCTCCTTAATGCGTGAGGGGATTGAGGAAGTACTTGGCCCGCCGTCTGAATGCGTTGTTGATTACCTCTGAGGTTAGGGTAGTGAAAACGCCTGGTGGAGGGGAAGTAGTGCCGCCGCCGGGATTCGAACCCGGGGCCTCCGGATCTCCCAGGCGGGGCCGTATGAGTCCGGCGCTCCACCAGGCTGAGCTACGGCGGCACCATCATAGGGTGGTCTGAGGGGATTAAAAGGCTTAATAGCTAAAGGATTTCACCTCTACCGTAAACACTCAACAATCTTTTTATTCAGTGCACAGAACTAATCAAGTGATGGTGGTTCGCGTGAGGGCCTTCAGGGCATTAGCTGTGCTGATAGCCTTAACTATTGCGCTAACCTCAATAGCGCCAACACTAGCGGTAGCGCAGAGTCAAGAAAACACCAACAGAGCGTTCATAGATCCTAGGCTACTCAAGGACTCAACATATATTGCTAGAGGTGCAGTATCAGACTCATCGTTTCTCATGAAGATAAGGGAGGATGCGAAGAAAATAGCTAGTGCTTCTAAGATACTCGCTGAACACGCCGATGCTATGAGAATAAGGCCTGGACAAGCTAGGATCGTCATAATTGCCTCTCCAGCAACAAATATTGATGAAATAGCGTCAAAGACTAGAGGAATAATAACATACGTGGATGTAGGAAGTACCAGAATAGTCGTTGCGTGGGCAACGAAGGAAGATGTTCTCAATCTAGCTAAAGTAAGCGGAGTGAGTGCAATATTACCGGACGCTGCGATCGAGCCCGCAACACCGCCACACAGCGATCCGGAGTTGGCGAAACCAGAGGCACAGCTTACAGCAGAATCAAAGCCCTCCTACGGTGGACCAGAGCCCACAAGCTTCTTTGCCGTGAACATCACTGGAGCGAGAAATGTATGGGAGAGATACGGTCTCGAAGGCAGTAACGTCACTATAGGAATAATAGACACAGGCGTCGACTACGGCTCACCAGCACTCGGGCTTGCTGCAATAGCTAGAGAACCCGACGGCACACCAAAGATACTAGATGACGGCCTAGGTCTCGCCATAACCAATGTTACCGTCACACCAAACGCTTCAGGTTACTTCAGCCTGAATACTACTAAGACACCTGTGCTGGTGTATGACCCGCTTGCCGAGGCTGTCTACTACACCAACACAACATGGGTACTAGTATACAACTTAGCCACAGGCATACTCAACTACACAGAATACAATCTCACAGGAACCTGGTATGTGGGCAACATAACCTCAGCGAAGCCAATGAAGTTTGGCCTACAGGTTTACTACATAATCGCCTATCCATACATACTCTACTTCAGCGTCCCGCTAATACTAGTTGATGAGCGCGCGGACATACCGGGGTATGACACCGTCTACATGCTCGTCAACGACACCTACCAGCAGATAAGGTCATACATCCTGGGCAACACCCCGCCGCCACTCAGCTACAGCTTCGCGGGCGAGGAGCCAATAACGTACGGCCACGAGATTGCGGGCCTTGATACCAACGGCGACGGCTACTACGACTTCAGCCTCGGCACGCTGGCAGGCTACGCATTCGACGCCTACGGAATAATTCACTGGCTGAAGACCGGTGACAGCACCTACCTCTTTAACACGCCATGGAACTACTGGACCTACGACTACATAGCGCAGATATACCCAGGCATCGACCACGAGAACGGAACATACGTGACGCTCGAGTACGACTTCTATTCGCACGGGACGCAGTGCGCAGCAACTGCTGCCGGAAGGCACACAACCTACTATATTTACAGTTGGGTCTTCGGATTGATTGATAAGGAGATACCTGGGCAGGCGCCAGCAGCTAAAATAGCAGCCGCTAACGCGCTGTGGGCTGGGGACACAATTGTCGCGTTGCTTTGGATGGCGGGGTATGACTTCATTAGTACTTATCAGCTGGACGGGGCAAATAGCTGGGTATGGACTTATAGCGGTGAGCCAAGAGTTGACATAACAAGTAACTCTTATGGCATCAGTACTTGGTTTGTGTACTACTTCAACTACGCTACGAGTTACGATCCGTACTCGCAGCTCTTCGATTACGTATCGATGAGGACAGGCGTTGTTAACGTTATAGCCGGAGGTAATGGTGGTCATGGTTTTGGTACTACAACAACACCCGGATCTTCACTGCTGTCGATAACCACCGCAGCTAGTACTGAATTCTACTTCAGACCATACCTCTACGGCTACATATCCGGCGGCTACGATGACATAATACCGTGGAGCAACAGGGGCCCTGTTGCGTCTGGACTAGCAAAGCCCGATGTAGCTGGTGTAGGCGCGTACGCATTCGCTGGTGGTAGAACCTGGGAATCACTCTATCAGATAGGTGACTTCAGCAACTACTTCGCTTACGACCTATTTGGTGGCACCTCAGAGGCTACCCCAATGACAGCGGGGGCTATCGCGTTAATGATCCAGGCATATAAGGTATGGTACGCGTCAAGGCCGACCCCAGACTATATCAAGACTGTGCTGAAATCAACCGCTGACGACTTAGGATACGGTCCCTTCGACCAGGGTAGCGGCAGAATAAATGTGGAGGCAGCCGTAAAGTTTATACTAGAGAGAAAGGGACTGACAGCCGTATCAAACAGTCCATACAGCTACTACCGCTTTAACATACAGAACTTAGACGCATTTGGTGAAGGGGTTAAAGATACGGAGCTCCGCGAAACATACCTAGATACTGCGGTATACTTCGGCGACCTCTTGCCCGGAGAATCAGCAACAAAAGGCATAACACTATTCACCAGAGACAAAGGAACTTACCTAATCAAGCCGTACAAACTGGAACTAACGAACATAGTGCCCATATGTGACGTACTCGATACTAACACAAGTCTCTTAACGTACGCAGTGAATTGCACAGGCGACGCCATATATATGAACCTTACGGCATGGGAGTCAGGCTCACAAATACTAGCTCTCAACAATCTAAGCATTTTCCAGGATGCCGACCTCGTAGCGGCAATAGTATCGATACCACTCAACTACTTTGCGCCAAACGTAACTACTGGCAACTATACTCAGTACGTGAGCTGGTTCACAGAAATGGGTGTAGCGGTTGACGTTGACGGAAGCGGCAACTTTACCGTTGGGGAGACAGCGAGGTTAAACATAGATGCTAGGGACGCAAACGCTCACATGGTTACTCTAGGCAAACCTATGGAGAAGTTCATGAAGGCTCTTGACGACGTGGCGTATGAGGTATGGGGTGTCCCACTGAGCTCCTACTTCTTCTGGGAGCCCGACCTAAGGCTCTACATGATATCTAACGAGTGGTTTAACAAGACCATCAATAACCAGTCAGTCATAGTACCATTCCATATCGATCTCTATATCTACAAGCGCGTTGAATGGGACTGGATAACTCCAGGCATTAGCGTTATCTCAGGCCTCAACGGCTTCAAGTACGTGCCAGTAACGATCAACGTGCCCGCCAACGCTACCCCAGGCCTCTACTCAGGCTACATAGCGATAGAGCGCGTTGACCCGACCAACTACTCTATTGTCTACGATACGGTACTAATGCCTGTATCAGTGAATGTGATGCTAGAAATAAGCAACGTAACCAGCATAAGCCTATACCCGCCGCCGTCTATGAGTGAGTACTATCCTCAGTACTGGCTAAAAATAGCATATGATTGGGGATGGAGAGAAGAGTCAGGTGACTGGAGAATACTGAAGGTCAAGATAACTAACAGTAGCATAGGGTTCCTTGGCGTATACCTAACGGCTCTGGGTGCCGACTATAACCTAACGAACCTAGACGTTGCTATAATAGGACCCAACACCGTCACAATATATAATGGCAATGCAGGCAAGTTCGTGACCTATCCAGTCAAGGGATACATACTAGGTGCTGACTTCGCCTACAGGAGCAGATCATATCAGCCAAATGTGCCGCCACAGCCATTCTTCCCGTACCCGATAGCGGGCACTTCGATAGTGATGGCACCGATATCCGGTGAGGGTGTCTACACAATACTCTACAGAGCAACGATAGAAGGTGGTGAGAGCGGCTACTACAACGGATACGAGCCGGTAGCGCTCCACATAAGGACCTCAGCAATTGACTACAAGAACAGTGTAAACGTATTCACAGGTTCCTCAGTCCTCATAACCGGCAAGATAGAGACAACAGCCCCAACATGGTTCACCACTGGAAACCTAAGCGTCAATTATAACGAGACAGCAATATACAATGACCAGGCATACGTAAACATGACGGACAACGGCATAACCATAAACTTCACCGGTACAGAGTTCGTCGCAAGCGGCCCAGTGTACACAGCATCCTTTACAGGTAATGTAACAGCCTCGGCAACGGCTGTAGCGGGCACATACGACTTCAACTTGCTGATAGATGCCAACGTGCCTCAGTATCTATACGGTAACTTAGACAATGGTACCTTACTGGGATATGTAATAGACTTCACCCTAGAGAAACCAGCGACCATTACTGTTTACAGTAGTAGTTAGGCGTAAATTGCTTCAGACAGTTTTTACTCCAAATAATCACTTTTTGATTAAACGTTATCAATCACTTATCTCGGCTATTATTAGTTGCTTAATATCGTACCTATGCCTTCTTACTAGGTGTAGGTACAGGCCTCTTTTAGTGAAAGGACCCTTCTTACACAGCCCGCAATAAAGAGCGCCGTTGCCATGCACTAAAACTATCCGTCTACCAAGACCCTTAACGATGTCATAAATAATTTGGGCTCGCTTACTGCCAGCTATGTAAGAAATCTTTTCTAAGCTCACGCCGATTCCGGCAGCACTCCTAGCTACATGCTCTACCAATCTCTCAGATATTACGTTAACCCTGGATTTCATCATTCCAAGCAACACCTCCTACCGATACAACAAGAGCTACTAAAGCCGTGTGGAGCGCTTCCTCTGGTGTTACTCCCTCTATAATAATTTTTTTGATATCGTCTGATGAGGCTACGTCGTAACCCAACAACTCAAGAACGTGGTTAAGGAATACTGTGGCGTCGGATATACCCTTAGACAAGCCCTCTTCTGCATATTCCTCAATGATTTCTATAACTCTCCTTACATGCTCCGGCTCTAGCTCCCATAAACGTTTCTTCTGTGCCTCCTTTAGAGCAGAGGCTGAACCGCTCACATATGCCCCTGTAGCGTAAACCGCCATGAGGTCGGACACTAATGCTTTAAGGTCTCTTATAAGGTATCGAGCGATGTCATTTTCCCCAACCCTTATCAGTGTTTGAATTGATTCCACAAGTGAATATGCCTCCTCCGCATCACTTACGGTATGGACTACGGCACCCATGCCCCCTGATACGACATTGTGTACAGTATCAGTCACCAACAGTATCAACCCAGTAATACTGTAGCCCACGCATCCTGCTTAAAAGCCATAAGCGATAGGGTACATATCAATGTAACTGTCTTGTGCGAGATCTAATCAAGGGTTGCTGGAGCTAACTCACTATACGTATTAAGTCTGGCGGAGCGGGATCTTCCGGTGAAGACATATGTGTAAGGTATTTGTGAAGACATTCACTATCTCGACCTCGAGGCGTTTTGAGGCACTTAACGTAACCGATATTGTCGAACAGACGGTTGCGGAATCAGGAATAAAGAACGGGATAGTCGTAGTTCATGCCCCCCATGCAACGGCAGCAATAGTGCTGAACGAGTACGAACCAAGAATAGCTAGTGATTACCTGGAATGGGTTAGGCGATACGTACCTCCCGGAGGCGGATGGAGGCATGATGAGATAGACGATAACGCTCACGCTCACATAGCATCAGCTATCATAGGGTCTACAAGAGTCATACCCCTAAAAGACGGCAGGCTACTCAGAGGTACATGGCAGGAAGTGATACTCTTGGAGTTTGATGGTCCCCGTGCTGGGAGGAGGGTTGTGGTGGAGGTCATAGGGTGTAAGTGATTACGCACTCTCTTAGCTCTGAAAGGACAGTAATTAATTCTCTCAGGTAAGCACACACGTTCTCGCTCTCAGAGATGACGCAGTAACTGGCCGATGCCTCGTAACTGTTTCCCCTAACACTCACACGAACCGTGGGCACCCTACCTCTCACTCCCTCAATGAGCAGGTAGAGAGCCTTGGAGGGAACTACGTAAGACACAGTAACAGACCTAGGCACGTAACCCCACTTAGCCATGATGCTCGCGACATCTTTAAGACCGATCCTCTCAAGCGACCCCACTATGGCGCTGTCAGTAACCTCAGACCTTATCATGAACTCCTTTACGGTATCTGTCTCCCTATATACCATAATTAACTCTGACTCACCAATACTAACGTTAATCCACCTAGCATGGCCCTCGCTCCGCTCACCCAACACATCCTCTGAAGGGAGATACTCCCTAATCCTTCCTCGGAGCACATCTATGAAACGCTTGAAGCCCTCGCAGCCCTTCACTATGATCCCTCACTCCTCAATGCCTTGATGACCTCAGTATAAACTCTTGCCAGGTTATGCCCGCATCCCTTGAGGCGCAACACAAACGATATCGCCGCGGTCGCTCCCATGACGTGATAAACCTCTACCTCTGCTGTGCCCATGCCCGTAGCAACGTTCACGAATCTCACACTTACTCCTTTCCCCACCTCTGTGCTTCTGACTCCCTCCCTGTCCATATTAATTGGGATCAGCGGGAGGTCCCCTATGATTACTGAGTGCTCGTTCTCGCAGACCTCAACAACCCTTAAGTGGCCCTCTATGAGTTCCTCTGAAACGATCACCGTAACCCCTTCTCACACAACCGGCTCTAGCTTAGCCCCGCAGTACGGGCAGCGCCCGTGAAGCGCCTTGTAGTCCCCCTGGCAGAAGTATGCCTCGAACTTCTTAGAGCAGTTCGGGCAGTAATACACAGGGTCCTTTCCTATAACTAACTTTCTATGACAAATGATGCACCTCTTAGTCGCCCAGCCGAGGTGTCCGCCCGCGGTGGTTCCCTTCAGGCTGACCATCCTAGCACACCAACACCTCGTGATGCAGGAGTTTTAAAGCATTGGGTAGTGCTTAACAGGCCCAGCCACTAAATATAGCTTAGGTGCGGGAGTTGACAGTGATTAGACTTTGCGCAGCGGGTGATGTGCACGGGAGGCGTTACTTCGCCGTGTTTTCGGCCTCGCTTAAGTCGTTGGTAGGCGTTAAGCCAGATATCTGTGTGTTCGCTGGCGACATGGTGGACGAGGGCAAGGTCGAGGATCTTGCGCCGATTATCGAGGAAGTGCGCTCGAAGTTCCCCGGGATACCGATAATATCGATCTTCGGTAACGAGGAGTACCACGAACTTGAGGCAGTGTTCGTGAAGAGATACCCGGACCTAATATGGCTGAACGACTCCCCAGCTATACTGACAGTCAAGGGTGTGAAGGTGGGCTTCGTCGGCACTAGGGGCGCGCTGGAGAAGCTCACTTTCTGGCAGCGCAGGCACAAGCCGGAGCTGGCTAGGGTATACAGGGAGAGACCGAAGATAATGAAGAAACTACTCCTCGAGGTCAAGAAGTACGCCGACGTGACGGTGCTCGTATCTCATTACGCACCCACATTCGTGACGGTCAGGGGTGAGCCTGAGAAGATATACCCCTTCATGGGGTCTAGGGATATGGAGAGAATGATTAAGGAAGTGAAGCCGGACATCGTGATACACGCGCACGCCCACAACGCCAGAGTCACGGAGGCGAGGCTTGACTCAGTGAGGGTCTATAATGTGTCGGTGCCGGCCAGGCATGGGGTGACACTGATAGAGTTTGTCCCCAGGAAAAACCTCCTGAGCTTCATGGGTGTCAAGACTTGACGACTGTGCCAGCCGGTGGGGAGGAACTCCCCATAGGTAGAGCGCCCGTGGCTACCTATGCACTGATAATGATAAACACCGTAGTCTTCTTTTTTCTGTCCACGTTCCCCGGGGTCGTGGGGGCATCCTCCTATGAAGAGATAGTCTACACTTACGGTAACTACCCCTACGACATACTATGTCCTTCAACTTTCTACAGACTCTTCACTTCGATGTTCCTTCACGCCGACCTACTCCACCTTTTCGGCAACATGCTCTTCCTGTACGTATTCGGGAGAGGTGTTGAGAGGGTATTAGGGACTGGGAGGTTCCTGGTCCTTTACTTCGTTTCTGGAGTAATAGCATCAGTATTCAACACACTCAGCGTGATATTCCTCCCTGCCTCAGCCCTCCTCTCGAAAACTCAGGCACTCATCTACCCATGGCTGGTCCCAGCCATCGGGGCCTCCGGAGCCATAAGCGGGATACTCGGAGCCTACTTCCTCCTGTACCCGCGGGCGCAGCTCGTGGTATTCTTCTACTTCATACCAGTCACGATGCCAGCATATGTCTACATAACCTTCTGGTTCCTCTTCCAGCTCCTGATGGGGGTGTTCGCCGCCTCCATCTCGGGCATAGCTTTCTGGGCACATGTGGGCGGGTTCGTGGCGGGCATAGCCCTCCTAAGGTACCTAATTGATGAGAGAAGGCTCGCGGCGATAAGGCTCTTTGCCAGGGTCTACTACAACCTCTTCTGAGGAACTAAGGCCGGGTCATGAGGAGATGAGGTCCGCCATACCCATAAACAAGGCTGCCGTAAGAGGCCCAATGAACGGTGATAGGTCGACACCGCTCCTCTCGAGCTCCTTATCATACTTCAGCGCCTTAACTATGTCAGTGTCGCCGTAGACCTTTAGCTTCTTGCCGGTGACGCCGTAAACGAGCTCACTAAATACCTCGACAGCCGCTGTGTTCGTGCTGACCTCTCCGGTCTCGAGCTCAATGAACTTCTTAGAAGCCGATATCAGGGTGCTTAACCTCTTCCCTAGGAGCGAGAATATTGGCTCCCTCACCGACATCTCGGCGAAAATGTCTGCGGGCCTGAGAGACTCTACACTTATTTTCGTGGGCGTCACCATTATCTCGTCCAGTAGGGAGGAATATCTCCCACCTACAGTCTTGAGTGACTCGTAGATCCTCAAAGATTCAGTCACGTCAGAGTAATTGAGAAGGTCTGAGAGCGCCCTCCTAACCAGGGCACCATCAACCCTGTTCCTCATCCTCACAGAGTACGATACCGCGACGGTTACGGGAACAAGCATGACGTGGATCATGGGATCAGTGCCCGCCCCCAACCTGGCCTCGGCCTTCCGCAGCGCTTCGCCGAGTAGCTCCCCGATCCGTACGTTTGGGAATCCTGCTCTCCCTCGGGCAACGTCCTCCCCTAGCTTCGTTGCCCTCTCATAGACCTCAAACGAGGAGGTTAGGTTAACGAATAATGTGTGGAGATCCTTGAACCTCGTGGAGTACCTGTGGGGTGCCCCCGGCTTCACGTAGGAGTAGATCGAGAGCTCGTGGGCCTCCACAAGCGCTGTAAGCAGCTCTGCCAAGTTATCCCCGTATGTGTAGGGTCGCGCATCTTAAATCAAAGGCTGTTCACGCGCTGGATTAATGGCGTGGGGAACACCGTGAGGAACGAGCCGCTAGCGATTTCCCTGCTATTATTTGCGGCGTTGTTCCTTACAGACAAATATGGGTGGCCCACTTCTCTCGCTATAGCTTCTGGGCTAACGATGCTGACACTATACACACCGATCCTCAGGCTCGGAGACACTTTCTGGAGGCTCTCAAGGAGATTTACAATACTGAGTAGCGGCGGTAATGTGGCGTTTGTCCAGCGTGTGGTACTGGAAGAAGAGGGGGTGACGACGTTGTGGGTTATGATGGGGCCGCTTCTTTTTGTGCCTTCCCTACTCATCCTAAGATACGCGTCGGCTGGGCTAGGCATTGATTATATAATACAGACAGCCTTCACCACATCGCTGTTGTCCATTATAATGATTAGTGAAACCTCCACCGCGCCCCAGGGTACATCGCTCAGGCTTATTAGGGCGTCCATACTCTCGGGCCTCATGGTGTTTATTTCTGCGATGATTATGGGGTATGCCTCAGAAGACCCGGTCTCTGTCTCACTTTCTTCCTCTTATCTTTCCGTCCTGTTGACTACAGATATCAGGAACGTTCCCTACTTGGCAAGCAACGGCATTACTAACGTGGTTATAGGAGGGCAGGGAGTACGTGACGCTCTTGTGACCGTACCCATAACTACGTCATCACTTGTCTGGTTACTTCTTAATCTACTTCTGGTCTGATCCTAAGAGTCAATGATTATTGGTCTCGACCCTACATCACACATGGGATGATGTGAACGGCAGGAATTGACCTGATGAGAAAAACTCCCATGGTCTGACCTATCTCTTAGAGGGGTATCACTGGTTTGTCTAATTTCTTCGCAACATCATACACTATTTCGGTCACCGGTAAAGCACATTCCGTGAAGGGGACCTGGCCGCACGCTACCCGGATAAAGAGAGCATCGGCTTCCGGAATTCCTCGTGCGGTGATCGGTAATAGGCGTCTGAGAACAACAACAGATTTCTCGCCTATACAAATAAACGAGATACCCCTCATGCGATAGCACCTCATACCGGAGCGTGCGAGGGCCTCGTAAACCTCATTTGAGAATGACGTCTCCTCGTGCTCCTCTCCTCTGCGGAAGAGTACTTTCAACGCGATGGACAACAACTTACGTTCCCCAACAATTTATTCTTCCCCATACCCTTAAGCCTGGGTAAGTAGGTTGGCAGGGAGCAGGAAAACAGCCGCGCAGATAATTAGAGGGAGGAGTGACGCGGACGCGCTGATGTCAAAGCTTGATAACACTATGGAATGTCAAGGCGAGATAGACGTAGTGGCCATAGGGCCTAGAGGTCTCGAGGAGGCTGTGAGAGGCGCTGTTAGGCATAACCTCTCCGTGGTCGACATAGACGATCGGGGCAATGACACATACGTCCTCCACATAGTCAATAGGTTCGGTAAAAAGTGCAGAGAGTGAGCACATTGATAGACAGCACAGACGCAAGAATACTCAGCCTCCTTATGCGCAACGGCAAGATCCCTGTAAGGAAGATAGCAGAGATCCTTGGGCTCGGCGAGTCAACAGTGCATGTCCGGCTAAGGAAACTTGAGGAAATGGGTGTACTGAAGGGCTATTCCGCAGTGATAGACACGGAGAAACTGGGTCTACGGATCAAGGCTTTACTTCAGGTGGACGTCGACCCATCCCGCATAAAAGATGTCGCAAAGGAACTAGCGAGAAACCCCCACGTTATGGGGATATACTCAAGCACGGGGGAGTTCAACCTTATGGCCCTCATCATAAGCTACGACCCCTCTACAGTGCTCGAGATCCTTGAGGCGCTAACGAAGGTGAAAGGTGTTAGAAAGACAAACATCATGTACTTACTAAGGAACCTCTCGCCTAGGGAGGTAAATGAGGTACTAAGCGACCTCGTACTGCTGAGGTACGGGGACCATAGATGAGGTCTCCAATCACCTCCTAATCCTCCTTAACAGAGCGCCCACTATCTTGTCGGCAGGGTTTATCCCGGTGGCTACTTCGAAACCCGCCCAGCTCGGGACCGAATTAACCTCGTAGACGACATAGGCGTCGTCGACCTCACCGATATCAACGCCTGCGTAGACCAGGCCAAGCACCTCGGCAGCCTTCACCGCCAGCTCCTCCACCTCAGCGCCAACCTTAGCCTTCACCGCTCTTCCACCCTGCGAAACGTTTGTTTTCCAGTCTCCTTCAGGCGCGTACCTATATATGGCCCCGAGGAACTCTCCGTCAACAATGAATGCCCTGATATCTCTCGGTCTGTCCCGCATGAACTTCTGTATGTACACGGGCATCGAGAGACTTGTCCAAACCTTGGCCACTATGAACGCTGTGTCAGGGTCGTCCACGAGGCGGGCGCCGTAGCCCATGCTACCCTGCATAGGCTTCATCACAACCTTTCCCCACGACTTAGCGATCTCGTGCGCCTCGTATGGATCATTAACCACTACGGTATCAGGTACGGGGATGCCTGCCCTGGCAAGGAGGAAGGTCGTTGCGAGCTTGTCCCGCGCAAGAACCGTGGGTTGCACAGGATTGACAAGGATCGTTCCCGATTCCTCCAGTATCCTCAGTACCCCTATCCTCCTAGACACCTCTTCGGGAGGATTCGCTATGCCGATCCCCCTAACGATGCCGCCGTCTATCTCGAGTCTTCTGGACTTCGACCTCAGGACAACAGCCTCTCCGTTAACGATGCCGGGTACGAGCCTGGATAACCTCACATAGATTGCTTCGTGACCTCTCCTCATGATCGCATACAGCAATTGCCTGCTCAGGGTTGTCGGAACGGGCGCTTCATGTATGACAGCAATCCTCATGAGCCACCTACCCGGCCACTACTAAAACCTCTCGCACATGAAATATCTGGCGGGCATCCTTGGAGCCTGTGACGGCGGCGATCATCTCGGCTGCTGTGACGCTGGTAGTCACAGTAGTCGCCATTAAGGTAGAGCGTTCTCTCTCGTTCGTATCGCCCGACGTTCATAAGCCCCACAAGCCAAAGATCCCAAAGAGTGTTGGGTGGGCGATTTTCCCCGGCATCCTGGCTGGTGTGCTGGCGGGCGGTGACGGATTAACCAATTACCTACTCCCTCACCTCGCGGCAGTAGGTATCGCGGCATTAATCGGGTTCCTCGACGACATCAAGAGCGTTAGCCCTGTAGCGAAGGTTCTGTTGTTCCTCCTACCCGCGCTTCCCGTCATCGCGGCGGGAGCGTACATCCCCCGCCTCTACGTCCCGGCACTGGGTGTGTTGAGGGTGACAATAATATACCCTCTTGCTGTTCTGGTGGGTTACACAGTATCAGCTAACGCATTCAATATGGCGGACACACACAACGGGATCGCCCCAAGCATAGCATTGGTCGCCCTATCGGTAGCCGCACTAGGGTCAGCATTACTTAAGGGCTGTGAACCATTGCCTGGTTACGAAGTCTTTCTTGCATCGTCGTTGGCAGCCCTCGCCGTCTACCTGCCCTTCAACTTCTACCCAGCTAAGGCGTTCAACGGCAACTCCGGCTCACACATGATGGGAGCGTTGGTTGCGTCAGCAGCAATTCTGTCGCGCAGGGAGTACTTGATGGTCATGGTGCTATCTCCTCTCGTGATAAATAGCTTCAGCATTCTTGCGTCGATCCGTGGCCTGAAGCAGAAGGAAAGAATTGAGAGACCTGTTGTGATTAAGGGTAACCTGCTGCTACCCTCTAGGAGCAAGAAGGCCCCAGTAACTCTTGTACAGCTGTTCCTTTTGTTGGGGCCGATGACAGAGAAAGGTGTGATAACTTACTACTTAATACTCATGGGTATGTCAGCCGTTGTTTCTTTCGTCTTATATTACCTATTGAGTACCTTGGCGGTATGACCGTTCCTGGCAATCCTCGTTACCCAGACGTATCCCTTGATCCCTACCTCCCTCATGTACGCGGTTAACTCAGTAGCGGCCTCCCCGGCGCCCTCATTGGTTGGGGTGAATCCGTACACTGTCGGTCCCCAGCTCGATTGCCCAACGCCACGCAGGCCGAGACTCTTCATCCTTTCGGCCAGCGCTCTTGATTGCTCACAGCAGTAGATGCCTCCCTGCCACCTACTGAAGTACTCGCCTGTAAGTTCCTGAATCTTCTCTATTGATGTAACGAATTCATCAAATAGCCCCAAATGCGTAGCTGACAACAACCTGGCGACCGCCGAATAAAGAATGTCCTGCTTAGGATGCTTAAGAGGCTTCTTCATGATAGGCTCTTCACTCACCTCAGACATAGAGTAACCGTTAACCGTTGGAAGAGCAATCACGGCCCTCCACCTGGGCGGAAAATAGGCATGTGATACTGGGGGCGGGACCCTGCCCATGTCCGGGACCCTGCCGCTGTCGACAACTATTCCTCCATAGATAAAGGTCCATACGCCAACACCGCTTACCCTGCCTCTACCAAACCTCCACGCCATAGCGGGAAGATCGACAGCCTCTCCTCTCATGAGATACGCAGCCTTAAGGAGGGAGAGCATTAACCTGGTGGTTGTCCCGAGTCCTACATGCCTGTCAAGAAAGCCCTCGACCTCCACACCAACGTTGCTCGGCACCCCGATCTCTCCCAGAACACGTAAGGCGATGTCGGCCACCCACCCCGGTAATGCGGCCTTGCCCTCATCGGTGAGCGTTACCGAGAGTGAGGGTTCCTCAATAGCCAGACCTAGGCCACCGTACTCGAAGGGTGGGTCGCTGAACCTATAGAAGCCGAGGTGGAGCCTCATCCCTGCCCTAACGATCACTGAACGCATCGATCACCGCACCCCCGTAGCCCAGCTCCCGAAGTAAGTACCTTGCCCAATTAAGCTTTCTTATCTTCATTGGAGTGGCGAAAGAACCGCTCCTGGATCGGGTCTTGGAGTAAGGCCCTATAACATCACCGAAATCAAACCCTACGAGAACTACCCTGGACGCGCCGAGAAGATGCGCTAAACCAACGGCTCTGTCACCGTCGGTGAAGCCTATACAGCAGATGACACGCGTGAAGTGCGGCACCTGGACACTAAAGACTGTCTTGTCCCGCGGCAGATAGGGGACCGCGCCAACAAGCCTGTCCACATTATCTCCATGAGCGTGAACAACGAAGTAGCTACCCAGGTCGTCGAGCCGGGCAATGCCGGAGACGTCAATACCGTCAAGGTCCGTCACAACAATATCGGGTCTTACACCTGAGTCCAAACAACACAGCGCCGCCCCATCAGCTGCCACAACCACGTCCCCACTAATGGAAGAGCACCTCCTACAGGAGGGCCCCGCGCCAACAACCACGGCGTTGTGTCCTCTCACAAGCTTCTCCATCTCCTCTAATGCACCGTGCACATCGAACTCGGCGGCCACTATCTCGGCGATCTGGGCAGCTCGGTAGTCATTCCCCAGCGAGAACCCCAAGTCCGCTAATACCTTACTGACTGACTGCTGCATCCTCATCATTTCCATGCTGGCTACCATCCCCATACCCTAAAATGCTGAGGAAAGTATAGCTCTTAGTGGAAATAATGAGCATGAGGATAGACGCCTTACTGGATGAGGTGTTCAAGTGGGGGCATATTGAGGTACTGCTCACGACGATTGACCCAGCAGGCTCACCGAACACAGCCCCCATGGGCGTCGATAGGGGTGGGTCAAGGGAGATTGTTCTCAGAATATACAGGGAGACAAAGACGTTTAGGAATATAGCGCTTGGAAGCCGCTGGCTAGTCCTAACACTCTCAACGGATGCTATGGATTACTACATCTCCCTCTTCGGAGCGATGGACTACGAGACAGTGCCGGGATGGCCCATACCATCACCCGTAACTAGGTGCAGGTACACCATACTCCTGGCACGCGTCTCGAGCATCGATGGCGAGGACCCATCTACTGTAAAGGCTGAGGTCATGGATCACTCCCATCTGCCCAGCCTAAGGAGCTGCAGACAGGCGTATTCGAGAGCTAATGTAGCGCTAATAGAGGCACTTATCTACTACACGAAGGTAGAGGCGCTTGCAGGGACATCGAGCAATGAGGTCCTTTGCAGGCTCTATAAGAGACTTGAGGAGAACGCGTTATTGGCTATGAGGCTCGGATCGGAGCAGTTAAGGAGAGCAGCGGACAACGTGATAAACCTCGCCTCGGAACAGCTTAGAAAGGCGGGGATTTCATGCCGGGACTGAAGAGGGCAGTAATTGTTGGGGCATTGATAGGCGCGGTCATGGGTTTTGTCGACACATACGGCTACGCGGTGACCGGGTACACAACGGCGGAGTTATCTCTCGTGATAACACCAGTCCTCGTCATGGTTGTTTACAGGCTGCTCATGAAGTCCGTTCCCTCACCTAGCGAGCAGTTACTCGCATCCCTCGTAGCGGTCGGTTCGTCACTCTCTACCACGATAACCTCCGGAATGTACATAACTTACACGATGCTCGCTACCATGATCGATCCAGGGGCAATCGGGTTGCCTCAGTGGCTGTATTACAGCGGCCCCCTGACGCCCATGCATTACCTCTTCTACATATTCGCAACAGCATCCTCCCTAAGCGGTGTGCTCCTTGCCTACGCTTTCAGCGATCACTTCATCTCGAAGGAGAGGCTGCACTACCCCATCGGCGTGTCGGCATCGCTTTCCATACTCATTAGCAGGGCTGTCTCCTCGAAGGAAGTGGCCCTAGTATTCGCGGCGGGGTTGGGGACCGAGCTACTCCTCGGGATATTGGGGTTTCCACTACTGGACCTCACCCCCTCACTGCAGGGGATAGTGCCGGGAATGGCGTTCGCCGTAGGCACTGACATACTCGTACTCCTCCTTGCACTGATGCTCCCCATATCCGTGACTGCCGGTGTCGCCCTAGGAAGCATGAGCATGTTCTTAGTGGTTCTCCCAATAATGGCTTTCGCAGGACTCTTCGCAGCGTTTCCGGGCATGGGCGTTTACGACGTAGTATCCTCTGCAGCACCTACCATGAGCTCATTCATTATTGGCTATGTCGTAATGATTACGGCCTTCTACTTTTTGAGCTACAGAGGTGTCTTTCTTTCCTCGCTAAGATTCATAGTAAGAACTAGGGAGACCAGGACCTCGCTCCTTATTGCCCTCACTATACAGCTGCTGACCATAGTTCTCGCAGCCATGCCAACAACACGCAACAGCTACTTTCCGCCTGTGTTCATACCGGTCGTGTTCCTCGTGTCGTTTCTTCTCTCTGTAGTCACTATGAGGATGGTTGGAGAGACGGGCACCGCATCCCAGGCACTGCTCCCCCTCGGCACAGCGACGATATTGGCGTCCGGAGCTAGAGGGGCGATTCCCTACGTCCTCGCCGATCCCTATACCGGTGTGCCAATGCCTCAATTCATGGCTGGCACAGGCATGAACGTGATAAAGGCCGCGGAGAAAGTTGGGACGCCCAAACGACTCGCTGTGGGACTCTTAGGTATGTCCACCCTGATATTTGCTCCCCTAACGCTGCTCTACGGATACGTCCTGCTTAACACCTACGGGATATCCTCTCCGAGGCTCAACCTATCTCGCTGGATACCCATAGTAGCCTGGATGTCCTCCCTCTACTCAGGCGGCGAGGGAAGCATAGTCGTGCCCGCAGCCGTTGCGGGTTCCATAGCTTTCTTCGTTGTCCTAGCGCTCACTCAGTCTCTTAAGTCGTTAGCAGGTCTCTCAGCATTCGCTTTCCTCCTCGGCACCACGCTGACGCCCGATATGGGGATACTGTTCGCTGTAGCGGCACTGGTGAAGTTTGTTGCTTACAGGATGGGCACCGACGTCTATGAGGCCCTATTAGCTTACGCATCGATTGCCCTCTCGGGTGCAGGCGCCGGCATAATGATCACGACAGTCATGAGCGCTCTGGGTGTCGTGTAATGGAGGCCGTTGCCGCAATCATGGCCTCAATAATAGTGCTGGCGTCGGCAACATTCGCAGCCCTTATTATCAGTGGCGTCGGGGAGAAAGAGAAGAGAGTGGCGGGCTTCTCAAGGATCGACCGCTCTGTGGGGGCAAAGCTTGAGCTAATGGCATCGATCCTCAGGAAGCTCCTGCTAACGTCATCAGCGCTCATCATAGTGCTCACCTTAGTAGTGGCGCTGGCGGGTATGGCAGTCCTCAGTAATGAGAGCAGGGCACAGGGCACCTTCGCGGTCCCAGCTATCAGGGCAACGGGGGGTAACCTAACAATGATTAAGTTAGTGGAAGCCGCCCCCGTTGATGAAGTGCTCGATATTGTCGAGTCCCTGCTCCCGAATGCCACATGCTCATACAGCGTTGCAGGTATCTACTTGGTCATGATCGCTGACGAACCAATTCGTGTAGAGGGTGTGCGCACACCTAAACTGGTGGTCGTAGGCATTGAGAGCTGCTGCAGTGGTGAGTACATGATTAGCTGTGAGGCACTGGACTCACCGAACCCGCCTTTTGTCTGTGCCGACGAACATGAACTTAGTAGGTACCTATACATCGACGGCTCACTGCCAGTAATGCCTATTGAGGCGTTCATAGGGAACAAGCCCGTATTTCCGTCCCTAACTAGCGTCATCGTGGCATCCCTGGATAACGCCTCGCGTCTGCTTGGCTATGAGGAGACTGTGGCAAACGTCGTGCTTATACGTGGTTACATACCTCCTTCGGCTATGAGGGAATCGCTAGGAAAGCTGGTCTCAGAGGTTTGGGTGGTTAGCGGGGATGGTGCGCTCATATTGACATCTGAGTCGGTGTCCTCCTTGAAGGAGGTGATGCTAGCAGTTTTTCTCTCCATAGCCGTGGCTGTCGTCGTGTCCAGCGCAGCCCGCTCGATGACCCCCCGAGTAGAGGAGGTGGCTAACAAATTACTGATCAGCGGGTTTCCGTCCTGGGGAGGCACGATAATTTATTACGTTGTGGTAGCGCTGTGCTCAATAATAGGGATAGCGGCATACTCCGGGATAGCGGTAGTAGCTGGGCTACCTGCCAGCGTGGGCCACCTCATCCTCGTCGGAGCATTCGTGTTGACGTCACTAGCGCATACCCCAAGAACCAGGGGGTTCGCTGGCCCCGGCGGGGCTGAGACGGACTCTTTTGTTGTTAAGATAGATGGGTGTGCAGTCGACGAGCTCCTCGATGACGTGATTTCCGCAATAAAGAGAACAGAGTTCTTCGTTATCGAGGAACTGGCCATAAAAAGGGGGGTTGACAAGGTGTTCGTTAGGTCAAAGTCAATATTCTCGGAGACATGGGGGATAGGCGTGGACATTGAGGTACTCATAAGTTCTGTAGGTGAGGCATCCTGCAGGGTTGAGGTGAGAGCGAGTGACTGGAGCATCGAGGAGATCTCGGCGTCGCTGACGAGGAGTGTGAGGTCCTTAGCTCTATCAAGAATTAAGTCGGTGATCGAGCTTTGGTGGCTGGGATACTCTCGCTCGCACTGAGAATCCCGGTGAGGGGGGACGGCTTAAAAATAGCCCTAGCTAGTGCCTTAGCCCTTGCCGTCATAGCCCCTCTAGCAACCGCGTCCTTCCTGCCATACTCGGTAGCTCTAGCTGCCCTGGCAACTTCCTCCGCTATTCTGGCTGATTCCCGCGCATATGCCCAGCTAGTGCTCGCATTAACTCTGTGCGGCTACCGAAGGGATAGGTCATGGTCTGTGCTCCTCATCGACTCATTATTCCTTTCGGCCATAACCTCGATAGCAGGCGCTGCGTGGATAACCTGGGCTCCTGCACTGATATTCCTTTACCCTGTATCCTCAGCCACCCTTTCCCTACTTGTTGGTATCGTAGAACTGAGGAATATGGTAGTAAGTGGTGAGACGTATGGGTGATGAGGCAGTGGTGATACTCCGCAACGTATCGAAAGCTTACGTAGTAGGCAGGGAGAAGTTTATGGTTCTGCTGAACGTGTCGGCAGAATTCTACCGAGGGGAGATGGTTGGCATACACGGCCCGTCAGGAGCGGGTAAAACGACGCTTCTCCGCATCATCGCGGGCCTGGAGAGGCCCGATACCGGCACGGTCATCGTCTCAGGCTATGACCTCGGTACACTGGATGAGGCAGGTCTTTCGCTCCTTAGGAATAATATTATATCATACATTCCGCAAGACTACGGGTTAGTTGAGGACTTCACTGTGCAAGAGAACGTCGAGATGCCACTCCTTATCGGTGGCGTCAGGAGAGAAGTCCGTAAAGAGAGGGTCGCTGAGGCCCTCAGCTATGTGGGGATGCAGGGGAAGGAAAGAGTTAAGGTCAGGTACCTCTCTGGGGGAGAGAAGCAGAGGGTGGCCATAGCCAGAGCACTCGTAACGACGCCGTCGGTGCTGCTCGCGGATGAACCAACAGCGAACCTGGATTACGAGAACGCTATGCGCGTCGCCGGTGTTTTAAAAGGAATTAGTAGGGATTTTGGCACAGCAGTAATAATAGTGACGCATGACCAGAGAATTCTGGACCTTATGGACAGGTGCTACACACTCATTGATGGGGTTCTTCGCCCAGTCTCGCCACCGGAGGCACTGCCTTGAACATGTCAAGGATAGTAATACAGAGAGCGACTTAATGATTATTAACGACATTATGGAGGATGCGTGAACGACAGGTGTCGAACGCCAACTTCCCCAAAGCTATTTAAAAGGTAACCGCATATTCCCTTTCATGAGGGTGTAACAAGTATGAATGTGAAGAAGATATTGCCCGCAATAGCCTTCACGCTCCTAGCCCTACAGCTAGTAGTGCCGGTAGCAACCCAAGCACAGACAATAGTCGGAAGCTTCCAAATATACGTAAACGGAAACCTGATACCGTCCTCAGCAGGCCTAGTGACCGTAACACCCGGCGATGCGGTGACAATAACCGGCGTTAGCTACAAGGGCACCTATCCACTGGAGCTCAAGATCGAGGGGCCGTCTGGAACCGTGTACTCACAGTCGATCTACCCAAGGACTGATGGCTCCTTCGCCACGACTTTCACAGTACCAGAAATACCGAGGCTCGCCCCGCCGACCTACTACACATTGACGATAAAACCTGTTGGCATAGTCGATGAGTACCTGCAGTGGGAGGATTCCGGCATTTATGAAGTCAATGTAGAGGTTAAACCGAAGATCTCAGTGTCCCCAGTCACTATCACTAACTTCGATCAGATAATAATAACGGGCGTCGGGTTCGGTGCGTCAGCTACTATCACAATCTACTTCTACGCTGGTGCAAACGAATCGACTTCTATAATTTACACAACGACAGCAACTACCAATGCGTACGGTAGCTTCAGCAAAACTGTTGGTACTCCTGGCCTCGGAATCGCTGATCCGGACGGTGTCGGTAAGCCCCATCTGTTCCTGGCCGGAGGAACTCACCTAATAAGGGCTGAGAACCCGGATAGTGAGAACGCAACGGCGACTTTTGACATCGTTCCTGGCTCGCTGTATGTCTATTATGACCCTATAACCGGACAGCCAAGCTTCTCTAAGACGCTGACGCTACCCGAGAAAGCTGTTGCTGATATCACCGATCCGTACATAGAGATAATAGTAGCTGGTCTAGAGCCTGGCGCAGTCTATTCTCTAGAGTTCACACATGACCAGTACACTGATATCGAGTTGCCGCTGGCATGGTGGGCATACTTCGAAACAAGCATCTTCAATAACAACACCAATACAACATATACGTACCTGAACGCCACAACGTGCAAGCTGTTTAGGGCCAGTGCAGATGGTAACCTGTGGATCAGGTGGGAACCGTACTATTACTCAGGCAATCTAAACGGTACGGTTGCTGTACCGGCTCCGCTTAGCCACGTCCCAGCAACCTCTGCCAACCTCATATACAATGGATCAATAGTCACGAAGACCTACCGTGGTCAGACTCTGGATCTATATCCGCTTGATCCCGGTAATCTGACAAAGACCATAACTACAGTCAATGGCATCAAGCTGAACTTCACCGTGCCTGCTGGCACCTACACACTGCATGTGTACAAGTACAATTACAATGACACAACCGGTGAAGCCGCATTAGCTGGCGAGGTAGCCACATTCGACAGCACGCTGAGCTATAACGCCCTAATACAGGTGACCCCACGCAGTACGGTTAGCGGCGGCTCGCTCTATGTCATCCTATACAGCTACGTGCCCGGCACCACCTCGTCAATAGAGGCTAAAGTCTTCATTGACAGAGTCTACTTCACCAGCTTCTACCTAAACCTCACAAACAACGTGCCGGCCGGGAACTACAGCGGCACCTTCTACTTCAGCATCAGACTACCACTCAGTATGCCCAACGGCGGCCACGAGTTGAAGGTTACTGAGGAAGTGACGCCGCAGTTAGTGCTAGAGGCTCTGGACAACTTCGTCGTTGGCTCCGGCTATGAGGTCATCGTGCCAGAGCCTGCCCTACCTGAGGACAACATTAGTGTTGCTCCGCCGCCGCCGGAGTACGCGCAATACGACCCCGACAGCGGTGCTGTCTACTCAGAGCTCTACAGCAAGACACTCGGCTGCAGCTGCACAGGCACCGGCTCCTGCGACACCAGGGTCACAGCCAGCCCGATGACGGTCACCTCCAGCTACTTTAAGGTAGTGGTCTACGGCGTCAGGCCTGGCGAGACCATCAGCATCTACCTAGAGAGGTTCTACAGCCTCTACAGTACCACCAAGGACCTGGGCGTTAGCTACTGGTGGTACTTCAATACCGCCCACCCAGGCGCGACCAGAATGCTTCTCTGGAAGGGAACAATAAACTCTGACAACACAGTAACAGGAACAACCGCAATAAAGGTGAAGTATGAGAACAACATCCTCTGCGTAAAGCTCGCGACCATACCGCTTCCACAGGGTGAGTACAAGATAACTGTCGAATCCGATGTCCAGGGCGGCCTAGATCCTGTTGGAAACACCAACATATCAGTAGTACCGAAGCTCTACATCGAGCCAGCAGTGGTTGTAGGCCCGGCTATCCTCAAGGTCGAGGGCTACGGCTTCCCGGCCGCTGAAGCAATCGAATTCATTGCACCAATACTGAACGGCACTGATGCCATTGCAGGCGTCAACCTCCACATGAGGCTACTCGCCACCTGGACCATCGACGCCAACGGCACCCTGACCTCCATAGGCTTCGGCAACATCAATATTGAGCCAGGCATTCTACTACCGACACTCGAACCGGGCGCCTACTCCGTGCAGCTAGTCTACAGAATCACCTCGACCGGCGACTACGCCATTACTGCCCCGACCACTGTCTACGTGATTAACAATGTCACCAAGATCATCTCGTCCGACTATTTAGACCAGAAGATCAGCCAGCTGAGCACCCAGCTAAGCAACCTACAGACCAGCCTACAGACCAGCATAGCTGGCATCAACACTAAGCTCAACCAGATCAGCGACCAGATCTCCAATATCAACGTTACCGTCGACCTCGGCCCGATAATGTCCACCTTGAGTGACATCCAGACCGCCATCGGCTCGATGCAGCTCGACATCAGCACTATCAGGAACAAGATAGAGACCGTGCCGGCCAACATCTTAGCCGCTATATACAGTGTGGGCAGTAAGGTCGACTCCCTATCCGGTTCTATCAGCGGACTATCTGACGCCATCAGCAACGTCGGCAGTAAGGTCGACTCCCTATCCTCCAGCATATCGACAATCAGCGGCGACGTCTCACAGATAAAGGGCCTCGTAGCAGATATACCGAACATCGCTAGCAAGGTCAACGGCATTGAGAACACTGTCAACACTATTAGTTCCAAGGTCGATAACATCGCTGGCGACGTCGTTAACTCACTGAGCGGCCTGCTCAACCAGATCAAGTCCAGTGCTGACGCGGCCAAGTCCAGTGCTGACTCAGCCGTGAACGCGATCAACACGAAGGCAACCGAGCTATCCAGTGCCATTGACACTCTCAAGACAGACCTGGGTAGCAAGGTTGACACGACACAGACAGCTGTCTACCTGGCCGTCATCTTCGCCCTGCTAGCCTTCATAGGCTCCATAGTCACCCTACTGATGTTCAAGAAAGCCAGCGCGGCATAACCTGCATAACGTGATAAGATACTGGCACGAAACCCCTTTTTTCTTCGCTTAACTTATTACACAGGTGTTTGTTGTGAAAGCAGCAATCATCGCGGGAGGTTTTGGTAAGAGACTGAAACCACTCACACAGGACAGGCCCAAACCCCTGGTTCCTGTGGCCGGTAAGGCCATAATCGAGTGGCAGATCGAATGGCTGAAGAAGTATGGCGTCGACACGATAGTCGTGCTTGCTGGGTACCAGAGAGAGAAGATGCTTGAGTTCCTCGGCTCCGGCACTAAATACGGCGTGAAGATAGTCTACACGATCGAGGACGAACCCCTCGGCACAGCGGGCGCAATAAAGAACGCCGAGCCAATACTGAGGACAGAGCCTTTCCTGGCGCTGAACGGGGACATAATAACTAACATACCGCTCGACAAGCTGATGAAAGTGATAGAGAGCAAGGACGCCGTCGTCGCAATGGCCCTCGTCCCACTGCGCTCACCCTACGGCATCGTTGAGGTAGACGAGACAGGGAGAATAGTCAGGTTTGTTGAAAAACCAATACTGCACCAGCATCTCATAAACGCGGGCGTCTACTACATGAGGCCGGAGATATTCGATTACCTACCCGAGAAAGGCGATATCGAAAGAACAACATTCCCACAGCTGGCGAGGGAGGGCAAGCTCTACGCGGGCATATTTAGGGACGTGTACTGGAGATCAATAGACACGATGAAGGACGTCGAAGAAGCCAGCAAAGAACTAGCTAATGGGTTGCCTGGGGTGTGATGAATTGATAGAGTTCGGTGACAGGGAGAGAGTAATCCTCAAGTCACTGCCCTCGGAGCTGAGCCACTCACTGAGGCAGGCCGCAGAAGATGAACTAGTCGGTGTCGAGGTCAGGATAGCCGAGCCCAGCGACAAGGACACCATATTGGGAGCAGCGGACAAGATAAGGGGGCATGGCGAGCTATACCTAATGATAACGTCCACCGACCCAAACGCTACGTACGCGGTAGCGAAGGGGCTAACCGAGAATGGCGTAGACCTCTCGAAGATAATCCTCAATATACCAGAGCCCGGGCCAGCGAAGGGGCTCAAGGAGGAATTCGGGTGCCTGATCGCCTTGACAGTAACGCATCCTTTCCCGAATGCCGAGGCGCTCAGCAAGAGCGGGATAGACGCCATCGTAATGCCCTACACCCTAATCAAGCCCAGAGTAGTCAAGGAAGCACATGCCAGAGAGATAGCGGTGATCGCTGCAACAGTCAACGACGTCTCAGCGGCGGTTAGGGTAATCTCGGCAGGCGCTGACGCACTGATATCGGAGAAGCCCAACATACTGAGGCAGGCAAGGAAGTTCGGCTTTGCGTGAGGAAGGACCTCATCTACCCCAAGGCTCTCATCACTCTTCAGTGGGCATGACTGTAATCATTGGCCACCACAATATGGGTTCAACCGATTTTCTCCTTTTCCTCACTCACCTTCTCACAAAACCCCTTAACCTCGAGAATGAGGTCATTGGCCTTTCTGTTCAGGTAGGTCCGTAGCCACTTAAGAGGAATTATTAGGTAGCCGTTATCGATTTCATTGAATGACCAACCCCATCGCCTTCTCGCCCATTCACCGAATCCGGCGTTGATGAGGTATGAGAGCGCGTCAACCGCCCTCGGGAAACCGTAAAGGGGGTTATGACCCCGGAACAACACCCTCACACTTACCCGCACAGTGTCCTGGCCAACGACCTCGGCTATTGAGATAGTCCTTCTGGCATTAGCCATGAGGTACCTGGAGAGGGCCTCTGCGAACGCTGAGGCAGCCGCCATGCATGCTTCATTACCCACCGCAGCTCACCGTTCCATTGATTATCGAGCACCTGCCCGTAAAGGTCTGGTAGGCGAAGTACAGGGTCGACGAGACAAATACCTCGATCACCGCAGCTATAGCAAGGAGAATGAGCACTTTCCTAAACCCGAGGAGGGCATTGAGCACCTCAACCCTCAGTGCCTCGCGGTCCCCCCTTAACCACTTAATCAACCCCTCACCAACCCTCATACCATATGCCATAGCCAACGCTATTGCAGGGATCTCGAGAACGCCGTGAGGTACAAGGAATATCACGGCCGTCGGGTCACCCATTGCAGCAAGAGCCGCGCCTGTGATCCCCCCGTTAACGACGATCAAGATTATTGGAACAATGACGCCGAGCCCACCGATCATAGCTAGGGCAGCAACACCCAAGTTATTAATCAATATCCCTATAACTAACCCAGCTATGGCCCAGCCTCCCTTTGCCTCGGCTATATCGTTCACTGGTCCGAACACGTCCTCCGGCGATAGGCTGCTCTCCTTCCCCGAGAGGGCCCAGCTCGCGGCGGTGGAGACCACGAACAGCACTATCCCAACGATTAGCCATGTTCTTACATCCATGCTTGATCCAAACAAAAGCTGCGGGAGAGGTAAAAACAGTATGTTCACGAACGTATAACTCGTGAACACGAGATAACTGATTAGGTGGTAGGATGGCGGCGACCACGACTCAAGAGAGAGTAAGCGAGCAACGCCCTCTCCCAGCGGGCCTGCTGAGGTCGTACACACTAAAGTGGTTTCTTGAGAGGTACGGGGAGTTCACCCCCGTTCAGAAGGAGGCTATACCTCTCATCAAGCAGGGTAAGAACGTGTTGATAACCTCACCCACCGGCACCGGCAAGACGCTCGCAGCGTTCCTCCCGATCATCGACGACCTCTACAGGATGCAGGAGGAGGGTGAGCTGGAGAGGAAGATATATGTTCTCTACGTGTCCCCCCTGAGGGCCCTAAACAATGACATGAGGAAGAACCTCATCCCACCAGTCAAGGGGATAGCCGAGAAAGCGAGGGAGGAGGGGCTGGAGCTAGAGGAGCTAAGCATGGCTGTCCGCACGGGAGACACGCCACAGAGTGAGAGGCAGAAGATGCTGAGGAAACCGCCCCACATTCTCATAACAACCCCGGAGACCCTCGCCATAATACTCTCGGCGCCGAAGTTCCGTGAGAGACTGAGGAGCGTCAGGTGGGTTATAATAGACGAGATACATGAGCTAGCCAGCAATAAGAGGGGCGCTCACCTAGCCCTGTCCCTCGAAAGGCTCGCGGAGCTCGCCGACCAAGAGCCGATAAGGATAGGCCTCTCAGCCACGATCGAGCCGCTCCCACTCATAGCGGCGTTCCTGGGAGGTTTCTACGACAACGGCATGCCGCGACCTGTTGAGGTGGTTGACGCTAGATTCAAGAAACCGATGGAGATAAGGGTGCTGGTACCCGATGTTGACATCATACGTGATCCGGAGGAGAAGATAAACGACGCAATATACAGGTTGCTCGTTAGCATAATAAAGAGGCACAGGACTACGCTGGTCTTCACCAACACGAGGTCAGCTACCGAGAGGGTAGTCTACAAGCTGAGGAAGTACTTCAAGGAGGAGGGCATACTTGACGCTGACGAAATAGAGGCACATCACTCCTCCCTCAGCAGAGAGGTAAGGCTCGACGTAGAGAATAGGCTGAAGGAGGGCAGGCTAAAGGCCGTGGTATCCTCAACAAGCCTAGAACTCGGGATAGACATAGGGAGCATAGACGCCGTAGTGCTACTTAGCTCACCCAAGTCCGTCACGAGACTGATACAGAGGGTTGGGAGATCTGGGCACAGCGTGTGGGACGTGAGCAAGGGCTACATTATAGTCGTGGATAGGGACGACATGGTCGAGTGCACGGTACTGGCTAAGCTGGCTAGGGAGAGGAAACTCGACAGGATACAGATACCAAACAAGCCCCTGGACATACTGGCCCAGCACATAGTCGGTATGTCACTCGAGAAAAAGTGGAGGATAGAGGAAGCGTACAGGGTGGTCAAGCGCGCCTACAACTACAGGAACCTCACGATGGACGAATTCATGACGGTCCTGCGGTACCTGGGCGGCAGGTACGGCGGGGAGCTTGAGTCCCTCAACGTGTACTCCAAGATCTGGCTCGATGAGGTGGAGGGTGTTTTTGGGAGGAAGAAGAGCGCTAGAATGATATATTACCTCAACCAGGGCGCCATACCCGATGAGGCGAAAGTCAAAGTCTTCACAACCAACGGTAGGTACGTAGGCGACCTAGAGGAGGAGTTCGTCGAGAACCTGTACCCCGGCGACATTTTCGTCCTAGGAGGTAGGACATTCGAGTTCATCGAGTCGAGGGGGATGAAGATCATTGTGAGGAACGCGGAGGGGCAGAGGCCAACCGTTCCGAGCTGGTTCAGCGAGATGCTCCCCCTAGCCCATGACTCAGCCCTTAAGGTGGGCGAGTTCCGTAGGCGGGCTTCCTCACTCATAAAAGAGAAAGGGATCGAGGGAGCTGCTAAGGTAATCGCTGAAGAGTACGTCCTCGACCTAAGGGCAGCTAGGATGATAGCTGAGTACGTGTGGAGTCAGGAGGTATACAGTAGGAGGGATGTGCCCTCGGACAGAGCGCTATTAATCGAGCTGTGGATCGACCGCGGCGGGGGCACTGAGAACGTTATTTTCCACGCTCTCTACGGAAGGAGAGTCAATGACGCTCTGGCCAGGGCATTCGCCACACTCTTGAGTGACATGATCGGGTACAACGTCAGGGTGACGGTCACGGACAACGGCTTCATGCTCACCGTACCACTGGGCACTGGCCTAAGGATAGGTCATCTAAGGAAGCTGGTGGCGGAAACGGGCAAGAGAGAACTCCGCGAGGTACTGAAGGAGGCGCTCGAGCGCTCGGAGATCTTGAAGAGGAGGTTCAGGCACTGCGCAGAGCGCTCATTCGCTCTCCTCAGGAGGTATAGGGGGGAGGAGACCTCGATAAACCGGAGGCAGTTCAACTCGGAGATACTCCTTAAGCTCGCGAAGAGGCTCAAGAACTTCCCCATACTCGAGGAAGCATATAGGGAGATCATGGAGGACTACATGGACGTCATAAACGCCGAGAAGATGCTGAGAAAGCTGAGAAACGGTGAGGTAAGGGTGGTGTTCCTAAGGAACTCCGGCCCTCCCACGCCCTTCGCACACAACATAGTGGCGCACGGTTACAGTGACATCGTGAGGATGAAGGACAGGAGAGCCCTCCTCCTAAGGTTCTATGAGGAGGTGATGAAGAGAATTGAGAAGAAAAGTGCTCACAGTGCTCGCAGAGACCATAGACGAGATAGGAAAGCATAAGAGACTCGGGGGGCCAGCGTACTACTCCTCACTTACCCTCCTATCGCTGGGGGCCGAGTTCGACGCCCTGATAACCGGTAGCGTCATGAGAGCAGTCCTTGAATACAGCGGCTATGCAGTAAACACGTTCTGCGATCACCCAACGGTGTTCAGATTCGTTAGTACCGAGCCCAGGCTACTTCGCCTCCTGAACAGGTGCTTTAGCAATATCCGGGGCCTCCCCTCCGAAGACTATGAGGCGGCTCTCATCTCCCTTACAATGGGTGAGGCACCCCTAACCGATCTAGATACTGTGGCCGAGCACGCGGAGACACTGGTGATAGACGCACAGGGCTTTGTGAGGGACATAGGCGAGGACGGCATCGTATTCAATAACAAGGAATTAGCAGCCAGACTCTTCCAAGCGGCTGCAGACCTACAGGAAAGAGGTACCACCGTCGTGATTAAGGCGTCACATGATGAGCTACCTCGTCCACGATTCGTAGAGGAATTCATTGAGTCGAGGGGTATATTAATCGTTACTAGAGGCAGTGGGTCGGTAACCCTCTCAACGAAGCTCGGTTGCTGGTTAACTAGCCCTCCCCGAGTAATCGGTGACCCAACCGGTGCTGGTGACGTCATGCTTGCAGCGCTGACCGCTTACCTAGCCTCAGGCCATGACATCAGGCACTCCTTGCTCAGGGGGGTCGCGGCAGGCAGTATAAGGTTAGCTAAAAAGGAACCACCATGGATTTTATGGAGTGAGATCGAGTCACTCGCCAGGAGGCTGAGGCTCGTTGGGTGCGACTGTATCGGTGATAGTTCCTACGTATAACGAGCGTGACAACATCCCCGAGCTAGTGCGGAGACTGGATAAAGCAATGAGGGAGGCGGGCATAGAGTACGAGGTTGTGGTGGTCGACGACAACTCCCCGGACGGCACGGCCGAGGTAGCTGAGAAGCTCTCGAGGGAGTATCCCGTGAAGGTCCTTAGGCGCCCAGGAAAACTGGGGCTCTCCTCAGCTGTGCTAGACGGTGTCAAGGTGGCGGCGGGCGGAATAATAGTCGTCATGGATGCTGACCTGCAGCACCCCCCAGAGGCGGTGCCGAGGCTGGTTAGAGCGGTGCTGGAGGGGTGCGACGTAGCGATAGGGTCCAGGTACGTGAGAGGTGGCTCCGTCGAGGGATGGAGCGCGTTCCGTAAGCTCGTCTCGAAGGGCGCCACCCTAATAGCTAGGGTACTCCTAACACAGGCAAGGCACATAAAGGACCCTATGAGCGGTTTCTTCGCCTTCCGGAGGGAGGTCGTTGAGAGCGGTGAGGAGATGAACCCGAGGGGGTTCAAGATATTGCTTGAGGTGCTCGTTAGGGGTAGGTACCGGAAGGTGTGCGAGGTACCTTACACCTTCGGCACTAGGTTAGCGGGGAAGTCGAAACTCGGTACCTCCGAAATAATCAACTACATTGTGCACGTCCTCAACCTATCACCGCACTACGTTAGGTTCATGATAGTTGGCGGCATAGGGACTTTCGTAAACTTAGGAGTACTATTGGCACTCAGGGCTTCAGGACTGATCCACGCAATCGCTTCAGCCATAGCCATAGAAGCCTCCGTGCTGTCCAACTTCGAGTTAAATGATAGGTGGACATTTAGGGCCCATAGAAGCGGGGGTAGGTTGGGTAGGTTGGTGAGGTTTCACCTCTCCTCAGCGGCTGGGATAGCTGTCCAGTGGGGCGTCTCTAACCTCATATACTACGAACTCCTCCAGAACTCCCTCATTGCTCAGCTCGCGGGCATAGTGCTGGGCTTCGTTGTGAATTATACGATGAGCAAGAGGTTCGTGTGGGGACTAGGTAAGCATTAACTAACGCCCGTGTTTGAGTATTATGGTGTGCGTTACTGAGGCTGCACTCTGACTCAGTGCTCAAGGAGCTAGGGATCGACTACTGGTCCTGGTGCATCGAGCCATCACAGCCAGAGCTCTCCGAGTTAACGTTCGCCGACGTGGCGCCCGACCTCGCGGAGGGTGGCCCGAGGGCCAGGCAGATACTCAGCAAGAGACTGTACAGGCATCAGCTCGAAGCCCTAAAAGCTCTTGAGGAGGGCAAGAACGTCATCCTCATTTCCGGGACCGGCTCGGGAAAGACCGAGGCATGGGCACTCTTCACCCTCCGAAACAGGGCCAAGACCCTAGTCATCTACCCGAACCTGGCTCTCACAGCAGACCAGGTCTCCAGGCTCACCGACTACCTCCCCGGCTCGGTGACCAGGGTAGATAGGGTATCGCTTAAGACGAAGGATACCCCCTCAAGCAGGTTACTCAGTAGGGGGTTGGTAGTTATCACAAACCCGGCCTTCCTGATGGCGGACCTCAAGAGATGGGCAGCCAACCCGATGAGGGCGTACCTACGGCCCCTCCTGGAAGACCTCGAGCTGATAGTGATCGATGAGTTCGACTACTACGGATCCCACGGGGCCTCACTCCTCATAGCCATGACAGAACTCGTAGCCAATACCGCCGCCAAGTCGGTGAAGCCCCGGATAGTGGTTATGACCGCAACCCTCGGCTCAGAGGAAGAACTAGCTAAGAGGCTCACCGAGATAAACGGGAGAGAAACGGTAATCGTCCGCGGCAGGCCCTTCCGAGTGCGTAACTGCATATACGCCGTTCTGGGGAAGAACCTCGACCTAATCCGGGACATGATCAAGGAGCACATAAAGCGGGTGCCGCCCGAGGTAGCTGACATGATACTTGACCCGGAGAAGTTCAAGGCTAACGCACCCCTCATAATAGACCTCCTCAGAAAACTCGGGGTAAGAGTCCCCTCACCCTACCTCGACCCGGCAGAGCTCCTTGCGCGATATGTCGAGGATGAGGTAGTCACCATAGTATTTACTCCCAGTATAAGGTCGGCCTCGAAACTCGTTCGCAGGATCCGCTCACTCCTCTCCCCAGATAAGAGGGACATGATCGCTGAACACCACCACCTCGTAGGGAAGGAGGTGAGGGACCGCATAGAGTCCCTCGCCCGCTCCACCCCTCCCGGAGTCCGGGTAATAGTCACGGTAAGGACCCTTCTCCAAGGAATAGATATTGGAACAGTTGCCAGAATAGTTCATTATGGTCTTCCCCAGGATGTTAGGGAGTATCACCAGCGCGAGGGAAGAAAGGGGAGGAGAGAGGAACTAGGCTTTACCGAGACAGTGATTATCCCCGTGACCAGATGGGATAGAATGATAATCTCGGGAGGCCCGGCCTCGCTAAGGCAG
>JALSOP010000096.1 GCA_026986435.1 Desulfurococcales archaeon | reverse complement strand
TCAGTAATCACGGCAGTGCTTAGGCTGGACGGTAGCGGGTGGTCTGAGGAACTCCTGTGGCCGCCGTCGCTGGATCCCATAGCCCCGATAGGTGATGGGGCCTTAGCCCTTAGGGCGAGTAATGGGTCGGTGGCCGTCGTGCTAGCCTCGACTATGGGGAGGGTCAAGGTGCTGGCCGAGATGCCCTCATGCAGTGGCCCCTCACCAATCGATTACTTCATCTCGTCCGGCGACATTGGCGTTGCGGTAGGCTGCTCTTCAGGCGCTGTCATCGCCTGGGCGGGTGCCGACAGCGTTCCCGGCCCCCCACCCTATGTTGTGTGGGCTGGCGCAGCATCGGTAGCGTTCCTTGCGCTTCTCGCCGCAGTCAGGCTTGCGGGGCGAAGACCTGGTGGTAGTAGGCTATGATGCCGTAGGCTATCATCTCGGCCGCTATGCTCGCTATTATTAGGGACATGAACCTCCCTATGGCCCTCACAGTCGACTGCCTTAGAACCCTGATTATCGGCTCGGAATACCTTAGGAGGAGGAAAGTCGTGGCAGCTGCTGCGAGGCCCGCGGCGAGCACGAGCCCCGTGTTAGTCGGTGAGGGTTCCTTACTGGTTAAGAGGAGGATAGTGGTTATGGTGCCCGGCCCTATCACCATCGGCGTAGCAAGGGGCACAACAGCTATGTCCTGCGCCTCAACCCTCTTCGTCCTCGGCATCCCTCCCAACATATCAATAGCTATAGCCATCAGTATCACACCTCCCCCGATCCTGAGCGCTGGGAGGGAGATGTTGAAGGCCATCAGTATATAGTTCCCGACAAGAGTGAAGACCGCCACCAGAACCAAGGAAGCGATCAAGGCCTTACCCACTATCTCCCTCTTCAGATCCTCATCCAAGTCCTCAGTAAGGCTAAGGAACGTTGGGAGAGCAGAGAAAGGATTCATAATAGCGAGCAACTGAACATAATACCCAAGAAACTCCCCAAACAAGACCAACACCAACAAACCCAAACACAATCAAAATAAAGTAAAAAGCCTCAACACCACCGCAACAACCCAGAGAACAAGCCTAGAGACATATCTTGTGTTAGCTGGTTAGATGCTAATTAGATAAGGTTTTTATTGTTCACCTAGCTCCTTGAGGAATTCTTCAAGTATTCTCCTTGACATCCAGAAGCCGCTTCTAATGAGCCTATCTACTATGGGCTTTACCTCTGGAATTAGGCCTCTATGCTTGGCTAGTGCTAGCACACCTAGTGTACCCATAACTTGTAGTCCAAGCTTCTTGGCCAAGCCTAGCGTCGCGGTCATCAATGAGCAGTACGTCGGCACCGGCCTCTAGTGCTAGTGTTATCGCTTCCGCTTCACCATCATCAACAAGCTCTTTGAGAAGCATTGCCAGCCTCCTATCACGCACCTCCTCTATGCGGATAAATCCTGCCCTCAACACCTTCTCTCGGCCAGGCTTGCCCTCAACTGTAACCTCTCTCCAAACAGCCTCGGGCACGATGATTTTCCCGAAGAGCTTCCCTAGGAGGTCTAGGCGGCATATCCCAGCGAGTGCAATAATGACACTTGAATTAGAGACAGCAATTGAATTCAAATCTCTAGTATTATTGCTTTCTCGCTCTCTCTGCAAGTTTCTTGGCGACCTCCAAGTCCTCCTTCAACTCCTCTTCCCCGTAGTGTATTGGTATCCCCTCCCTGGCTAATAGCTCTAGGAAGTCCCACTTAGATAGACCTGCTATCCTGCGGGCCTGACCCAAGCTAGCTATACCCTTCTCATAGAGTCGCAACGCTAGTTCTATCCTTAGCCTCTCCTCGAGCTCTCCAGGGGGAACCCGGAGACTCTCTGGGACCTCAATAATGACTCGCTTAACGCCAGTTTTAGACATTTCAATCCTCTCTCGAGAGACAACATATACATAGAAGCATTTAACTCTAGCCGTCCATAGTGTTAACACCACTAAATCCACAAGTTAACGGTCCCACACACTAGCTAATGAGTATAAAACCGTGCCTACCTGTCCCGTTTTCTCATCAGCCTCTGGGGCATTTCCTTATAAGTGCTAGCCTCCGGAGCCAATGGCGTGCGGGTCTAGGGTTCTGACAATCTATTACAGCAGTTAATTGTTTGTGCGGCACTTGTTTGACGCTTTATACAGTTCCTCGCCGAGGGTTCTTATGTAATTTATTGACTCAATCCTCGACACTATTTCCTCTGGTATGTTGCCCAGTCCATGCGTGTGGGCTGCGCTGATGGGTGTGGCCATTGCCGCTATTGTGTCAGTGTCTCCCCCGAGGCTTAGGGCCGTTAGGAGGGTTTTCAGCGGCTCGCCATCCCCCCTGATGTGGGCGTATATGGCGGTGGGGACGGATTCGTTTGCCCTGCCCGAATTCCCCAGGACCCTAGCTACTCTAGTTGGTGAGGCGCTCAGTAAGTGCTTTATCGCCCTCAGCTTGCCGAGGTAGTGCGGATGCTGCGTATCCTCAATCAGTGCCTCCAGGACCTCCTCCGGCCCCAGGCCGTTAAGGCTGTAATGAATCGCCAGGGCCACCAGCCTCGCACCCTCTATAGCCACGGGGTGAGTATGCGTGACCACTGCCTGGGCCTCGGCAAAGTACTCGACCTCCTCCTTTCTGCGGTAGAAGAGGGCTATGGGAGCTACCCTCATCGCAGCCCCGTTCCCCATATTGCCCTCCCCGCCGAACACGGACCTGGCGGCCACCGACCAGTGAGCCCCCTCACGTACAGCCTCAATGACAGCGGCGGTCCCGCCGTAATACCTCTCCCACAGCATCGCCCCATCAGCCGCCTTC
>JALSOP010000095.1 GCA_026986435.1 Desulfurococcales archaeon | reverse complement strand
CGCCTAGGGCGTGGAGGGCGTTGCTTATGCTGACCGGGTCTATGGAGTAAATAATGAACATTATAGTTAGGGAGTACGCCAAGGCCCTGGCGAATATAATTCCAGCATCTGCCAATGTCACTACCGGGGGTATCCCGGCCAAGGAGATGAGGTACGCTGTGAGTGCATACCACGTCGCCGGTATGCTCGAGAGGAAGGTCGCTGGCCCAACCCAATCCAGGCGGGAGTCAGCGAGCGCGATGAGTGCCGCTGTGGCAGCCGCGACGTAGACGCTGTCCCCGCGGAGGTACGCAGCGGCCACGAAGGCTGAGACGTAGGCTAACTTAGCTAGGGAGTGGGCTGCCTTCGCTCCGGAGGTCCCCTTAAGGAAGAGTGACCTGTAGATGAGGCTGACTAATGCACCGATCACCCGCATGAGACAGCACCCCCATCAACCACGCATACCCTGGTCGCGACCTCCGCAACCCTCTCGTCGTGCGCTGCAGCGATCACTGTGTGTCCTTCCTCAACAGCGCTGACGAGGACGTTCAGTACTGCCGCACAGCTCCATGGGTCGAGGCCCGCTGTAGGTTCGTCAACTATGATGATGTCATGCCTTCTCGTTATCGCTGATGCTATGGCGGCGCGCCTCCTCTCTCCGCTGCTTAGCTGGGCTAGTGGCTTGTCGAGGAGTTGTGTTATGCTGAATCTCTCGGCTATATCCTCATTGTTCAGTATCTCTTCCCTCACGGTCGGGTGGGTGAAGTAAGTGAGCGGGTTCTCCGGCACTATTATGGGCTTGCCTGAGACGACCACGCTTCCCCTACTGGGCCTCAGTACCCCCGCCATGAGCTTAAGGAGTGTTGATTTACCGGCCCCGTTAGGCCCGGAAATAAGGAGTAACTCCCCTCTGCGGGCCTTAAGTGATGCCCCTTTAATAACCCATTCGCCACCGGGGTAGCGAAACCAAGCACTCCTTACCTCAACGACTACTTCGCCACCGCCTTGCCTGGGTCTCCTAACGCTGGGGAGCCCGGGTACAGGGCAGAGCTTCAGCTCATCTGCGGCGATATCGCGCCAAAACCCCGGGTCATGATCGACTATTATGGCCGCCCCTCCTCTCTCGACGAACTCCTTCACGATCTTCCTTGCCACGTACCTGAAGTCCTTATCAGAGTAGGCCAAGGGCTCATCCAGTATCAATAACACGGATCCCTTATCCACGGCCTCCGCCCACAAGAGCCTCTGATACTGCCCAGCGCTCAACCCATAAGTTACCTGATCACCTAACTCACCAAGCCCGTATCTCCTCAGCCGCTCAATCACACACCTTTTCCCAGCCACCGAGAGCGCGTGGCAGTAGTCAGCTTCGACCGTGTGCCCGATTACCCCTAACCACGGCTCCTGCGGTATGTAGGAGATGAGTGATGCCAGCTCCCCCGGGCTGAGGTCGCTCAGTGCCCTGCCGAGGAGTTCTACATAGCCCTTCGCATAGCCTCCGAGGACGTTAATGATGCCCAGAACTGACCTCAGTAGGGTCGTCTTTCCGCATCCAGACCGCCCAGTTATGAGGAGTACCTCGCCCTGTCCGACCTCAAAAAATACGTCTTTTATTACGGGTCTCCCGCGGTACCCGGCCTCCTCTATTCTGGCTCTAATCACTGGTCTCGGCATAACCGGCACGCCTCAGCCATGCAGCTATAGGCACGGCCAGGGCCGCCCCGATCACGGCCTGCCCTATATTGACAGGTATCTCGGCGATCGCGTCCACAGGCGGGCGGTTCGTTAGGGGGTTGCTGACGAAGTACTCGTAGAGGAAGTAGCCCATCACCATGATCAGGCCCGATGCCAGGAGGAGGGGTGCTTCGGCAGCCGCGGCGTACCTCTTGAGGAGTGAGTACGTTAGCGCCCCTCCTATGATTAGGGCTATCACGACCCACGCCGCCAAGGGGATTGATATGAGCGGTGTCTCCACTGTCTTTCCGAGGAACTGCTCGGGACCGACGTAGATTTCGCCGCTCCATAGCACAGCAGCGAAGTATATGAGGAGTAACGTGTATGCGCCTCCCACCAGGAAGGACAGGGTCCTCTCCTGGCCTGGTCCCCTAAAGCGCCTTACGAGGTAGCCGGCGACGTAGCCCTCCGCGAACTTTATCACTAGTGTGGCCGGGGCGAAGATTGAGTAACCCGTTGCGGCGTCTGCCAGCGCCGCCCCCACTCCGCCGGCTATACCAGCAACTATGGGTGACGTTGTGATGGCTGCTAAGTAGATCACTGCCTCGCCCAGGTTGAAGTAGCCGCCAGTGGCTGGCTGGTATATCTGTACAGCGACTGTGGCCGCGAATACCGCTACTGTATAGATCACAGCGTTCATGAGGTTCCTTACTGACACTGGCATCACCCGATCATTGGGGCGTACCCTGGTTTTATTCAGTTCCGAACAAAAACCGAACAATGTGAAAGCATTGGTGAGGGCTTCGGTATTGAGGCGACTCGAAGATGCCAGGTTTGGTGGACCGGCCGGGATTTGAACCCGGGACCTCCGCCGTGCGAGGGCGGCGCTCTTCCGTGCTGAGCTACCGGCCCGTTGGTTAGGTTCTGTCAAGGGGTATTAAGCGTTAGTGGGTCACTCGGAGCGCAGGATCACCTTTCCTGTCTCCTCATGCGTTCTGTAGCCGGGTAACTTATTGAGCAGAGTCCCCATTTTCTCAGCATCCCTTAGGAGCCCAATGATGTGCTGTACGGCTTCCTTCTCCCACGCGTCCTTGGCGACGAGTATGTCGTATGTCTCCCAGCTGAGTGGTATGAAGTCCAGATCGTAGAGGTGTGC
>JALSOP010000094.1 GCA_026986435.1 Desulfurococcales archaeon | reverse complement strand
TTGCCGTATGCCTCACCTCCAACATATATATTTGTTGACGTACTACATAAAGTTACGAAATAGAACGGGGTCGGGATTAGGCTTCGAACTTAATAAGTAAGCCTGTTCCAGAGCCTACAACAGGGACCCGCGTTGAAAGAGATCAAGCTCAGTGCTGTAGTTCCCTTAACCATAAGTAGGGAAACGATGGAGAAGATTCTGTCAATAGGACTATTCTTTAAGAAGTATAGAGTTAGGGTGCAGATAGCGGTATTACCCACTCTTAGATCGCCCTTCATAATCATTGGGGGCAAGGCATTGGACTTAGAGGAGATAGACGCTACAACTCTCATAAGGAATCTGGCAACAGAGTTCCCAGAAATACTTAAGGCAGAGTACTAGTCCTCATCTCATTACTTAATAGGTTACAGGACATGGGCTCGTCATCGTATATGATGTATTTGGGCGGATGTGTTAGGCAAGTATTTATTAGTTGAGCTTTTAACGTATCCATGATAAGGTGAGCTATATGCTCACAGATATTAGGGTATTGGCTGTGGAGCTTCTGCGTGCCTTCAAACACATTTACAGGTATAGAGAACTCGAACAAATAACCGGGCTACCTGCTCCCGCCTTGTGGAGATACATAAATCACAGGATTATGCCATCCGAGGAGAGGGCGAGAGAGCTCATAGAGAAATTAGTTAGAGAGCCCATAATTGAGGACATCATAAAGAAGAGGGCACTATATGTTAAGTGGCATAATATAAGGCTCGTAAACCTCAATCAAATAGTGTACGATGTCTCACTCCTCAAGATATTCTCTTACCTAGCGTACCAGAGGTTTATGAAGTACAACATAAACGCAGTAATGACTGTCGAGATCGATGGCATACCAGTCGGTGTAAGTATAGCGGACATACTCGACTCCAAGCTTATTGTCGCGAGGAGGAGGCCCGATATAGGGATCAAGTATTACTATCAGACGCAGTTCTTCGTGACAGACCCTCCCGGCGTCGTGAATCTCTACGTCCCGAAAATGTCGCTGAGCCCTTCAGACAGGGTGTTGCTCGTTGACGATGTAATAATATCCGGCAAGACACTGTTGGCACTCAATAGCATTGTCCAGCAGGCTGGAGCCACGACTGTCGGGGTATTCGCTATGGCGGCCATAGGTGAAGACGGCATCAAGGAATTAAAGAAAGAAGTGACAGAGAACATATTCGTTGTTAAGGTATTCCCTAAGGAGTAGCTGTGATGCTGAAACCCCGGGACATTGCCTCAGCGATCGCTGGCTCTGTGGCATTGGAAGCAGCTACCCCCGGAAAGCCCGCCACAGTCTCTTCGTGGAAAGGAAGTGGAGGTCTTAGCCTAGCTGATTTTATCTTCAGCGTCCCTTACCTAGCTATGGCATTCAGTACCGCCGTGTCATTACCGCCCTGCGAGAGAGTTACTAAGATCCTGGAGGTGCCGGGACAGGTACGTTCCTCGGGAATTATCGGTAAGAACACCATAGCCGGGTATGTGGTGTTAGTAGCGCCCTTAGCCCCGATCTTGGAGGAACTATCGATGGAGGGGCTAAACGCCATTACCTCACACTGGTTTACTATAAGGGAATGTTTACGAAGTATACCAGCTGGTGAGTTAATCAAAGCCGTCAGCAAAGGGGGGGTCAGACACCTGCACGCCTTCGTTATCAGCTCGAATCCAACCAGCCTATGGGACGAGTATTCCCTCTCGTCACTATATGACATAAACTGCTGGGAGGTGACTAACGGCTATGTTGTCACTAGGGAGGTTTCAAGAACATTATCTTGTGATGCACCCCCTCACAAGGTTGTGAGAAAAATATTCCTAAAGTTAGCCAGTGAGTTAGTAGATACCTCGGTTCTCAAGTCTCTAGGGACGGGGTGGTGGCTGGCAGCAAAGGAAGCCCTAGCTAGGAAGAAGGACAATGCACTGAGGAGAGGTAGCATTAATCTAGGGAGCATTGCGGACCTCACTGCTCTGGCGACGGCCTTCTGGGTGATCAGATGTGCTGGCGGTCATAGGTAGGTCCTGGGTAAGGCCCAAGATAGCCATTAATTTGATCCGCTGGCTGATCAAGGCTCTTAATGCAGACACAGCTATCCTTGTTGGGGGACTTAACCTAACGCCTGATGAGCTGGGTATCAGCGTCTACCTCGTGACGGGGTACGTCGACGACATCGTAGTGACGAAGAGCTGGGGCAATGTCGGGAGGCTACTCGACGGCAAGTGTTCACTGGTGGGCGCCTACAGAGTCTGCGGAATCGGCGGGGTTGACGTTGTCCAGTCAGCTGAGCTCCTTATGAGGAGATATAGGGGCTATGCGCCCGACCTCCTCGTTACGTCGGCGCCCCCTAAGGGTTTCATGGACTACAACCCGATCCTTCGGGCGAGGGTTGGTTCACTCGAGGTGAGGGAGGCGGTGAGGGTGCTGAGGCCCCGGGTTCTAGTATACTCTGGCAGAGTACCTGGCTGGGGTTCAGTGGCTGGAGTCCCCGCGGTATCTACGGGTGACGCGCAAGGGGGATGCGCCGCCCTCTACGGGCCGCGGGGGGCGAGGCTTAAGTGCCTACTACTGCCTCTCCCTCGCTGAGGGAGACGGGCCTCCCCTCCTCAATATACTCGTAGACGTCCCCTCCCCAGACATCACGGAAGATCTGGGTCTCGTAGACCTCCCCACCAATCTTGATCTTAAAGTAGGCGTCAACCGGCATGGGGCTGGGCGGGATCATGTACGTAAGGCCTAACTCGTTCCTGCGCCCCCTAGTGAGGAGGTTCCCGGACCAAAGCTCGACCTCCACATCCCTTGGGACACCGCGGATAAGTATCGTGGACCCTGTCTTGGTGAATAAGTGCTCGCCATCGAGTATCTCGAGCCTCCCATCAGGCCTGAGCCAGCCGAAGGATATGAGGCCGAAGGGCCCTATGTTAAAGTACCTTACCTTGACCCTGTGGGGCCCGGGCTCCAGGTATATCGGGTCACCTATGTAGAGTGTGGGCGGCTGTATGCGCCAGGCCTCAATGACTGTGATGCCGTCGACCTCCAGTATGCAGCCGTCGTCGCACTTCATGAAGAACTCGTACTCGCCCTCAACCGGTATCTCGATGAAGCCTGACCACTCAGCGAAGAAGTCCATGAGGTCCTCGTTAGGGAAGGGGGAGACATACCACGGTATCTCCATGTCGTAGTCCACCCTCTCGACCCAAGGCCTCCCCTTCATGGTCTTCGGGGGCACACTCCACGTGTGCGGTATTGCCCAAAACCTGCCGAGGAGCCCCCTCTGTTTCCCTTGCTTAATCCTCACTAGTGTAGGCATTCTTCACCCTTCGCGGTCGGGGGACGGAATCCCTTATAACCCGTCACCGCCTTCGAACGGAAGAGGCCTAGCCATTATGTAGGCGTCCTCCCCGTCAGCGTAGTACCTGACCACCCTCTGAACTACGCGGAACCCAAGCTTCTTATAGAGCTTTATTGCCCTCTCATTACTCACCCTCACCTCGAGGTAGACCTCCTTAGCACCGTAGTAGTCGTGGAGCCTTCGCATCGCCTCGATGAGAAGCCTAGTCCCTATGCCCCTCCCTCTATAACCCTCCCTCACCGCTATGCTGATTATGTGCCCGACCCTCCCCATGAGGAATTTCCGGAAGAAAGACCTCCTCCAGAGGGTCCTGCACATTATGTAGCCAACGACCTCCCCACACACCTCCGCGACGAGGAACGCCTTTCCCCAGGTGTAGAGTATGTTCCGCCAGAATGAGAGCGTGTAGTGCTCCGGGAGGGACTCCATATTTATCCTTATGACCTCTGGGAGGTCGGCGTCAGTGGCCTCCCTCACAACGACGCCGCAGTTACTCATTGCGATCCCCTCCCTCCCTTTAATATGAGAGCCCCATTAATGGATGTGGGTGCCCGTCATTAAGCCACTCCCCTCAAAGCGTCCGCCGGACGAGGTCAAGGGGACTAGAGGAAGGACGCTGGAAGGCAAGTGCGTCGTTGTAGGAGTCACGGGCTCGATAGCAGCCTACAGGGCTCCCGACATGATAAGGGAGCTCGTGAGGCTCGGCGCGGAAGTGGTAGCGACAGCGTCGAGGGAGGGGCTGAGGTACGTCACCCGGGAAGTGCTGTCGTGGGCAACGGGGAGAGAACCAATAACCGAGTTAAGCGGCTTTTCCGAGCACACGGCGCTGGCCGACGAGTGCGGCGCAATGATTATTGCGCCCGCTACTGCGAACACCATAGCCAAGCTTGCGTCCGGCGTGGCCGACACGCCTGTAACGCTGATCGCGCTGACGATGATGGGGGCTGGCAAACCGGTGATCGTTGTCCCCACAATGCATTCATCCCTCTACGCGGCCCCGCAGGTGAGGGAGGCGCTGGAGAAGCTGAGGAGGGCTGGAGCAACAGTGTTCCCACCGATGATCGAAGAAGGAAAACTCAAGTTCCCTCCTCCGAGGGAAGTTGCTCTTGCTGTCGACGCCGCGGTGAATAGGGGAAGAGACGCTGAGGGGATCAAACTAGTTGTCACCGCTGGGCCAACCAGGGAGTACCTCGATAGAATACGCTTCCTAACCAATCCAAGCAGCGGGCTCATGGGAGTGGCGATAGCTAGGGAGGCCTTCCTCCGTGGGGCGGACGTGGTGCTCGTAGCGGGCCCGCTGAAGGAGCACCCACCATACTACCTGAGAGTAATCAACGTCGTCACCACCGAGGAGATGCTCGGCGCCGTGATGAAGGCCGTTGAGGGCATCGGCCCGCATGCCGTCGCGCTAGCCGCCGCCCCCTCCGACTTCAGGTTCAGCAGGACCTGGGAAGGGAGGTTACGAACCACTGACTCACCGATAGAGGTGGAGCTCGTTCCGACACCGAAGATCTCCCTGAAGGTCCGTGAGATATTCGACGGACTCCTGGTAGGGTTCGCTGCCGAGTACGCTGAGGGGGACGTGGAGAGGCTCATAAGCTCGGCCAGGGAGAAGCTCGAAAAGAGAGGGTTCGACGCCATAGTGGCTAACGACGTCAGCATTGAGGGCATCGGGTTCTCATCACCTGAGAACGAGGTCTGGCTCGTTGATAGAGAGAGTGTGAGGAGGGTTCCGAGGGCTAGGAAAGAGATCATTGCCAGGTACATAATCGACTACATCCTAGAAAAGGTAGGGGTCAACGTAACTTGAGACTAGCCATACCACACCACCTCAGCATGGTGTGGGTGCCCTACAGATCACGATCACCCTACCTCACAGGATCCACGGGCGCGGGCCTGGTCCTCGCCCCTTACGCCGTCACCGGGGAAAGGGAGTGCGGGTGCACCCTCACAATCAACGGCGAGTGCGTAGAGCTCGTTACGGCTAAGGCAGTTGAAAAACTCGTTAGGAAGAGGGCCTGCGTCTCCATAGAGAGCCCAGTAAGGCTGGGGGATGGGCTCGGGATGAGCGCCATCGCGTCGCTCTCACTGGCCTACTTTGCTGAGGGGCCGCCGCTCGAGAGGGCTGCTAGGATAGCCCACGTAGCCGAGGTCTTCTCGGGAACGGGCCTAGGCGATGTCGCGGCGATTCTTGCTGGAGGGCCGATAGCGGTGAGGATTAGGCCGGGGGCCCCGGGGATCGCCCTGGTCGAGAGGTACCCCGTGCCGGGCGGTGTGAGGGTCTACTTAAGGAGGGTTTCATCCCTAACAACCCCCGACATGCTTGAGGAGCTCTGGGGCAGGATGCGTGAGAAGGGAGCGGAACTCCTGAGGTGGTTCCTGCGGGACCCGACCCTGGAGAGGCTCGTTGAGGCAGGGAGGAGGTACTCGGAGGCACTCGGTTTCATGAGTGCTGTCCCCAGCGGCGTTAGGGCCGTTCTCGATGAACTCATTAGGAGGGGTAAGCTCGTTGATTACTTTGTGAAGAAGTCCGTACTCGCCGCCATCGCATGGGACGATGTCCCGGAGCTTGAGGACGGTGAGTGGGTTGTGATGGAGCCGGCGCCGTCCCCTGCTATGCTTCTCGATTAAATTGCTCCGTGAGCCGTTCTCGTTGAGGTGTGGGATACGAAGATCCCCCGAAGCCACCCGAGGTACGAGTCCCTAATGATAAGGGAGAAGCTAGTGGAGGGGTTCAAGAGAGGTATAGTGGTGCCGGAGGGGCTGATAGCTCACGGTAGGGGGGAGTGCTTCGACTACTTAATAGGTGAGGCGACCCAGCCATTCGCTAGGAAAGCCATTGAGGCCGCTGCGGCCGCCCTCCTCCTCGCCAAGCACCCCGTCATCTCCGTCAACGGAAACGTGGCCGCGCTAGTTCCTCGGGAGGTAGTCAGGCTCGCCGAAATTGTGGGGGCAAAAATCGAGGTGAACCTCTTCTACAGGACCGAGGTGAGGGCGAGGAAGATCAAGGAAGTTCTGCTGGGGGCGGGGGCGGAGGAGGTGCTCGGTGTCGACGACGCCACAGCCACCATACCAGAGCTATTCAGCGAGAGAAGGAGAGTGAGCCCCAGAGGCATAGCGGCAGCCGACGTCGTACTCGTGCCTCTAGAGGACGGCGACAGAACCGAGGCCCTCCGACGCATCGGCAAGTTCGTGATCACGGTCGACCTAAACCCTATCTCGAGGACGTCCCTCACAGCCAACATAACCATCGTGGACAACATCGTAAGGGCAATGCCCGCCCTGATCAAGGCGGCCGAAGAGATGAAGGGAAAGAGCGAGGAAGAGATCCGTAACATCCTCAGCAGCTACAACAACTCCGCCGTCATATCGGCGGCGTTGACACATATCAGGGAGAGGCTCTCGAGCCTCGCCTCCTCTTTACTAGGTCGTTGATAACCCGCTCGAATTCCTCCTTATCGCGCTCGCTCCTCATCCCCCAGTACATGCCCTCACCAGGGAACGAACCTTCCCTCACCTCCCTCACGTAGGCGCGCAGGGCCTCCAGCCACATCTCCCTAGTCCTGGCGAACCGCTTGATGAAGGGCGGTGGTTCAGGGTTTATTCCCAGTATGTCATGGAAGACCGTTACCTGGCCATCGCAGAACGGGCCTGAGCCTATGCAGATGGTCGGGATCTGGAGCATCTCGGTGATCTTCTTCGCCACCTCCGCCGCCGTAAACTCTATCACGACCGAGAAGGCACCTGCCTCCTCCAGTGCCAGAGCATCCCTAAGCACCCTCTCGGCATCCGACGCCGTTTTGCCAGCGAGGCGATAGCCCCCGCGCACAAGGTACCTTTGCGGATTGAGGCCCACGTGACCCATCACCGGTATCCCTGCCTTCACCAGTTCCTCAACTATGTCAGCTACCTCCTCACCACCCTCGACCTTCACCGCCCCTGCCCCGGCCTTGATCAGTGAGCCAGCGTTCCTCACCGCCTCCGCCACGCTCACCTCGTAGGCTAGAAACGGCATGTCCGCTATCACGAGCGCTCTCGGTGAGGCACTGAGTACCGCCTTTAGATGATGCATCACCTCCTCCATCGTGACAGGGAGGGTGCTCTCGTACCCCATTATCACCATACCGAGCGAGTCCCCTACGAGTATGCCGTCAACGCCTGCCTCGTCCGCGACCCTGGCCTGGTGGTGGGTGTAGGCTGTGACGACCGCGAGTTTCCGGCCCTCCCTCTTAGCCTTGATGAAGTCCTTGGGCATCACCTTCTTCATCGCATACCACCGATCCGTATCCTTATGTTAGGAAAGGTTGTGAAGCTAGTTAATCCCTCCCCTCCGCAGACCCTCTCGGCAGCCCTCACAAGGTTGGCGAGCACCCTGTTGACTGCGGCGCTTACCCCGACCTCCTCGCCCTTCTCGACGACCTTGCCGTTTATGTAATCTATCTCCGTCCTCCTACACCTGATGAGGTCCTGAGCCATGGACGACACGTTATCGGCTGTCGCCTCAGCCACCCTAAGCACCTCGGCAACAGGATCCCTCGGAAGTCGTATGCCGAGGGCCTCAGCCACTCCATGACACTCTCTGGCCGCCAACGCGGCCACCTCACCAGCCCACCCAACTTCGGCGATGACGGCGTTAGGCTGCCTGAGGAGGGCCGTGACGGGGTTAATGCCGGCGTTGACACACAGTTTGAGCCACCTCAGCGGCTCGATGTCATGCACAACCCTCACTCTTAGTAGACTAAGATCTTTCGCAACCCTATCAAGCAACGTCGCCGAATGAGTACCCCCGCGCTGGCCAAGGTACGACTCGCTGCCCCCCACCCACTTGAAGGCGCCGCCCCCTGCCCTCGACACGCCATGGTTGAGAACCAGCTGGGCCGACCTGGCGTGGCCGAAGACGTCCTCAAGCACCTCGAGAGGGCCGAGCCCGTTCTGGGCGCTGACGGCGATGCCTCTAGCGGAGAGCGCTTTCCCAACCTTCCTGGCGGCTTCCTCGGTGTCGTACGCCTTCACAGCGAATATCATGACGTCGCATTCTCCCTCGCTTAACCCCTCCGGTGAGGTGGGATCGAGCCCTAGTTTCACGATCTTGCCTGACGGCGTTATTATGTGGGCGCCAGCGGACGCCAGCTCGCTCGCCCTAGCGGTGGAACGCGTGATCACGCGGGGAACGATCCCCGCCGTGTTAAGTGCGTGGATTATGAGGGAGCCGACGGCGCCAGGGCCGATGACGCAGTACCTTAGATCACTCATCTCGCTGTCCTCGCGATCGTGTCAAGGGCAAGCTCTAATTCGTTACTCTTAACCGAGGGAGCCGCAGCCCTCATCGCCAGCTTTATCGCGAGCCTGACCTTAACCCCGAAGTCGGTGAACCTCTCAGCCCCGTACTCCTCCACCTCCTTAAGGACCTTCACAGCCTCCGTCAGCTCATTCATCACTATCTTCTTCAGCTCCTCCCTCTCCCTTCTCCCAAGCCTCCCCCTCTGTGCAAGGGCTTTGAGCCTCGATATCGTTGAGTCTATGTCCACGAGCCTGACCTTCAGCTCCAGCAGGGCCTCCTCTGGGTCAGCGATCTCGTCGACTTCATCGCCTTCACCGGAGAAGTCTTTCAGTGCCATGACGACCTCCTCGAGGCTCCTGAACCTCCACCACTTCTGCGTAGATGTTCTCAGCGTCCTCTCGATTATTCCGTAGTCCCTCTCCAGCCTGGTGAGGAGGGATGATGGGTTATACTCTATCCCGGCCTCCCTCAGCTCCCGAACAAGCTCGCGGAACTCGAAATCACCCGGTGCGGTACCTCTTTCCCTGTTCCTGGCAGCGAGCTTGACCGCTGCCTTAAGCACTGCCTCGGCCTTCTCCCTATACCTCGAGAGCACTTCCAGAGTAACTGAATAAATGAAGCCGCTCAAACCCGCCCCTAAAACTATCCATAGGGTTTGGGACGGATAAGTGGGGAACTACCGATCTTGCCGCGCGGCCGCCTCCAGACAGTGATTACGCGGTATTACGCGGGCAGAGATATAACTGCGGAGGGGCCCAGGCCATAGGTGCGTCCCCGGAGTGAGGGACAGAAAACTGATTAGGTTGCTGGCGAGCGCTCTCTATTACGTCGTAGAGAGAAGCGTGTCAGTCGACGTAGCCTTCAAGATGGCGTGCACCGGGAAATGCGCGAAGACGCTTGAGGAAAGGGAGAGACTCTACGAGATGGTGAGGAGGTTCGTCAGCGATTACTGGAAACTTGTCTGCGTACTGGGTAGGAGGAAGAGGTACGGGGCGCTCGCTAGAGCCTGGCTCGAGGGCGTGGAGGAGCCGAGGGAGCCGCACTGCAGGCTGTCGTACCCTCGCTGGTTCTATGAGAGGATCACGGAACTACTCGGTAAGGATGAGGGGGAGAGGATGCTTGAGGCAATGAATAAGCGGGTCTGGTGGCTCAGGGTGAACACCCTCGTCGCCGACGTTGATCGGGTCATTAAGGAGCTTGAGTCCGAGGGCGTGGTGGTGGAGCAGGACAAGCACATACCCTACATGCTCATGGTTGTGAGCACGCCGAAGCCTGTGAGGCTCCTCAGGCCCGTTAAGGAGTTCAAGGCGATACCGCAGGATAAGGCCTCCGCCGCCGTCGTGGAGGCACTTAGGCCCGAGCCGGGGGACACAGTCGTTGACATGGCAGCAGCCCCGGGGATGAAGACCTCACTCATTATGATGCTCACCGAGAACGGTGCCAGGGTTGTCGCGGTCGACATAAGCGTTAGGAGGTTGGTGCAGGCCAGGAACCTCCTGAAGAAGCTGGGCACTGACCTAGGGAGGGTTCAGCTGGTCGCCGCCGACTCCACAGCGAGGCCTCTGGTGGGGCGGGCTGAGAAGGTGCTCCTGGACGCTCCGTGCAGTAACTCGGGCGCCGTCGGTAAGGACCCTGGGATAAAGGTGAGCTTGACTGAGGGGAAGGTGGCTCATTATTCGAGGCTCCAGAGGGAGATGCTTCTCGCCGCCTATGACATGGATCCAGAGTACGTCGTGTACTCCACGTGCTCTGTCATGCCTGAGGAGGGTGAGGAGCATGTGGAGGCTCTCGCCCAACTATACGAGCCCGAGAAGCCCCTCCCCTGGCTGAGGAACGGCTACAGCGCGTACTCGGTCGCGGAAAATGTGGGCAGGATGTACCCACACCTCGATAGAACGGACGGGTTCTTCATAGCTAGGTTAAGGCCCCAGTGACGCGGCCGTAGATCTCCGCTAGCTCGGCCACCCATACCATGTCCTCCCTCCTGATCGATGTCGCCCTCCACAACCAGTTACCGCTGGACGTGCCCGGCCTGTTCATCCGTGCCTCACTACCCAGCATCAGGACGTCCTGCATCTGCACCACAGCCAGTGAGGGAGGTGACGCCATCGCCAGCCTGGTTACCTCCTTAACGACGTTCTTAGAGGTCACGCGCTTGCCAACGTACCTGCTTAGGGCGGCCCTCGACCTCCTCGGGGCCTCATCCGTGAACCACCCGAGGACTGTGTTGGTGTCGTGGGTGCTGGTGTAGATGACCATGTTCCTCCCAAGGTTATGCGGTAGGTGCTCGTTCCTCGGGTCGCCGGAGAACGCGAATACGAGCACCCTCATGCCGGGGAGGGAATACTTCAGCATCACCTCCCTAACGTCGGCTGTTATGAAGCCCAGGTCCTCGGCTATGAAGGGCATCGAGGGGAATGAGCGTGCGAGGGTCTCGAAGAATTCCTCGTACGGCACCCTGACCCACCTCCCCTTCTCGGCCGTTGGGGAGCCGGCCCTCACCTCCCAGTACGCCATGAACCCCCTGAAGTGGTCGAGCCTGACGAGGTCGTAGAGCTTGAGCGCGTGCGAGAGCCTGAGGACCCACCACCTGAACCCCTCCTCCTTATGTGCCCCCCAG
>JALSOP010000093.1 GCA_026986435.1 Desulfurococcales archaeon | reverse complement strand
GGAAGGAGGTAGTAGCGCCTACTATAAGTGAGGGTGAAGCCGACCTCATGCTAGCGCTGGAACTCATAGAAGCAACGAGATATTCCTACTACCTCAGGCACGGGTCCTTCGCGATAGTGAATGATAAGGCAATAAAACCCTCGCTGCCGGGAACTAAGGTGCCCCAGCCGAAGGAGCTGAAGAATGCTTTAGAGAGAGTAGCTAAGGTCAGGTACCTCAGCGCGTCGGAGACGGCCATAGCCCTCGGAAACCCTGTCGGTGCAAACATGGTGATCTTCGGCTACTTCTCAAGAATAGCGGAGGAGGCCGGGATTTACTCCCTTGAGGAAGCAAGGAAGATGGCTGCGGGTGTTGGAGGCAAGCGCTACGGGCCGATCAACGAGAGACTATTCATGAAGGGAGTGGAGTACGCACTGAGGGACGGGGTAAGTGATATAGCGGTGTTCGTAAGAGAAAGGCTTAATATTTAGTGCAAAAACGGGCAGGCCTCACTTTTTAACACTCTCAACAACTATCATGGTTGTTGTCTCTTGAATCTCCTTGATACTTCGTATGTCCTTCATGACCGTCTCCCTGAGCTTCTCGTATGAGTCAGCGAAGATTTTAACGACTATATCGTACATGCCGTATACTTCGTACGCCTCTACAACACCTTCAACATTCATGAGCTTCTTGAGCACATCCCTCTCTGTTCCAACGTCTGTTTTGATTAAAACTATTGCATAAGGCAAGATAATACCCAATAATATTTCATTAGAGAAACTTAATTATTATTACTGACCGCCGATGAGGAGCCTAGTAAGGCGCGAGGAGATGAGCGGTAACCAGGCTACCGAGGCGTGGGGTGGGGGAACGTGAGGTTCGAGGCGGGGTGGTTAGTTCATGTACCGGGGCATGACTTCCCGTCGAAGTTCGGCGATATACTCAACCTCGCCAGGGTTGGTGCCTATCTGACCTTGAAACCCGCGGTGATACCCGCCAAGATCAGGGGTACCACTAAGTTCATCGGAATCCCTTCGGGCTCTATCGTGACACCGTCTGGAAACGAGTTAGGTAAGAGTTCCATGAGGAGCTATGTCTTAGCCGATGATGCTTGGTTGGAGGTCAAGCCAATTGGTTTGCCTGGAGCTGTTGAGGAGGGTTGTCCCCTCTCTGAACTTGTTGGTACGGCCTCCCTCATAAGCGGGGCGGGCGGGTGTGAGGTAAGGTGTTATCGTAGTATTGAGGACCTAGACGCCGGGCTTAACAAGAGGCAGGTTGCCCTCGTATCTTTCGGTGACGAATTCAGCGCGTCAGGTATTCTCACGTACTTATGGAGCACCCACCCTGTACTCTCTGGCCTAGGCCGTCGTGAGGTGTCATGTAAGTGCTGGGACCCGGGATACCTAGGAAGGCTTGGCTACGTGAGTAAACCCCTTGTCTTCATAGGTGATGCTGTGGTTGCTGCTGAAATCACGCATAACAGGTCCTTCATCTTCTTCTGTGATTGTGTCGAAGGCGCAAGAACTCTGTACTTGAGGGCAATGATGTACTCGTGCTAGTGGAGAGGCCTAGATCAGTTTGTTTTGCCTCCTTCTCCTCGACTGGTGTTCCTCGGTCGTGCCCTTCGAGATTATCTCGTAAAGCCTCGCAACCTTCCCTGGTGCTGGCCTGAGCAGCCTGCCTAGTCTCTGAACGAACTGTCTCCGAGATCCTGTACCAGCTATTATTATTCCGACTGAGGCATCCGGAATATCGATTCCCTCGTCACCCACGGTCGTCACGACCAGCACCCCGCTCCTGGCCCTCCTGAATCTCTCCAGTATAACTTTCCTCCTACTGGGCTCGGTAGACCCCGTGAGTAGGAAACCGCCTACCTCAGAGGCTATTCTCTTTGCGAGGTCGACGTACTGGGCGAACACTATTATTTTGGATCCTTTCTCGAGTTCCTCATTGATTATTTCAATAGCTTTCCTAACCTTGGCCTCGGATTGCTGCGCTATCTTTATCATCTCTTGATGCACCCTCAACGCCTCCCTCGCTCTTCTGTCTCCCCTCCTCACCGCCTCAAGAACCTCTTCGAATGTTGAGGACCCTGCGAAGGCCCTGTATTTCCTCCTTAGCTCATTATAGCGCTTCTTTTCCTGAGGTGTGAGTTCCACCTTGATCGTCTTTATCTCGTACTTGGCGAGGTATCCTTTCTCTGCGAGCGTTGCTGGTGAGATGTAGTATATTATGCCCCCCATTAGGGGGAATAGTCTTTCATGTTCACCGTCCTCACGCTCGGGCGTGGCCGAGAGACCCATCCTGAAGGGTGAGGGCATCCCGGTGGCTATTATTCGGAAGGTCTTCGCGGGTAGGTGATGCACCTCATCAATTATTAAGAGTGGGTAATCAGAAACAAACTCCATTAACTTCCTAGTAGCGCTCTGATACGTCGTTATCGTTATCGGTGCCTTTCTCTTCTCGTCACTGTAGTAAAGCCCAATCATCGAGGATGTAGCGTCGGTGAACTGAAGTATTTTCTCTCTCCACTGCCTGACCTGTTCCTTAGTTGCAGCAACAATGAGTGTACGTACCCCCACCTCAGCTATCGCCGCCGCTCCCACGACTGTCTTGCCAGCGCCTGTTGGTAAGGCAATTATTCCGCTGTTTTTGTTCTTTAGCCAACGGCTCAGTGCCTCTTCCTGATAATCCCTGAGCTCTCCAGTGAACCTTATCTCGAAGTCACGGACGCCTTCGGCGGCCTTTACGTGCTTATCCAGACCCGTTAGGTCAGTGATATTTGTTATTCCGGCTCTGCGGAGAGCCATCACGATGTTTACGTACATATAAGGCCAGGTCACGAATGCTC
>JALSOP010000092.1 GCA_026986435.1 Desulfurococcales archaeon | reverse complement strand
AGCGACGTCATAGTAGTGAAGCTGAGGAACGGCTACAACATCGGGGTCTCTCGAGAAAAGATCGCGAAGATAGAAATTGTCCAGAAGGGTGCTACCGAGATAGGGAAGGTGCCGCCCCCAGCGAGAACCGAGATCGAGGGAGAGGGCGAAAGGAACATAACACTCATATCGACTGGTGGCACAATAGCCAGCAAAGTTGAGTACGAAACAGGTGCCGTCCGCCCAGCTATTACGGCGTCCGAACTCGTCGAGATGGTTCCCGAGTTAAGGAGCATCGCAAAGAAGTTGAGGGTAGTGGAGCTGATGCGTGTTTTGAGCGAGGACATGCGTCCCACGGACTGGGGGAGGATAGCCGAGGAGGTATTGGCCGAGATCAGAAGAGGCGCCGACGCTGTGGTGGTAGCTCACGGAACGGACACAATGGGTTACACAGCCGCCGCAATAGCGTTCGCCCTCCAGAAGCTCCCCATATCGATAGCTTTCGTCGGTTCCCAGAGGAGCAGCGACAGACCGAGCACAGACGCTGTGTTCAACCTGAGGGCAGCCACCGCCACATCGCTGAAGGCGCCGTTCGGTGAGTCAGTAGTCGTTATGCATGGCACGCCCTCCGATACCTACGCCCTCGCCCATAGGGGGGTCAGGGTGAGGAAGATGCATTCAAGCAGGAGGGACGCGTTTCAGTCGATTAACGCTAAGCCCTTAGCAAAGCTGACCTCTCCTGATTTCGAGGTGGAGCTTCTCACCAACTATTACATACCGAGGAACGAGAGTGGGCCCAGCCCCTCCATAGGTTTCGAGGAGAGGGTAGCCCTGATCTACACGTACCCAGGGATGCGATGCGAGATCATCGAGTACCTAGCCCAGGAGGACGTCAGGGGTATCGTGCTCGCAGGCACCGGGCTGGGCCACATACCGAGCTACTGCATCCCGAGCGTGAAGAGAGTGGTTGACTCTGGAGTATTCGTTGGGATAACAACGCAGACGCTCTTCGGCAGGGTCAATCTCAACGTTTACAGCAACGGGAGGAAGCTCATCAAGGCCGGGGCCGTGCCTCTAGCCGACATGCTGCCCGAGACAGCCTATGTTAAGCTCTCCTGGGCACTAGCCCACTTCAGCAAGGAGAGGGTCCCTGAGGTGATGCTGACCAATATCGCCGGGGAGATCTCGCTCAGGCACGAGGAGGACGTTTATCCGAGGTGGTACCATGGATAAGCTCGACTACAGGAAACTAGGTCTTAAGGTCGGCCTAGAAATCCATCAGCAGCTGAACACAAAACATAAACTCTTCTGCGGATGCCCCACTGAGCTAGCCTCGCAGGAGACCCCCCACAAGGAGATCGTGAGGTACCTGAAGGTGAGCAAGAGCGAGATCGGTGACGTAGACCCCGCCGCTGCGTACGAGATACAAAAAGGCAGGAAAATAATCTACGTTGTCCCCAAGGGTCACGCATGCCTAGTCGAGATGGACGAGGAGCCGCCGCACGAGGTTAACAAGGAGGCACTAACAATAACGATAGCCATAGCTAAGGCACTTAATTCGAATCTTATCGACGAGATACAATATATGAGAAAGATCGTAGTCGACGGATCGAACACCACTGGCTTTCAGAGAACCGCCATAGTCGCTATTGGTGGCCACATAACGATAGATGGTAGAAAAGTAGGCATACAGACAATAGCCCTTGAGGAAGACGCCGCGCGGAAGCTGGAGGAGGGACCCGGCTATGTGAAGTACAGCCTGGATCGCTTAGGGATACCCCTCATAGAGATCGCGACCGAGCCAGACATTGATGACCCGGAACTGGCTATGAGAGTGGCCGCCTCAATAGGTCTCCTACTCAGGCTAACCGGTAGGGTTAAGCGTGGTCTCGGCACCATAAGGCAGGACCTGAACGTATCAATTAGGGGCGGTGTCAAGACCGAGATAAAGGGTGTTAGCCTCCTCGAACTGATACCGAAGATAGTCGAGTACGAGGCCATGAGGCAACTGAGGCTTCTAGAGATCCGTGACGAGTTAAGGGCCAGGGGTGTTAAGGAGAACGACGTGAGCGATGAGATAATCAACCTCACCGACCTACTCAAGAACTCGAAGAGTAAGCTGGTACGGCGCGTGCTAAAGGCTGGCGGCGGTGTCTACGGAGTTCTCATGAGGGGCTTCAAGGGAATCCTCAGGACTGAAGTACAGCCTGGGCGCAGGTTCGGTACTGAGCTATCCGACTACGCCAAGGCCTGGGGAGGTGTTGGCGGTATAATCCACAGCGACGAACTACCTAAGTACGGGATCAGTGAGGACAAAGTAGCCGCTATATATGAGGCACTGGGCGGTGACCCAAGCAGGGACGCGTTCGTCCTGGTACTGGCTAAGGAGGAGCAGGCGCGCAGGGCATTGAGAGCAGTGATAGAGCGGGCAAGGCATGCCTTGATAGGGATACCTAAGGAAACTAGGGGAGCTAATCCCGACGGAACGACAAGGTACCTTCGCCCGCAGCCAGGCGCTGCGCGTATGTATCCCGAGACGGATGTACCCCCTGTTAGGGTCGACAAAGGACTGTTGAGGGAGGCTGAGAGAATTAAGCCTCCTCTGCCTGATGAGTTCTTGAAGACCCTTGAGAGCGGGCATGGACTAGGTAAGGAGCTTGCCAAGCAGCTGATATGGAGTGATGACCTTCACACGTATCTCGACATCATAGAGTCGATGCCCGGCATCGATAGGAAGTTCGTTGCGTCACTACTCGTGATCACGTTGAGGGGACTAAGGTCTGAGGGCATAGACGTGAGCAGGTTAAGCAGGGAGGACATGGTGAAGGCCCTGCGCCTCTACCATGATGGCAAAGTACCCAAGGACGCTGTGGCCGAGATGCTGAAAGAGAAGGCTCAGCATCCAGAGAAGGGCCTTGAGGCAATAGCATCGAAGTACCTTGGGCTCTCCGAGGAGGAGGTGAAAGCTGTTGTTAAGAGGATTGTTGAGGAAAGAATTGATAAGGTGAGGAACCTATGCGAACGCTCATTTGGCATGCTAATGGGGGCAGCAATGAGGGAGCTCAGAGGACGTGCTGAGGGACGCTTAGTCGCTACGATAGTTAAGGAGATCATAAACAGGGTATGTAGTGGTGAGGAGGAGAGTAAATAAGTTTCTCTAAACCAGATTACTTTTAACGTGATATAAACGCAATATATTACGGTAGAAGGTGAGATAGACATTGGTAATCAAGCGTACATTTGAAGTGCTGACTCTAGCCCCACCTGATACTGTGGCAGAGATACTGCGAGACCTAGAATTACACCTACCGCTATGGTCGATTTTCGAGTCCATGAATAAACTCAACGAGAATGAGGCACAGATAAGACTTAGGATAGCAGGAGCACTCTATGACGCAAGGGTAAAGCTTGAGTACACATCCAGGGGAAGGGCCCATTTCATAAAAGTTACCGTGCAGGGGCAGGTGAACTTCACACTTACCTATGAAATCATGCCGCGTGGGACAGGCTCGATAATCTCTGGCAACCTGGTCTTCAGGGCTGGTTTCCTAAGGGAGAGATTGTTGGGTTCGTCAATAGTAGCATTCGTCGATGACTTAAAGAATAAGCTCATATTCCAGCTACCAGCAATAGCTGAGGCCGTTAAGTCACGCAAGGCGGCTAAGGCACCACCGCGCCGCCCAACACTCCAGCCCGCGATCAGACAGCCCACCTTAACACCAGCAACAACACATGAGGAGGAAGGAAAGTTTACAAAAACCAAGATTGAGGAGGCGAAGCCCATAACATCCGCCAGAGCTGAAGAGGGCAAAGCAATTAAAACAGGCAAACTCGCGGTCGTGGACAATCCCTCCGCCCTCGAAGATCCTGTGCTCCTCGGTTCTATAATACTGAAGGCATCATTAGAGAGGACCGAGAGGATAGTGACGGATGGAAGCAAATTACTCAGCGAACTATCTAAGCTCGTGGGCGACATCGTCAAGAAGGGACCGGTTTATGCTAACGTAAGGACTGAGAAGATCAACATAAAAGTGCTGATCAAAGGAGGAAGAATCGTTGGATTACGCATAGAGGAACCAGATAAACCACCAATTAACGGAAACGATGCAATAAAGAGACTAAAGGAACTGGGTGAGCTGAGAGGACGTCTTTACGTTTTCACTGTGCCTGAAGACGTTCTTTCCTCAATTGTATAGCAAGCTCACTTAGCAAGGTGTTTCATCAACATGCTCCTATACTTAGTAGCGACCTCCTTCACATCTTCTCGAGAATGTATCCCATAGATCTTGATCAGCTTCATTATCCTTGCTAACTGGGTTCTGCTTACCCCCACTAGCCTAGCAATAGCGACCAGATTTGGGCGTGCATCGAGTGCTAGGTATAACGCGAGTAGTGAGGCGGCAGTCTTCCCTCGAATAGTTCTTGAAGAAAGCCTGGGATATTTTTCAATAACTTTCATAATCGGGTCAACGACCTCTCTCAGGTTCTCGGGTATAGGCCTTACCCTTAGCTTGAGCACCCTAACCCTCCTACCTGTCCTCACGTACTCCCGGAATGAGTCCCAGTCTATGTAGAGTTCTTTCCTCGATATCTTGACGTACTTCATTAGCTCTAGGAACCTCCTCGTCTCCCTGCTGAGGGTTATGTACCCTTTAGCGTAGTGGCGAGCAGCCTCCGATACATGCCTGACTTCACTACTAACATATATTCGCTCGACAACATAACCGCAAGAGGTACACACTACCTCACCCCTCTCAAAATCCCACACAATGCTCTGCGATCCACAGAGGGGACACTTCAACATACTCAGCCTCAATGACGATGAGTCAATAATATTTTCAAGAATTTCCGCACATCACTAACTCACTGTGAGTGAGAGATAAGAGAAAGTAACTCCAGCTACACTAACTTAAGCTTCATATCCTACGTCAAACACTAAAGCGGAGATGCAGAAGATGCTATGCATCGGCTTCCTAGTTAACCCAATAGCCGGGATGGGGGGCTCAGTGGGGCTTAAGGGAACCGACGGTGACCTCGTCATAGAGGCTGTAAGGCGAGGGGCTAAACCCGTCTCACCCAACAGAGCTAGGCGCTTTTTGAGGGCACTGTTAAGGTACGATCACAGGATACGCGTCGTGGCCGCCAACAACATGATGGGCTGCGACTACCTCAAAGAGGTTCAATACCCTAGCTACTCCTGCATACCAATACCTGAAAACAGGGAAACCACGCCAGAAGACACTGTCAAGGCCGCAAAAACGTTCACGGAGGAGGGTGTGGACTTGGTAGTGTTCGTAGGCGGGGACGGAACAGCAAGGGACATAGCCCAAGCCGTGGATAAGAGGGTCCCTATACTGGGAATACCTTCAGGTGTAAAGATGTACTCCGGGGTCTTCGCCTCATCGCCAGAGGCGGCTGCCGCCGTCATCGCCAGGTTCGCTGAATCAAGGAGCGTCGACGTCGCCGAGGTCGCCGACGCAGATGAGGAAGCAATAGCTAAGGGCCTACTCAGGGTGCGCGTGTTCACGTACGTTCTCGCACCCGATGTCCCCGGGCTCGTGATACCGAGCAAGGACTTCGGAGGATATGGAGGGGAGTCTGAGGAGAAGGAGGCCATAGCTGAGTACTTCGTGAGCGAGTTAATGAGAAAGGACATTCTCTACCTCCTCGGCCCTGGCTCAACCGTTAAGGCAATAACTGATTTACTGGGGCAGCCGAAGACCCTTCTCGGCTTTGACGCAATGATAAACGGTGAGGTCATAGGGATGGACCTGGGCGAGAAGGGGATCCTCGAACTCCTCAGCAGGCATCGCAACGCAGTCGCAGTGATAACAGTGATAGGTAGGCAGGGATATCTAATCGGCCGCGGGAACCAGCAGCTGACCCCGAGGGTGCTCCGCACGATTGGTGGAAAGAGGGGGATCCTGCCTATAGCGACCCCGACAAAGCTGAGGGGGCTCAAGTACGCGCTCGTAGATACGGGGGATCCGGCACTTGACAAGGAGATGAGTGGGTTCTACAGGTTCGTGACAGGTTTTAAGGAAGAAACGATCGTGAGGGTGTTGCCAGCTTCCGACCCAGAGCTACTTTCCAGGCTCGCCGCCCAGTAGCCTCTCCTTCATTAGCTTGTACGTCGGCGACACAGTGCGTGGGTGGTTTGCCAGCATCAAGTCAAGGCGCCCAACTGCGGTATTCATCGGAGTCTTCTTGAGCTCTTCCGGTGCCTCGTAAGCCTTCTTAACTACCTCCCTGTACGCCTCGGCTATGGCGTCGATCATCTCTATCGGCTCAGACTCTGTGAGCTCGATCATGTGGGCCTCCGGAACTATCAAGGGGAAGTATATTGTCGGTGCGTGGAAGCCTCTGTCAAGCAACGCCTTAGCGACGTCCTCAGCGGATACGCCGGTCTCTTTGTGGAGCCTGTCGAAGCTTATGACGACCTCGTGCTTCCTCCACCTTCCCTTACCGTATATCAGGTCCACCCCGGGGAGGCCGACGAGCTTCTTCATGAGGTAGTTAGTGTTCAGCACAGCTATCTCAGCCACCTCACGGATCGCTGGGCCGAGGGCCAGTATGTACATGAAGGCCTTCACGGCCGGGATCACGTTGCCGTAGAACCACGTTATCCTCCCTATGGTTCTCGGTATGTCGTAGTTGAGGTAGTACTTCCTCCCGTCGTAATCAACCAGAGGTACGGGTATGTAGTCCTTGAGGGCTCCCTTGGCGCAGAGCACGCCGCCTCCCGGCCCGCCGCCTCCATGCGGTGTGGAGAAGGTCTTGTGAAGGTTTAGGTGCACAACGTCGAAGCCCATGTCACCCGGCCTAACAATTCCGAGGATCCCGTTTAGGTTAGCGCCATCGTAGTACAGTAGACCATTAACTGAGTGGATTGTGTCAGCGATCTCGAGGATCCTGGACTCGAAGAGCCCCAGAGTTGATGGGTTAGTCAACATTATGCCTGCCGTCCTCTCACCGGCCACAGCCTTTATCGCCTCAAGATCCGTGTCGCCTGCCTCATCAGCTGGTACCTTAACGACCCTGAACCCCGCCATCACGGCGCTCGCCGGGTTCGTTCCGTGGGCGCTCTCCGGGACTATCATCTCGTCCTTGTTCTCGAATCCCTTGTCAATGAGGTACTTCTTTATCATTAGGGCGCCGGCAAACTCGCCTGCCGCACCAGCTGGCGGGTGTATCGTGCATACGTCCATCCCTGTTAGGTCGGCCAACCACTTCTGTAGCTCGTAGATTATCTGGAGCACTCCCTGCACTGTCTCCTCGTCCTGGTATGGGTGTATGGTAGCGAACTCCTCCCAAGACGCTACCTCCTCGTTCACCTTCGGGTTGTATTTCATTGTGCATGAGCCGAGGGGCACGGGGCCCGTGTCAACGCCGTAGGCCATCTGCGATAGCCTAGTGAAGTGCCTGGCGACCTCCACCTCGCTTATGTCCGGTATGTTCGGCGGTTCCTTCCTCACGGTGTCCCGCGGTAGGGTAGAGAGGTACTCCCTCCCCATGCTGATGAATTCCTCATCTATCACGAAGGTAGGCTTGCCGCTGGGGTACTCGAGAATTATCTTCTCTCCCCACTTAGCCTGCCTAAACACCATCACTCACCACCCCCTACCTGAGACAATACCTCCGCAAGCCTCTCGATGTCCTCGCGTGTGTGGGCCTCGGTGACACACACTAGGCACTCACCGCGCATGTTCCTGAAGAACCGCGAGAGCGGCGGCCCCACGTGCACGCCATGAGCTAGTGCCTCCTTGATGACCGCCTCCGCATCGCCGCCCACCCTCACAGGGAACTGCTTGAGGAAGTGGGCCCTCAGCGCCGGAGCCTCGATGCCAGCCTCCTTAAGCCTGCGGAGGGCGTACGCTGTGCGCCCGGCGATCGCTTCACCTATCTTGCGCAGGCCCGTTGCCCCGAGTAAGGATACGTAGAAGGCCGCCATGACGGCCATGAGGCCCGAGTTCGTGGTTATGTTCGAGGTAGCTCTCTCCCTCTTTATGTGCTGCTCCCTCGTCTGCAGTACCATGGCGAACCCTAGGTCTTTCCCATCCTCTGTTCTCGTCGCGCCGATGAGCCTCCCTGGTAGCTGCCTCAGCAACACCCTATCGTACTTTATCCCGAAGATCCCCGCCGATGGCCCGCCGTAGTTCAGGCCTAGGCCAAGGGGCTGGGCATCCCCCACGACTATGTCGGCGCCCAGTTTCCCAGGCGCCTCGAGCACGCCGAGGAGGATTGGGTCAGCGTTGACTATTGCTAGCGCACCCTTCTCATGTGCCACCTCTATGATAGCCCTTAACTCGTCCTCGATCGCGCCGAAGAAGTTCGGGTTCTCTATGTAGACCCCGGCAACGTCGTCCCCTATCTTAGCCTTAAGGTTCTCGGCGCTCACCTTGCCCTTACTGACGTCACCGAATTCCTCGATCTTTATCCCGATGCCCCATACCCACGTCCTTATGACCTCCTTTACCTCCGGGTGCACCGTTGCCGCAACTAATACCCTGTTCCTCCTCCGCTTCACCCTAACGGCCATGCGCACGGCCTCCGCCGCCGCTGTGGAACCGTTATACATTGACGCATTGACTATATCCACACCGTAGAGCTCGGCCATGAGTGACTGGTACTCAAATATTGCCTGGAGAAGACCCTGCGCTATCTCTGCCTGATACGGCGTGTACGCCGTGTAGAACTCCGCCCTCGAGGCGAGTGCCTTAACGAGGGAGGGGACGTAGTGATAACACACCCCACCACCTATGAATGGAGGCGGATCCTTGAAGACCCTGTTCTTTGAGGCGAGCCTACGCATCTCCCTGACGACCTCGTACTCCGAGAGCACCCTGCCCCTGCCTACTGCGGGGGGCTCGTGGAGAATGAGGTTGCTCGGTACGTCGCTCAATAGCTCCATTATGTCACTTATCCCCAAGAACTCCATCATCCGCTTCTTGATCTCTGGTGAGGAGTTCGGGATCCATGGATGCGGCACCCACAGACACCAATGAAGTATTCGCATTCGTTAATTTTTCGTATTATGTTAATCCTACACTAGATACTGCATCGTCACCAGCGCCAAGGAACTATTTCCATATTTACACGCACCTGGTAAAGGTTTTCAGAGGTACGCATAATTTCGTGTCCAGCCAAGAGTAGGTTGGTGCAGTAAACTTGGTAAGGGAGGTACCACTGCTTGAGACCCAAAAGAAGCTCGGAGGTAACCCCGGCGAGTTCGCCGGGTGGCTCACGAGCCTCGATTACGGTAACCCGATCGAGGAACACCTGGCCACGAGGAACGCTGTCACAGTCTTCGACGTGTCCCACATGGGGAGGTACGTGCTTAAGGGGTCTAAGGTGTTCGAGTTCCTGCAGAAGCTAGTCACTAAGGATCTGAGCAAGGTCAAGGAGAACAGCATGAGCGGGCCCGTCCTCCTCCTCAACGAAGACGGAGGCATAATAGACGATAACATGCTCTACAGGGTCAAGGACGACCTGTGGCTAGCCGTCGTGAACGCACCCAATGTGGAGTCCGACCTGGAGTGGATGCTTAAGTGGAGGGAGAAGCTCGGGTATGCACCCTCGGATGTCGACATACAGAACGTGACCTACGACACAGTGCTCATAGCCGTCCAGGGCCCTAAGGCGCCGGAGGTCATGGAGGCTCTCGGGATCAAGGGATTCGAGGATCTAAAGATTCTTCAGTTCCTGTGGGAGCCCGAGGTCCTCGGAAAGAAGGCGACCCTCGTCAGCAGGTCTGGCTGGACTGGTGAGGAGGTACGTTCCCACGGATTCGAGATATGGACCACCATAGACCACGGGAAGGAGATCCTGCTGAAGGCTGTGGAGGCGGGCGCGAAGCCCGCTGGCCTTATAGCGAGGGATAGCCTAAGGCTGGAGATGGGGTACCTCCTCGTCGGGAGCGACATGGACGAGTCAACCAACCCGATAGAGGTGAGGTACTGGTTAGCCCTCACCCTAGGGAAGACAGAGTGCGTTGGGTGCGATAAGGTGCAGGAGGCATACGAGAAGGGCGTGAGCAGGTTCCGCGTAGGCCTCAAACTCAAGAAAGGAGTGAGGAAAATACCCAGGCACGGGGACAAGGTATACGCAGGCAATGAGGTCATAGGGTACGTCACCAGCGGCGGGTACTCGCCACTCCTAAACAGGGCGATAGCTCTGGCGTACGTGAAGTCCAGCCACGCTTACATAGGGTTCAAGGTCAATGTTGAGGTAAGGGGTAAGCTCTATAGTGCTAAAATACAGGACCCACCATTTATCTGAGGTGATCCCATGGGGGACATCGTGGTCAAGACTAAGATAGGTGAGTACCTCGTAAAGGACGGTCTCTACTACACAGAGAGCGATGAGTGGGTGAAGGTCGAGGGCGACACCATAACGATGGGCGTTACCGACTACGCCCAGAAGAAGCTGAGGTACATAGTCAACGTCGACCTCCCAGAGCCCGGCACAGAGGTGTCGGCAGGGGAGCCCATAGCGACGCTGGAGTCCGTGAAGACCACCGCCGATGTGTACACGCCGTTCGACGGCGAGGTTGTTGAGGTCAATGAGGAGCTCATTGACTCACCCGACCTCATCAACAAGGACCCGTACGGGGCAGGGTGGATACTCAAGATCAAGACAAGTAACATAGACACATCCAAGCTACTGACCCCGGAGAAGTACGCCGAAAAAATAAGGGCTGCTGAGGAGGCATAAAGGCCCCAAATAAATTACAGGTAAGTTTTATTCACCAAATAACAGAACGTGTTCTGGATGCCGTAAATGAGGCTGCGCCTACCCCCAAAGATTAAGGTGCTCGAGGCTGCAGCCGCTATCGCCGACGGGAGAGTGCACCTAGACGTCCCAGAAAAGGGGTATGCCCGAGTTATTTCTTCGGATGGATCCAGGACTTACACAGTGTACGTCTCCGAGGACCTGAGAGAAGCCTGCAGCACGGATAACGGCACGATCTACAGAGGATACATCGGGTACCCGATAATAGCCGTCCTCATGCTTAAGGACGTGCTCCCCTATGACGAACGCGTGGGTAAGGCGCTCGCTGGGATAAATTGGAGACGCCTAAACGAAAAGTATAAGAGGTACTTTATCGTTGAGAAAATTATAAAAAATATTGTATCAAAAAGAGGTATTAACGAGGAGATCATTGAGCAATTTAAAGAGGATGTATACTCTAAGCTTAAAAGATTAAAAATTTATCTATCTACAAAATGTCGATCGTAATCATTAAATATCGGAGAGAACTAATACAAACAGGATAAGCAATGGCTAAAACAATCCGAGTAAAGAACGGGTATAGGTTACTGATGAACCTTTATTCAGACTACAGAGTCAAGATCTATGAGTACAA